>JBNMND010000177.1:0-11432 GCA_051274975.1 Planctomycetota bacterium | reverse complement strand
TGGCTAAGGTGCAAGGCGAAGGCTACGGGAAATCCATCGACGTCTGTCCCGGGGTGCGAGCGACGTTGCTCGACGCTGGCCACATTCTCGGATCCGCGCACGTGATCATCGATGTCGATGACGGGCCCCACTCCATGCGCATCGTGTTCACCGGCGATCACGGCCGCAAAGGCATGCCGATCCTTCGCGATCCTGAGCCACTGCCCGAGTGCGACGTCTTGATTACCGAGTCGACGTATGGCGACCGATTGCATCCTCCGCTTGACGAGCTCGAGATCCAGATTTCCCAGTTCATTGCAGAGCAACGAGGTCGTGGTGGCCGCATACTCATCCCTGCATTCTCCGTCGGACGCACGCAGAATATCTTGTGGTATCTTGGCCGCCTGATCGACGAAGGCGTCATCGATCCCTTGCCGATCTACGTTGATTCGCCTCTCAGCAGCAAGGCGACTGCAATCGCTGCTCGACACCAGGAACTGTTCGATCGACAGGCACGCGAAGTGCTGGCGTCAGGACGCGACCCCTTTCTCTTCGACGGGGTCAAGTGCGTCGCAGATGTCAACGAGAGCAAGGCCCTGAATCAGCTTCGAAGCGGGATCATCATATCCGCATCCGGAATGTGTGAAGGCGGACGCATCCTGCACCACCTGGAACAAACGATCGGTCGCCCCGAAGACTGCATCCTGATCGTGGGATACCAAGCCCAGGGCACACTCGGTCGCAAGCTGCTTGAGGGCTACGATTATGTGAAGATCTACGGCGAGCGCCACAAGGTGCGATGCAGGGTGCACCACATCAACGGGCTATCTGCACACGCCGACTATCGCGAGATGCTTGAGCACGTTCGCCCGCTCGCCCGGACGACCAAGCAGGTCTTCGTCGTGCATGGGGAGGAAGATCCTGCTCTCAAGTTCGCGGACCACCTTTTGGATGCTGGCTTTCGGTCGGTGGAAGTGCCGGTCTACAAGGAAGTTTTCACGCTGAGGCCGTGAAAGAAGGTCGCGGGTGACGGGTGTAGGTGATTCAGGCTGCCGGGGCGAACCAGCCAACCCCAACCAGCCCCACCGCAGCCCCACCACGACCTCCCAGACCATCGGCATTAACGAAAGCCAGAGCGACCTGATCCTACTAATCAGCAGCCTGGGCACTGCGGAAGCCAAGGCTTCGCGTTGCCCGAGCCCCGGACAAACTCAACCACATCGCATAGCGCATAAACGCGGCGTAGTCTTCGGGCCGCGCCGCGCCAGCCGCCCCCGCACCGCAAAACAGACCGCGTTGCAGGTCGGTGTCCGTGCGCGCATCGCCAGTGACCATCGCCGCATGCAGAACTACGGGTTCAACGAAGAGAAGATCACCGACCTGTGGCAACTTGTGTCCGTCGATTCGCTGCGAACGCCGGCTACTTGCCGGTTGTCATCTGACGCATCTTCGGCGTTCGCTTTCGAGCCATCGCGAACCCCACTTGGAGTCCCAGCGGTGAGATGACGGCGCGCGGATCACGGCGTTGCCCGCAGTTTCTCGAGCCCGTCAAGGATGAGCTCGAGTCCAAACTCGAAGTCGTGCACGCCGTGGTGGTCGCCGTCGATGACCTGCTGCGCGAGTGCACGCATGTAGGGATACTTGGCCACGGGGAGCATGGGGAGGAACTCGCTTGCTGCGCTTGCATACTCCTCCGGCTTAAACGGGAAGTTCAACTTCTGGAGTGTGAAGCCGTAGATGTGGCTGTCGATCGCGTTCCACGCGCGGTCAGCCATCTCCAGCGAGAAGCCCGCCTCGCGTAGACAGCCAACCGTTGCGTTTGTGTAGCGCAACATCGCAGGGCCGACGTTGGCGCGGGACACAATCAGCAGCGAGGCCCAAGGGTGACGCAGTAGAACCTCGTGCGCGGACGTCGCCCGCCTTTGCATCTCCGCTTTCCAATCGGATCCGATGGCCGGCAAGTAGATCTTGCCGACGACAAGGTCGCTGATGCCATCCAGGGCGTCCTCCTTGTTGTCGATGTGGTTGTAGAGGGACATCGCCTTGACCCCGAGTGCCTGGCCAAGCTTGCGCATGGAGAGCGCATCGATCCCGTTCTTGTCTGCTAACGCGATAACTGCGCGCAGCACCCGCTCACGACTCAACGGAATGCGGGGCGGTCTCTTTGGGTCGCCTGGTGTTGCCATTTTGGTTATTGGTAGCCGTCGCGTTGGCCGCGTTTGCCTGGCGCGCTACACCGTGATGACGATCTTGCCTCTGGGGTGACCTTCTAACATATGTCGCATGGCGTCGGGGGTCTCGCTCAGCGTGTACGTCCTGTCAATGACTGGCGTGATCTTACCGGCCTCAATGAGCCCGGTCAGTACATCTAGATGTTCACGACCCTCTGAAGCGACGAATCCGCGCAGCTTCTGGCCCACGAACGGAGACAGCGCGATTGCCCTTAGCATGCGGTCGGTGCCGCCGATCCACCGGTCACCTTCTTCCCCGCCCGTGATCACGAGGGTGCCCTTTGGGAGAAGGGCACGCCGGAGATCTCTGAGACTACGGTTGCCCGCGATGTCCAGGATGACGTCATATCGCTGCCCCATGCGCGAGAAGTCTTCGCGCCGATAGTCGATTATATGGTCTGCACCGATGGAGCGGACCATGTCTACCTTCGTCGGGCCCTCCACGCCGGTCACCTCCGCTCCGAACGCCTTGGCGATCTGTACCGCGAACGTTCCCACGCCTCCGCCGGCGCCGATGATCAACACCTTCTGGCCAGCGCGGAGTTCTCCTTTGTCGCGAAGGCCCTGCAGCGCTGTGCCGCCGGAGACAGGCACCGCGGCTGCCTGCTCAAAGGTGAGGTTGGCCGGCTTCCGGGCCAACTTCTTCCGGTTGACGCAAGCGTACTCCGCGAACGAACCGTTGCAGATTCCGAACACTTCGTCACCCGCCTGAAACTCAGTCACGTTATTTCCGGTCGCCTCGACTCGCCCTGCGACATCCATTCCAAGGACTGGGTTCTTGGGGGCGCGCAGGCCGAAGCCGAGTCGAATTACGTACGGCATGCCGGCCATGAGGTGCCATACGCCGCGATCCATGCCGGCAGCGGCAACCCGCACAAGCACGTCGTCGTCACCGATCTTGGGTCTCTCGATCTCGCGGAACTTCATCACGTCCGCGCCGCCGTAACGGTCGTGGACGATGGCCTTCATGGTGTTCTTGGTGGTGGTCACGCTGGTGTGTTGCGTCGAGATGGGGCGTCGGGCTTTCGTTGCATTCATGGTGTCAGGTGCTCAGGCTTCTGGGGCGGAACTTACAGTGTAAGCTTACACTGTAAGGACGTCAAGTGGTCAAGTGGGCGACTCTTGCGTGAGGCTCCCCAGGGGCGGCCAGCGCAGACGTCTGGAGGGCTAGGCGCTCACAACGCCCTGCGCACCGGCCCCTCCTGCTCACCACCAAGCGGAGCCCGCGCCGGCACCAACTCCGTCACATCGAACGACTGCCCCCTCGCCCGCAGCACTCGCTCAAAGAGGCCTCACACCAGAGGCCCGCGCGAAGCCGTGCGCCAAGATCCCACCACGCAAGGATGCATCAACCTCGCGCCGGCAGAGCCATGACAATTGTCCGCCTCTCGAACCCACTGACTCTCAAGCCCGTCCCTGGCCCCCTAGAATAGCCTCTAAAGATGATCGGCCCTGCAGGGCTCGAAGACGCAACCAGCAGCCATCGTCATTCGTGTCCCCTACAGCCCACGAATACGGATGTTCTTGAACGACACCGCATCGTTGTGACCGCAGAAGCCGAAGTGGCCAGATGCGTTGTCCTTGCCAACGTGCTTCGGCAAGTTCGACTTCAGGTCCTTGAGGTCGGCGTCGAGGATCAGGTAGCCGTTCAGTTCGACGGTTACATGCGAACCGATCATGGTGACTTCTTGGAAGTTCCATTCGCCAACCGGGCGCTGGTAGCCACGCAACGCCGGGGCCATGCCGTAGGCGCTACCGTGGTACTGATAGGGCTTGAGGTTGGCATACTTCTTGGCCGTGTTGTCTAGCACTTGCAGCTCGAAGCCAGCGTAGGCCGGGTCGCCCTTGCCGGGGTAGCGCATCGCGAGTCCGTTGTTGCCGCCGGGCGGGACCTTGAACTGGAAGCGCACCGAGAAGTCTTCGTAGACCTCGTTGGTGAACAGGTTGCCACCCTTGCCCTGCTTGCAGCAGATCGCGCCGTCGACGACTTCGTAGTTGTCGGTGCTGCCTTGCCAACCTGTGAAGTCAATGCCGTTGAAGACTGGCATGTAGGCGTAGAAGTCGGAGCTGGCGAGGAACTCGTTGGCAGTCTTCGTGTCGAGTTCGCGAACTGACATGTTGCGGAAGCGGATCTCGCCGCCGTGCGTTTGCAGTTGCAGTGGACCCTGCTTTGGCATCGGCTTGGAGCGATCCCAGTAGTTCTCCATGCGCACGCCGTTGGCCGTTGTGCGGTTGTTGAGCGTTACCCAGACGCGCTCGCCGATGATCATGATCGACATGCGGTTCCACTCACCGAACGGCTTGTCGAAACAAGCCGTAGGGAAGCGTTCGTGCTTCTTGTTGTTCCACAGGCCACCGCTGCCCTTGTCGGCACCGATGTTCCACTTGCCGCCGGCTTCTGTGTAATCCCAGATCTGCACCTGTGGCGTCGCGCGCAGGTAGATGCCTGAATCGGCTTTGGCGACCGTCTTGTATTCGAGCCAGAAGACCGCGTCGCCATACTCCTTGTCGGTGGTCAAGAACGCGCCGTGGCCGTCGTTGATCAGTTCGCCGCCTTCACAGCGCCAGTGCTTGGCGACCGAAGCGGCATCGGCAGCGAGCATCTTGCTGCGCTCGGCGCCAGGCATCGCCGCGAACTTTACCGGGTCCATCGTGCGCTGGCCGTGCCAGCCGGTCAGGTCCTTGCCGTTGAACAGCGGAGCATCGACCGTTGGGGATTGAGCGACTGCGGAAGCAACCGTCAGAATGAGAGAGGAGCAGAAGACGAAGCTGCGCATAGCGCACAGGCTACTCGCGATGGCGGCCAAAAGGCCATGACTGGCACTGGCTAACGCACGACGACTTCCCGGGGGCCGCCCGCCAACCTCATCTACCGCAAATGATCAGCGGTTCTGCAAGAACGTCGCGATGCCGCCGAGGAACTCCTCGAGGTAGGCGCGGTGCTCCGGCGCCACATCCTGCTCGTCGATCGACGCCATCATCAATTCCAGCCAACGATCTCGGGCCGCCTGATCAACCGCGAACGGATTGTGGCGCATGCGCAGGCGCGGATGGCCGCGGTCGCGGATGTAGTCCGCTGGGCCGCCGAAACGATAGATCAAAAAGCTGCGTAGACGTTCCTCCGCAGCGGCCATCTTCGCTTTGGGATACATCGGCCCGAGGATGTCGTCATCCGGGACGCGGGCGTAGAAGCCAGCCACAATGGCGGTCAACTTGTCATTCCCGAGCAGGTCAAAGATCGGCTGTTCGTCGCTCACCCGCGCAGCGTGGTGGATCGCGGCGAGAACGCAAGTACGATGTTGGGGCCGATGGTCTTCCACGCAGCACCCGATCCCCAAGAACGCGAGTTCGACCGCAGCCTGCGGCCGAGCACCTTCACCGAATTTGTCGGACAAGTGCAGGTGCGCGACAACCTGGGCATCGCCATCGAAGCCGCCACCGGCCGCGAAGAACCGATTGACCACGTTCTGCTGTGCGGCCCACCCGGTCTCGGCAAGACGACGCTGGCGCATTTGATTGCGCAGGGCATGGAAGCGGACATCGTGATTACGTCGGGGCCCGCGCTTGGCGCACCAAAGGATCTCGCTGGTACGCTGACCCGATTGCAGCGCAACCAGGTGCTGTTCATCGATGAGATCCACCGGCTGCCTAAGGCGCTGGAGGAATACCTCTACTCCGCGATGGAAGACCACGCGATCGATGTCGTGCTCGATCCGGGACCGAGCGGCCGAAGCGTGCGACTCGGCGTGCAACCGTTCACGTTGGTTGGCGCAACCACTCGCGAAGGATTGCTGTCGGCGGCTTTCCGTTCTCGCTTTGGAATCGTCGAGCGTCTCGAGCCGTATCCAAGCAGCGACATCGAGCAGATTATCATGCGCGCTGCTGCGCGCCTCGGGGTCACGATTGACAAACGCGCCGCCGAGCTTTGCGCAGTACGAAGCCGGGGCACGCCGCGCATGGCGCTGCGCATTCTGCGGCGGGTTCGAGACCTTGCCCAAGTTTTGGAGAAGCCGAGTATCGACGCGACCACCGCCGAAGAAGGCTTGCAGCGCTTGCGTATCGATCAACTCGGTCTCGAAGAGGTCGATCGCAAGCTGCTGCGTGCGTTAACGCAGCGCGGCGAAGCGATAGGTTTGAAGACGTTGGCCGCGATGATCGACGAAGCGGAGGACACGCTCGAAGAGGTGCTCGAACCGCACCTGATTCGCTGCGGGTTGTTGGCGCGCACACCGCGCGGCCGCATCGCAACTTCACTCACCTACCAGCATCTCGGGCTGCCTGTGCCGGAAGGTCGCAGTGACTCTGGCTCCGGTAACTCTGGCTCCGGTAACTCGGGCTCCAGTAACTCTGGCTCCGATGAACTGCCGTTTGCGTAGCCGTGTGTCTGGTGCCGAGTCGTCTGCTCACGATTTCCAGACTCCCGATTTCCCACCCACCCACTGACCGACCGCGCCCCGCCAGCACCCTTGACTGACTTCCGCTACGAACTCCTCGGCCAGAAAGGCAAACTCCGCCGCGGTCGATACCACACACCACACGGTTCGTTTGAGACGCCGTGCTTTGCGCCTGTTGGTACCTATGCGACGTTGCGCGGCTTGACTGTCGAACAGGTCAAGGATACCGGCAGCGAGTTAATCCTGGCTAACAGCTACCACCTGCACGTGCGTCCCGGCGCCGAACGCGTGGAGAAGCTCGGCGGCTTGCACAAGTTCATGAACTGGGACGGGCCGATCCTGACCGACTCGGGTGGCTTCCAAGTCTTCTCGCTCAGCGACAAGATGAAGATCGATGACAAGGCGGTGACCTTCAATTCGGTCATTGATGGCAGCAAGCACCGCTGCACGCCGGAGTCGGTGTTGACGTTCCAGAAGCAACTTGGGCCCGATATCGCGATGGTGCTCGACCACTGTCCGCCCGGCGACTCCGATGAGAAGCTGCAACGCACGGCGCACGAACGCACCTTGCTCTGGGCCCGAGAAGCTCGCGATCTGCATGACAGCTGGGGCGGCAGTTCACGCGGCCAAGCCGTGTTCGGCATCTGCCAAGGTGGCACCAACCTCGAACTGCGCGCCGAGAGTGCTGAGAAGCTGGCGGCGATGGAGTTCGACGGCTATGCGATTGGCGGCCTCAGTGTTGGCGAGACCAAGGTGCAGATGGCGACCGCGCTCGAGGCATGCGTCGATCATCTACCGGAGAACAAGATCCGCTACATGATGGGCGTTGGCATGCCCGAGGACTTGCTCGACGCGACGTCCAAGGGCGTCGACATGTTCGACTGCGTGATCCCAACGCGTCACGGTCGCAGCCACACGGCGTTCGCGCCGGGCGGCGGCTACATCAAGATGCGCAACCTCAAGTATGCCGATGACCCGACACCACTGGTCGACGGTTGCACGTGCTACTGCTGCCGCAACTACTCACGTGCTTACCTGCGCCATCTCTCGGTGGCCGACGAAATGCTGGGCGGCATCCTACTGTCCATCCACAATATCCACTTCCTGCAAGATCTGATGCGCTCGATTCGCGAGCAGATCCCGATTGGTGAGGACTCCCAATGATGCTGCGTTCTGTTTTGCTGTTCGTCTCGCTGTGCTTCGCGCTGCCAGCACAAGTCGCCGCGGACATCCGTATTGGCAGTTGGAACATTGAGTTCCTCGGTGCCGACCCGAAGTACCGCCGCGACACGCCGCCGCGTTCCGACGAGGATCGGATTGCGATCGGCAAGAAGGTCAAGGAACTCGGCGTTGCCGTGCTCGGCGTGCAGGAGATTTGCGGCGAAGAACCGCTCAAGGCCGTGGCTGCTGCCGCTGGCCCAAGTTGGCGTGCGGTGCTTGGCACGACTGGCAAGTGGAGCGACAACAAGACGCAGCAAGGCGTTGGCTTTGTTTACGACAGCATCGTCGTGGATCTCTTGTATGCCGAAGAGTTGCTCGAGTTTCCGAGCGAACTTGACGGTGTGTCGGTGTTCCACCGCAAGCCGGTAACTGCGTGCTTCCGCCATCGCAAGACGGGTTGTGACTTCCGCGTCGTGATCGTGCATCTCAAGGCGGGCCGCAAGGCTCGCGACCTACAGAAGCGCAAGGCCGAAGCGACGCACCTGCGCGAGTGGGTTGGCAAGTTGCTTGTGGACCCCAAAGAAGATCGCGACATCGTCATCATGGGCGACTTCAACAGCACCTACGGCGACGACCCGGAGAAGATGCTCGAGAGCGGCGGTGTGATGCAATACCTCGACCATCAGGCCACGGCGCCGACGATCATGCACTTCGACACGCCGATCGATCAGTTCTGCGTTGGCCAGGGGTTCCGTGAAGTGCAGCGAAACTCCTTCGTGTCGCACCATGTGTCAGGTGCGAAGGAGCGCCTGCTATGGCGCAAGACCTACAGTGACCACTTCCCGGTGACGCTTCGCATGACACCGCTGGCCGATGACGATCCGGGGTCGACGTTCCGAAGGGGGCCGCGCGAGCAGATTCTGCCGACCATGCGCCGCAAGCCCGCGACCATTAATCTCGATGGTGCACAGTGGCCACTGAAGAAGGGCACGCGCGTACTAGTCAGGGGCCCTGGAATGTCGAAGTCCGGTAAGCTGATTAGACTCCCGGTGGAGCGTGGCTGGGTTGTTATTGAGACCGAACAGGGCATCCGCGCCTATCCAATGGAGCAAGTGCACTCCATTGAAGTCCTCAAGCAGTAAGCCGGTTTCTCTAGGCGAAAACTCTGGCGGTCCGACGAGGTTGCGAGGCCGTCGATGGAATCGCGATTTGGAGAACTCAGCAGCATCCCTGACGCGTGCTCAGTGCTTATGCGGGACCGGCACGCAGGAACGTGTCGCGGATCTCAGCGATAGCTGAGACCTCATCGTCACGATGAGTGGCCGCGCCGCCATTCGCTGCCACGAACTACTGGCAGGTTGACTTCGAGTAGACCGCGGATCTGGCTCGCTAGCGCAGCACGAATAACAACACGAGTGCGACCGCGAGCAGGATTGCGACGAACGTCACCCACGTTCGTCCGCGGTCCTGCTCGAGCTGGGTTTCGGGACCGTAGCCATCCGGAATATCGATGCTCTGGTAGTCGATCTCTTCCGAGCTCATCCAGCCGGTTGCGTCATCGCTTCCGCACTCGCGGCAGACTTTCTTGCCGGCCTTGACGGCGGCGCCGCAGTTGGGACATTCGAAGGTACGGCTCATTGCTTCTCTAGGATGAGGTAGTCGCGTCCACTTGTCATGCAATTCTTGCGCGGCAGGGGGTTGCCGCCGATAAGGCCAAAACGTAGTTCGAGCATGCCCTCGCGCAACTCTGCGGTGCCTGCTTCGTGCGAACCGTGTGTGAGTCTGATGCGGACATGATCTGCTTACGTGCGCGGGGTAGCCATGCAACGGCTACTCCACCGATGTGTGGGCGATCAACCACGATGCATCGTCAATCCGTCATTGCGCCAAGCACAACAATCGAGACGATGTTGGGGTGCGTCTACCCGCCGTAGCTGTGTTCATCTGTGTGATTGCGCTGCTCTGCGTTGCTGGCATCGCCCAGAACACGACCGCCAAGCCGCAGAACCCGGACTCGTTCCGTCAGAATCCGTTCCAGCACTACGACCCATTCCGTGGCATGGACGGCACCGGGCGCATCCCGAAGCCACAGTTTCCCGGCGACCTGGAGCGTCCCGAACGTTGGCGCTACACGCCGCCGGCGCGCATCAAGCCGGGCGGCGTGCTCGACCGCTTCTGGGTCAGTTCTTTCGTGACCCCGATCATCTTCCGCGAAGAAGACATCGGCTTTGGTGGCGGTCTTGCGATGACCGACATCGACTTCCGAAACCAGAACTTCCAAGAGTTCGCGAACATCGTCGCGACCTACTCGGCGGAAGGTCAACAGAACTTTCGCATCAACTGGTCGAAGTGGCTCAACCACCGCACCCTGGCGAACGGCGGCATCATTCGAGAGGAACGCGGCCGGGTCTACGCACGCGGTGGTTATTCGAAGACGCTGACCCGTCGCTTCTTTGGCTTCGGTAGCCGCAGCGTCGGTGGCGACGAAACCACCTACACCGAAGAACTCACCGACATCGGTTTCGGCATGCGCGTGCCACTGCCCGATTCAGGTAGTGACTGGTTGGCGCGCGTCGACGTCGAGTTGCAACACCATGCACTGTCATCCGGCCGCGTCAGCACGCTGCCGAGTACGGACCTCTACAAGCCGCAATTCATGCGCGCATTCCAAGATGGCGACGGCGTCGACCAGATCTGGGTGACGGGCCGCTTCGGTTGGGATACACGAGATAGCCTGGCGCAGGCCTATCGCGGCCAGCGCTTGGGCGTGTCGATCGCGAACGCGTTCCAAAGCGCTGGTAAGTGGGGTTCGATCATCGCGCTGGATGGCCAGCAAGTCATCCCGCTGCCACCATTGTTCCACCAGGGCGCCGTTGGCCGCGAAGAGAACCCGCCGACCGATGTGTTCGCGCTTGGCTTCTTCGTGCAGGACACGATCGGCGAATTGCCGTTTTACAGCCTGCCAACTCTGGGTGGCTCACGCACGCTGCGTGGCTACATCCAGAACCGCTATACCGACCGTGCCGCAGCGCACTTCTCAGCGGAGTATCGCATCAACCTGGTCGAACGCGGCTACGCCTTCACCGATACGATTCGCATCGAGCGCATCGGCATCGCGTTGTTCTACGATGCCGGCACCGTCGCCGCCGACGTGGATCGACTCGACAACGGCCGCTTCCTCGACAGCTATGGCATTGGCTTGCGTTTGGCGTTTTCACGCGAAGCGGTGTTCCGCGCCGATGTTGGTTACAGCGAAGAAGGCAGTAACTTGACCATTGCGTTCGGCAACGCGTTCTAGGGCGTTCGCCAGACTAGCTAGCTCGGCACGCCAAACGAGCGACCCGTCCACGGCCCTTTCGGCGGGAAGAACAAGGCATCCACTGCGCGTGATTCGTCATCACGCAGCGGCCACAGATGACCAGCGGCCACCATGTTGGAGACCGCGCCGAACCAGTTGCTGCAAAGCCAAGTCGTGGTAGCGAGCGAGAAACCAAGCCAAACGCTCGGACCAGTTGGCGATGACGAGCTCCATCTCGAACCCGTGCAGCTTGGCACGCACCGTACGCATTCCAGTTTCACGCCAGATGACATCGTTGCTACCACCGAGTTTCGCTGGCACCCGGCCCCAGCCCGGCAGTTCGCGACGGGTATAGGCCACCAACAATCG
>JBNMND010000176.1:0-11436 GCA_051274975.1 Planctomycetota bacterium | reverse complement strand
GACGGTTGCTCTGCTGCAGCCAATGGTCGCCGCATCGCCACGTGATGGATTGCTCAGTGGCTTGCTCTACTTGACGCTGGCAACCAAGTCGAATGACCAAGCCGCGGCGAGGCAGTGGTTGGCACAAACGACCAAGCAGCTCGCCGACGAGGCCCGGCCGTTGGCTTTGTTTGCGGACCTCGTGTTGCGTGGCGACGCGCACAGCGCTTCGGTTCTTGCCGCATTGCGAGAGCCACTTGCCAAGGCGGCCAAGGCAGCCAAGTTTGACCCCGTCGTACAGCTCGCGTATTTGCGCGCCTTGGTCATGGCTGGCGATAGTCGTGAGGCCGGTCGTCAAGCGATGCGCAGCCGCAAGCTCGTCATGCAGACAGCCGAGGGTTGTCTCGACTACGCGATGTTGTTGGCGCGCGACGAAAACCCACAGATCCACAGCGACCTCGCGAAGCATGCTCTCGATACGGCAGAGAAGCTTGGAGCCGACCAGCGCCTGTTGGCCGCTGGCCGTTACATCGTCGCGCTGCGTTGCGCCGTCAACGAGAAGGCCGCGAGGGGCGTGATGACGGTCTATCTCAAGGACCAAGGACAGCGCACCGGCATCAACAACGACAGCTGGTACTTGATGACCCAGCTGTCGACGATGGGGCGTTACGACTGGTTTGCGGTCGGGCTCGTCGAGCGCATGCTCGAGGAGCGGGACGCGATGGAATACTTCGAGTTCGACACGGCGGCGCTGGCCATGTTCTTGGTCGGTCGGATCACGGACGCGGTGGCGCTGCAGGAGCTGGCCCTAAAGAAAGGTGGTAAGGGCACCGCGGAATACGAGGAACGCCTCGCGCGTTACAAGGCTTTCTTGTCACCGGCGCCGCGGTAGCCAGACGTGCAAACGTTGGCTTCTTGCCGATCGCAACGTGGCGTTGGCGGTGCGAACGGGAGCTCAAGACGTTTCTTTCTGGTCGTTACCGATTCGCCGTCAGAGTGCGTTCTTGTTCGAACGGGCTTGCGCAGCGTCCCCGGGTTGGTGGCCGTGGAGTCTGGGAGGGCGTGGGCACTGTGTCCAATGGGATGACCCTAGTCGTGCAAGTAGTGCCGTTGGTTGGTTAAGCGCATGCGGAAATCCGTCGATCGTTCGCGGAGCCATGCAAGAGACCAGCACGCTGCGGGCCCTCCAGGCAGCATCCGTAAACCCTGATTCGTATCGCGCAACGCGTCGCGTGTTGTCTGAGATCGAGGCTGAGTCGGCGTCCGTCAACTTCCTGTTCGTATCGCCTGCGAGTGATTTGGCACGCGTCTCGAAGGCGCTGGCGGAAGTCGCTTGTGGTCCGATGATCTGCTGCACGACGGCCGGCGAAGTGTGGCGAGCCGAAGGCCACATCAAGGGGGGGATTGTTGGCGCGAGCCTCAGCGGGGTGCGTGCTCGGGTTTGGCCGATTGACGACCTGCAATCGTTTTCGGAAAGCGAGGCCAAGCAGTTTGTCGCGCAAATGCGCGAGTTCCGCGACAGCATCGAGCCTGGTGAAGCGGTCTCCGCGGTGGTTCTACTTGATGGGCTTTCGACGTCTGAGGAGCGCGTGGCTTCGCTTCTGCACGGTGCGCTGGATGGCGTGCCGATTGTTGGTGGGGCCGCTGGCGACGACCACAATTTTGAAAGCACCAAGGTCTTGGTGAATGGGGCGTTCGAGGAAGGCAAAGGGGTCGTTGCGCTGATTGTGACGTCATCCCGGACAACAACATTCATGGCGCATCACTTCGAGCCGGTGGGGTCGCGTTTGGTGGTGACCGCCGCCGATCCAGCGCGGCGCCGAATCGTCGAGCTTGACGGTATGCCGGCAGCTGAGGCGTATCGGCAAGCGACGGGGTTCTCGAGTGGCCTGTTGACTAGGGAGGTGGTGGCGGCCTCGCCGTTGCTGTTGCCCATCGGTGGCCGAACCTACGTGCGCAGCCTGGTTGGTGAGGCCGACGGATCTCTGGATCTCTACTGTGCGATTGAGAAAGGTCTGGTCCTGCAGGTCGGTCGGTCCACGAGCTTGACGCGTTGCCTATCGAGCCTCATTGAAGATGTGCAGAGCAAGGTGGGTCAGCCGCAACTCGTTGTTAGTTTCGGCTGCGTCCTGAGTTCCTTGGAGATGGCTGTGTGTGACCGCGACGACGGGGTTCGCAAGGCCTTTGCCGACAACAACTTCTTTGGGTTCCGTGGCTACGGACAGCTGTTCGGCGGTCTGGCAGTTAATCAGACGCTCACCGGCATCGCATTCGGGCGCTAAACCCTGGCCGCTGCCGCCCATCTGGTTGGCCTCGGTGGGTGATGGGGGCAAGTGCGCCCCGTCGCTCGTGCGAAGGGGGGGGGCTCCCGGTGGATCTGGTGGTTCGAACGTGTCCGAGTGGTTCGGGGAGCAGGTGCCCGGTGGGGCGGGGAGCCGATTCGAGGCTTGCCCGGGTGGCGCCCAAAAACATCTAGCGATCTCTCCCCTTGCGTTTGCTCTCCGCGTGGCTATCTTGTTCGCCCCTTCCGAACCCCGAAGCCCACCATGTCCAGAGTCTGTGCAGTTAGCGGTCGTCGCACCCGAGTTGGTAACAAGGTCAAGCGCCGCGGTCTGGCCAAGAAGGACGGCGGTGTTGGCCGTCGTGTCACCGGTCGTAGCAAGCGTAAGTTCAAGCCGAACTTGCAGCCAGTCCGAATCATGACGCCGGAAGGCACCGTGATGACGCTGAAGCTTTGCACCAAGGTCATCAAGCGCGGCATGATCACCCTGCAAAAGGGCGATAAGAGCGTGACGTTCCCGCTGGTGAAGGCCATTCGTGGTCGCAACAGTGCGTTCGCGAAGGCCCAGGCCCAAAAGGCCTAACTGGCCCGTTTGGCGATAGCCCTCTGGCCGCTTGGCGATAGCCATTTTGGCTGCGGCTTGGCACGAATTGGTAGCCTGAGCCGCCGGCTGACCTAGGGGACCGCAAGATGAGCGAGACTCCACCCGATCTGACGGAAGCCGAGCAAACCCTGCGCGCCGTCAGTGACGTCTCCCTGCGGCTTATGGCCGGGACAGTGTCCAAGGGTAAGATGGAGCAGCTTCGGCGCACCGTCGAGCAGAGCACCGCCGAATACCCATGGCAGGTGGTTACTCAGACCGTTCTTGCCGAGGATGTCGATTCGCAGCGCCTTGTCCAACAAGGGCTCGCCGCGCACCGCGATTGGATTCTCCGTGGGGGGCGAACGGCCAAGGGGCCGTCGATAACCCACCGTACCAAGGGCTTCGTGGCCCGTTTGACCGCTCAGTTGATCTTTGGCGTGATCTTCGTCGCTGTGATCCTGATCGCGTTACTTGTGCTGAGGTACAAGATGCCGGAGTTCGACATCTACCGGATCACGACCTGGGTCCAGGATCTGTTCGGCAAGTAAGCGGGTTGCTCTTGGGCCGCCTTGGTAGTTTGTGCAGTGTTGACTTATTCTACTGGCAAGTTTGCACTGGCTGTGGTGAGTGGCGCGACCTCAAGATCCGTTGATATCGCCCCAAAGCACGCCTTGAAAGCGCTTTAAGGATCGTTTGCCCTGCTCGAAACGGGCCCATGAGGGAGATGCTCCATGTCGAAAATACCCTTAGGTGGGTGTTGAAATCTGGTGGAGTCCTGGCATGATGCCTTTCTGGCCCGAGCCGAACGTGACTAGCCTGGTTGCGGTCGACGAGGACCGGGGAAGACCTCATTCGTGAGTGTCCTCCGCAGCGAAATGCTCTCTGACTGAATAGTTCGCTAAGTCCCTGACTGACCATTTGGGACAGTTCGAGATCCTGACCCGATCTTGATCCAGCAGACACCGTCGGGTCGTGGCTGTGTGGTGGAGACCAGTATCCCCCTCCCTAACCGCCCTCTCCATTGCGTAGCCTGACCCGCATTCACGGGCCTCAGTTCTGACCGGCTGAGGCCCGTACTTTTTTGTCTGCAAGGCAGTTGCTGAGCTTCTGTTCAGCCGAATTGGTAGCCTGCCCGAAGACTAGAGATAGTTGCGACTAAGCATCCCGCCGCATTGTCGTCGGGCTGCCAATCTAAGATGACGAGACCAGGCTTCCGAAAGGGCCGCCCGGGAGGGGCCCGCCAACCAGCCGCCGACAATGACGGCTTTTTGAGCAGTTCACTGTTCTCTCAGGCGCAGATTCTGCACCTGATGAAGAGCGAGTTTGCTCGTGCACGCCGACACGGCATTCCCATGGGCATTGTGCTGCTGCAGGTCGATCGCATCGCCCAGCTCGCGGACCTTCATGGTGGCAACCTGCGGCAGTCCGTCAAGCAGGCCGTGGCCCGACTGGTCCGCGAGAAGACTCGGGGTTCCGACCTGCTCGGCACGACCAATGATGACCGCTACCTGTTGGTCATGCCTCACACGGATCTAGGCCATGCGCGCATCGTCGCAGACCGCCTGAACCAGATGTTCTGTGAGGTTGACGTCACGGTCGACGGCAGCCCGCTGTCGCTAACCGCTAGCGTCGGTCTGACTGCTTGCGACGATCAAGGCACTTTGTTCTTCGATTCCGTGCTGTCCCAAGCCGAAACGGCGCTCGAATACGCCACCAGTAGCGGTGGCGATCAGGTGGTCTCGTTTGGCGAGACCCAGCTCCGCGAAGGTGGGATGGACGATTCGTTGCCGCTAGGCGATGACGACTTCGCCGACTTGGACGAAGACGAATACAAGCAAGAGCCAATGGATGAAGGGCGAGATGGCTGATGATCAAATGCGGATCTTGCTGGTCGAAGATGAGCAGACAATTGCAGTAACGCTCACTGACGATCTCGAGGGCGCTGGCTACGAGGTCAAGCACGTCGGCGACGGCAAAGAAGGCATCGCCGAATTGCAGAGGCGCAGCTACGACGTTGTGATCACCGATGTGCGCCTACCCGGAGCGGATGGCTTGCAGGTATTGCAGGCCGCCAAGCAGGCGCGACCCGACACCGAAGTGATCATGATGACGGCCTACGCGACCGTCGAGCACGCTGTCGAAGCGATGCGGCTCGGTGCCGACGACTACATCCAGAAGCCGTTCCTCAACGAGCACGTTGTCGACCGCTTGAAGCGCATCGGCAAGTTTCGCGAGTTACTGAGCGAGAACCAGCGCCTCAAGGAACAGCTTCAGACCAACGAGGGTGGGTTGCCCGGCGTCATTGGCCAGAGCCGCGCCATGCAGGCCGTGGTCAAGACGGTGCGCACCGTTGCGGTTACCGATGCATCAGTGCTGATCGAAGGCGAGAGCGGCACCGGCAAGGAGCGCATCGCCCGCGCCGTCCACCAGTTGAGTCCTCGCAAGGATCGCGCGTTCGTCGCGCTGTCGTGTGGGGCGCTGCCGGAGACGCTGCTTGAGACCGAGCTGTTTGGCCACGAGCGTGGTGCGTTCACCGATGCCCAGCGGCAACGCCGCGGTCGCTTCGAAGTCGCCGACGGCGGTACGATCTTCCTCGACGACATCGACGACATGCCGATGTCGGTGCAGGTGAAGTTGCTGCGCGTTCTGCAGGAGCGTGAGTTCGAGCGCGTCGGCGGCGAAGACCTCGTGAAGGTCGATATTCGCATCGTCACGGCGACCAAGGTGCCCCTGCTCAATCACGTGCGCGAGGGCAAGTTCCGCGAGGACTTGTACTACCGCCTCAACGTCGTGCCAGTGACCTTGCCGGGTTTGCGCGATCGCGAAGGTGACGTGCCGTTGCTAGTCCGTCACTTCATCGACAAGATCGGTGGTGGCCGCAACTACACCGTCAAGACCGATGTGCTCGAGGTGATGAGTGGCTATTCGTGGCCTGGAAACGTGCGCGAGCTCGAGAATCGGGTCAGCCAGGCCATCGCCCTGTCGGGCAGCGCTACCGTGCTCAAGAAGGAGCACCTTCTGCCGGTCGACAAGACCCGCCGGGCGGCGCTCGAGCCCACCGAGCAGTTGCAGACCCTGCGCGAAGTGCTGGTGGTTGCGGAGCGCGCCCACTTGGAGCACGTGCTGCGCGGTGTCGGCGGCCACCGCACCAAAGCGGCCTCGGTGCTGGGTATCTCCCGCAAGGTTCTGTGGGAGAAGCTGAAGGACTACGGAATCGAGTAGCCTATGCGCGTGCCGGTGCCCTGATTTGGGCGCGGTATTCGATCGCTCAAAGTCCGACTGCGTTCTGACCCCGAACGCGCAACCCAACTGTTAGCAGCCCCATGCCCAGGCTCCGCGTGAACGTTCGATTGCCCCGCCCGAACTCTTTGTCGTCGAAAGCTCTGTCGTCGCGTGCCGACTTCGCCGCTTTGGTAGCGGGGCTTCTGCTCGCCATGCTTTGCTGTGTGACGGCGCTGCCCGCGCAGTCGTCGTCCACGCAGAAGGCGAAGGTCGCAGCGCCGCAGCGCTTCGAACGCATTCTGTGGTGCGCCGATGGCAAAGCGGGTCCCGAGTTAGCCCGCAAGTCGGGCTACACCGCGGTGCAGTTGGGGCGCGGAGGTGATGCGACGCCGCTGCGTTCGCTGGGCCTGCGCTTCTACCTCGACCAACCGATCGGCAAGGGCTTGCTCGAGCTGCGCGACAGCGACTGGCAGCCGGTCGTGCAGTTGTTCGAGCGCACGCGTGATGCTTCGCAGTTGGTGAGGCCCCAGTGCTTTGCCTGGCCTGACCTCATCGGTAAGGCCGCCGCTGCTGCCGCGCGCGAAGCACGCCGCGTCGGTCCCGAAGGAATGTTGTTCGTAGCGCTCGCCGACGAAGCGTCGTCGACGCGGCACAATGCGCCGCTCGACAGTTGCCAGTGCGCGCATTGCCTGACCGACTTCCGCGCCTACGTGCGCAAGCGCTTCTCCGATGTCGATGCGCTGAACAGCGCGCTCGGCACGCACTACCTCAACTTCGATGTCGCCGTGCCGGTGTCGACTGATCAGTTGCGCGGGCGCGAGCTCGGTGACCGGTTGTTGCCGGCAGATCTGCGACCGTTCTCGCTGTGGCTCGACTTCGTCGACGATCAATTCGCGACCGCGGTGCGAACCATCCGCGAGCGCGTGCAAGCCGCGGTTCCGGGCGTTCCCGTCGGGCTCACCGGGCTCGCAGTTCCGGGGCCGTTCGGTGGCCACGACTACGGTCGGTTGATCACCTCGGACACCATTGCGGAGCCCTATGACATCGGTGGCTCGATTGAGTTGGCCCGCAGCTTGTTGCCGCGCGGCGCGCATCGTTATGCAACGCTGATTCCGCCGGTCAAGGACACCGGTGCCGGCAAGATCAACATCGGTAAGTACGTGCGCGCCCGCTTGATGGCGATGGCGAGCCAGGGCATGGCCGGCGTAGTTGTTTGGAACGACCGCACGATCGCCGGCGAAGACGGCAAGGAAACCAAGTTCGGCACGGCGGTGCGTTCGGCGTTCGAGAAGCATGGCGCCGAGTTCGATACGTTGGCCGGCGCCGAGATCGAGTCCTCACCGGTGTGGGTGGTGGAGTCGCACGCCTCGGTGCGCGCCTGGTGGATGATTGATTCGGCCAAGGACGGTATGACCTGGGTGCGTCGCCTGGCGTCGTATGAAGAGGCCCACAGCACCAGCCAGGCCGCGCGCCTCAGTTGGATCCGGTTGCTGCAGGATCTCGGCCAGCAACCACAGTTCGTTACCGCCAAGTCGCTGCCCGAACGCCTGCTCAATGAACGGCCACGCTGCGTCGTGCTGCCAGCGACACTGGCTCTCAGCGATCGCACGGTGACGGCGCTGAACGTCTATGTGCGTAACGGTGGTTCCCTGTTGGCCGACCATTCGACGGCGATCTACGACGAGCGTTTGCAGCGTCGCGAACGCGGCGCTCTCGACGAGTTGTTTGGCATCGAGAAGCGTTCGCTTTTGTGGCATGACCTGTTGGTTCGCGAGGGGCAATCGACGTCGCGCGATCGCGGCCTGCCTGCCGCCGAGCGATTGCTGCGTGGCGAAACGAGTCACCAGGAGACTGACTCCGACACGTTCCTCGAGCGCTCGATTGGCGGCGGACACGCCTACTACCTCAACTCGCCGGTGGTCGCCTATAACGAGTGGCGCCTCGACCAGAGCCAGATCGTGCGCGCTCGCGAATTGCGCCGCCGCGTGCGCACAGCGCTGCGTCGCGCGCGTGTTTCGCCGGCGTGCGAAGTCACCGGCAAGGGCTTGCCTACCTGTATCGAGCGCGTCTCCCTGAAACTGCGCGATGGCCGCCGCGTCTTGGCCATTCGAATCAACGCGTTGGCTCGTCCGCGGTTGATGCGCAAGATCAATGAGAACGGGCCGATCCCGATTGAGGTCACCTTTCAGCGACAGTTGAAGGTGCGCGAATTGAACGGCAAGGACCACGGCAAGACCGCCATTGTCAAGACCATGCTCGATCCGTTCGGCGCGGTGTTCCTCGAGGTTGTTCGGTGATCGACGTGCTTGGCACGAAGGTCGTGACTGGTGCGCCGGCAGAGCGCGCGGTCTTAATCTCGGACCTGCATGTTGGTGCCGATGGCGGTCGCGTGCTCGAAGCGTTGGATGCGGCGATCGCCGTTGCGCACGAGCAAGCGGATGCGTTGTTGGTGCTCGGCGACTTGTTTGACTCGTATGTTTGCCGCGGCCAGATTCGCGTCGGCATTTGGCGCGACGTCGCGGCCCGATTCCGGGCGGCGGCCACGGCTGGTTTGCGGGTGGTAGTGTTGGTCGGCAATCGCGATTTCTTGCTCGGAGAAGAGTTCGTCAAGGCGAGCAGGGCAGAACTCGTCACCGGCGGTTACCGGTTATTGCTCGGTGGCGTCGACACGCTGCTCGTGCACGGCGACGAACTGTGTCAGAACGATCTTCCCTACCAGCGAGCGAAGCGTTGGCTGCGCCACCCTATCACCCGTTGGATAGCCCGTCGGTTACCCGTTTCATTGGCTCGCCGAGCGGCGGAGAAGGCACGCAGAAAGAGCCATGATGTGATCCACAGCGGCGATCAGACGCGCTTTCTGCCGTCGGAGCGGGCGATGGCAGCGGCTTTTGCGGTCGGCATGCAGCGTTTGGTCTTCGGCCACATCCATCGACATTCTCGCGGACCCTTCCAGCAGGGCGTCTACCACGTGCTACCGGCGTTCGATGTCGATGGCGTTGGCTTGGTTGTGCGTGGCGCCGAGTGGCAGCCTATGAGTTTCCAGCGCGGCTCAGGCCAGGCCGAAGCTGTTGCGGTGGATATGCCGCCAGAATGCGTCTGGTCGGCGTGACCGTCGCGCCCGCTCGACTGACCTCAAATGCACACGGCCGAGGGTGTTTCCGCATTGCCAGGTGGGGCGTCCAGTCGCTACACTGTCCGCCCCAATTTTCCGCCGGATGCCTGCGTAGGGCGCCCGGAAATCGGCCCTTCCTGATTCGTTCCGGAAGTCGATACGGATTGCGATCCCGATTCTCCAACCCGACGTCCGGCCTAGCGCGAGCTTGACCGACAGCGACAGCTTGACCGACCGAACGGACTCCTCGAAGCGCGCAAAAGGCGACCGCGCCGCGGTGCCCACGGATGTGGTCGCAATCGACGGTCCGTCCGGCGCGGGTAAGAGCACGATCGCCCGTCTGTTGGCGCAACGACTCGGTTATGCGTTCCTCGATACGGGGGCCATGTATCGCGCGATCACTTGGCACTTCCTCGAGCGCGGCATCGCCCCGAGTGAATGCGGCGACGAACCCGACCTCGGGCACGCACGCATGCAAGCGGCCTTGCTTGACGCCGAACTTGGCTTCGTCGCTGGTAACATGCTGCTGAACGGTCGCGACATCACCGCGCACCTGCGTACTCGCGAAGTCGAGTCTCAGGTCTCGGCGGTTTCGGCATTGCCGTTTGTTCGGGCGAGCATGGGGGACTTGCAGCGCGGTGTCGCGATGCAGGGGCCAGTCGTTGCCGAGGGGCGCGATATGGGCTCGGTGGTGTTCCCGGGTGCGCGCTGGAAGGTCTACCTCGATGCCGCGCCGAGCGAGCGCGCTCGTCGTCGTTGCCAGGATTTTGAACGTCAGGGCCGCAAGGTCAGTGAGGTCGATGTGCTCGATGAGATCATGGTGCGCGATCGCCTCGACTCATCGCGTTCGGATGCGCCGCTCAAGCAGGCCGACGATGCGCTCTACCTCGACACTACGGGGCTGACGACGGCTGCGGTGATTCAGCAGTTGCTGACGCTCGTTCAGGCCGGTACCTCGAGCAATGGCTGCCCGGGCCGTTCGCCATCGGATACTCCAACACCAGACACCTCAGCACCAAGGGAAACGCTGTGAGCGGCTCCGACAAACTGGTGCGTTTGCAATCCGTTCGCCGCAGTGCGTTTTGGTGGACGGTGTCGCGATTCCTGGTGCTGGTGTTCAGCAAGGTTTGGTTCCGCATCCGTTGCGAAGGTGTCGACAAGTTGCCCAAGGAAGGCGGCGTGCTGTTGGTCGCCAACCACTCAAGTTACCTCGATCCGGGCATGGTCGGCATCACCGCGACGCGGTGGGTGGGGTTCTTGGCGCAAGCGGGGCTGGCGTCGCTTGCTCCCTGCCGCTGGTGGTTGTCCCAGGTCGGGGTCACGCTGATCGATCGCGATGCGCCGTCGAAGCAGGCAATGCGCCTGATCTCGGACTGCCTGAAAGCTGGCGAGGTCGTCGGGCTCTTCCCCGAGGGAACGCGCAGTAAGGACGGCAGTGTCGACGTGTTTAAGGGCGGAGTCGAGTTCCTGGTCCGGCGCACCAAGACCACCGTGGTCCCAATTGGAATCGATGGCTCGCACCGCGCCTACCCGCGTGGCGCCTGGTTCCCGCGGCCTCGCAAGATCGTGGTTCGCTACGGGGAACCCTGGACGGCGGAGCAAGTTTTGGCTGAGGGCGGCGTCGAGGCGCTGCGGCGAAAGGTTGCCGAGTTGGCAGGTCGACCGCTGACCGAGAGCGCAAAAGAGCCGCCTCAAGCCGATGGTTCCGCGGCCGATCCGTCCAAGAATCCAATAAAGGTGCCCGCTGACGCGGGTCATCCCCCAAACTCTCCGGCGCAGGAATGCCCCCCGGAAGCGTCTGGCGGGCATCCGAGCAAAGGGTCTGCGACCGATCTGGTCGATCCCTCTTCCTCGAGTTCTGCATCAGCTGGTGGTGGGGCGTGAGCCTCTCCCTCAGCGACCGACGGCTGGATGGTCCGGCCGACGGGACTGTGTCTGTGGTGTTGCCAACAGTGACTTAGTCATTAGTGACTTGGTCATTGGGGCGGCACGACACTTCATCGTCTCTTACGCGAGTAGTCACCGCTGTGGTGAATGCCGCTAGACCCTGTTTTCCTCTTTAACCCTTACCCCTAACCCCATTGATGACTGGCAAAAGCCTAATCAAGAAGTTTGCACTGTCCGACGAAGAGTTGTCGCGACTGACCTCTGACGCCCTCGGCGGCACCACGCTGGCCGAGCTCGATGAAGCGATCGGCAAGACCGTCGCCGAACTCGCTCCGCACAAGATCGTGCGCGGCAAGGTGCTCAAGGTCCAAG
>JBNMND010000175.1:0-11459 GCA_051274975.1 Planctomycetota bacterium | reverse complement strand
TCGGTATGCTGCTGTTGCGCATACTGCTGGTGCACGACGAGCAGGCGTTGCCGGAAGTTGCCGCCGCCGTGGAGCGATGCCTGCAGTTGATGGCCGGCAAGGCAGTTGCTGACGACGCGGTGTCGCCTGCCGATCGTTGGCAGGAGATTCTCGATAGCGATGATGGCGAAGGTCGCTTTGCCAGTTGGCACGTCATGCACCAACGCGCCGATCGGCAGCAGGTGTTCGACGCCGAGTTGCAGGGCGACGGCCTCGTGCCGAAGCAGTTGTGGCAGACGTTGATGGGGCTTTGCGGCAAGTTGTTGCTCGCATCGCCCGTGTCCTCCGGCAACGACGAAGGTGCTGGCTCGACCCCGATTACGGCCGTGCTGGCCGAACTCGAGCGCGTCGAACGGCAGTTGCACGTCGAGCTATTCGAACGAGCGGCGCGCGAAGAAGTGATTGTGAAGGTCTGCAACCAACGCTTGCTCGCGTTGCGCACCGAGGCTGGCGATTCGGACGGCGCGGATACCGCCGGCATGATTGCGGCCGGTACGATGCCTGCATCTGGTCCTGGAGCAGTTTCGCCATTGGCGCAGGCGGTCGACGATGCCGCGGATGGCAACGGGTTCGTGCTGTCCGTTGGTCGCGTTGGCGAGTCCACGATTCATCAGCATCACTTCTCGCAGAATCGAGTCACGATCGGGCGGCGCGAAGGCGACAACTTGCTGGTGCTTGCCGACGCGATGGTTTCGTCGAAGCACGCCGTCATTGAGTTCTCTGAAGGAGAGTTCGTGCTGTTCGATTGCGGCAGCACCAATGGCACGGAAGTCGACGGCATTCGGTTGCCGATTGAAGTGTCGCATCCGTTGGACGATGGCAGTGTCATTCACATCCGGCCGTTCATGTTGTCGTTCCGTACCGGAGTTGCCGAGATAACTCATCACGGCATCGTGCCGATGGTCAGTGTTGATGAGGTGCGCGGCAAGCTGCACCGGGTCTACGCTGACTTCTCCGATCGTGGCGAGCAGGAAGTTCAAGTTGAGTTGCTGACGGCACTCGACAGCTTGCGTGCAACGCTTGGTCGCAGAGGCTTGCAGGCAAGTCTCGAGGAGATGGCGAAGACGCCGTCGGCGACCGGCGCAGCGCCAAGTTCTTCTGGGGCAAATCCTGCTGAACCTGTCGCTCCGGTAGCTGCTCCCCAACCCGAAGACCCGGTGGCCGGTGCCGCTTTGCGCGCGGTTCGTCAAGTTGCGCGTTCGCTAACCAACAGCCCGCAGGTGGAGACCGAGGCGCAGGTGCAGGAGTTTGTGGGACGCCTGCAGCGCTTCGTCGATGTGACTTCGCATTGGATCGAAGTGATGCTCGAGTGGCGTCGCGTCTTCAGTAAGCAGCTTGATCTGCGCGTAACACACGCCGGTTCGGTGCGACCGCCGTTGCGGACCGCAGCCGAAGTCTGCGAAGAGCTGCTCGCACCGACTGGCAACCTTGATGGCGCTGCGTCGTCCGACTACTTCCTGAGTCGGTTCTACGACGACGTCTTGGCGATTCTTGAGGGCCTTCTGCAGGGCAACCAGCGGGTTCGCAACGCGGTTCGCGAACAGCTCGATCCAGCCCATTTGGTCGAGACGGCGAGCAAGGAAGCCAAGCTTGGTTTGCTGGTGAAGACGGCTGCTGGGTCGGCTTTGTGGAAGCTCTACACGTCAGCGTTTGATTCAGTCACCGCTGGGCAAGGCTACGAAGCCGAACTGGAACGGCTGTTGTCGTTTGCCGCGGAACGCCGGGCAAATCGCAGCTAGGACGTTCATTCGCCGATAGCAACGGACTGTTTGGCCGCAAAGCAGCCGTGCGCGGCGATCGATTGTGGGCGCGGCGATCGATTGTGGGCGCGGCGAATCTTGCTGTGGCATGATGTATCCTTATTCTGAACCGGTAGATCATGACACCCGACCCGAACAATTCCGATCAGCCTGAGCAACCTGCTCCGCAAGCAGGAGCCGGCGGCACTGAGTTCCTTCTTCGTGAAGTGGTCAGTGGTGAGAAGACCCAGGCTTGGGGGATGCTGTCACAGAAGTGTTTGCACTATCTGAAGACACGCTTCGGCCGCAGCTCGTTCCCGCAGGGCATTGAGTTTGGTGACTTCGTCAGTGATGTAATGCTGAAGATCCTGACGTCGATCGAGTCGTTCGAATACCGCGGCAAGGACTCGTTCTGGAAGTGGGTGCAGACGCTTGCCGGCAACATGTGGCGCGACCTGTGGCGCAAGCACAACCGGGATCAGAAACTCGGCTTGCTTGGCCGTGGCGACACCACCCCTGCCGGTGCGGATACCGGAGCGTTCTCGGTGCCCGAGGCTGCCCAGACCAAGGAAGAGACGCCCACCCAGATCGTTCGTTACAACGAGTTGGCCAAGGCGGAAGCCGAGTGTGTCCTCAAGTTGTCCGACAACATGCGCGAGGTGTATGTGATGCGACGCCAGCAAGAATTGTCGTTCGCCGAGATTGCGGAACGCACCGGCGGCACCAACGAAGCGACGCTACGCAGCCACTTCATGCGCGCGCGTGACAAGGTGCGTGAGTGTCTTGGCGCCCAGATCGACGCGCTCGGTTCGAAGATCCAGGGCTGGCAGTAAGGCTCGCGCGCATTCGTTGCGCGCGTCGTGGTTGGTCGTCGTCTTCGCCAGACGTGATCGCGAAACGGGCCTCATGGACCTGCCGGATTCGCTAGGAGCACTGGCCATAAGGTCTTGGTAGTGCGAGGCGTCGGCGAACGGAATTTGGCAGCCACGCTTCTCCGGGAGTTCGGCCAACAGTCTCGCGAGCAGTCTGGCAACATGTCGGCATGATTCGTATTGCGCTGCCCGCTGTTGTGGCCGTTCTCTCGTTCGCGGCTAGTGTGCATTCTCAGCAGGGAGCGCCGGGACTCTCACCGCATCAGAAGGCATCGCCACGAACGGCATCGTTCGCCCAGCAAGTCGACGAAGTCGTTGCCCGACACATGAAGCAGCCCAATGCCGTTGGCCTGTCCGTTGGTATCCTGTGGAAGGGCGAGTTGTTGGGTCGTGGCTATGGCCTTGCGGAGGCGGAGTTTGATGTTCCGGCGCGCGCGGACACGATGTTCCGCATCGGTTCGGTCACCAAGCAGGTGACCGCCGCGATGGTCATGCGACTCATCGAACAGGGCAAGGTGACGATCGACGCGGCCAGCACCGTGCACGTGCCTCAGTTCCGCACGGGGGCGCACACGGTGACCGTCAATCAGTTGCTCAACCATACGTCGGGCATCCCGAGCTACACGGACATCGGCGAGGAGTGGCGCAAGGTCTGGCCGATTGAACTGACGCACGAGCAGCTTCTGGGTCTCGTGCAGGAGCGACCGTTCGACTTCGAGCCGGGCCAGGGATGGCGCTACAACAACACCGGCTACTACATGCTCGGCATGCTGCTCGAGAACGTGCAGGGCAAGCCTTACGCAGATCTGATCGATGAACTCGCTAAGGAACTCGGGCTCGCGCACACGCGCTATGACAGCAACCGCGAGCTGATCAAGAATCGCGCGCAGGGCTATGACTTGCGGGATGGCAAGCTCGCCAACGACCAACTGCTAGGTATGAACCAACCCGGCGGCGCTGGTGGCTTGATCTCCACCGGTCGGGATCTGGTTCGTTGGGCCCATGCGCTGCAGACGGGCAAGGTGGTCTCCGCCGAGTCCTACGCCAAGATGACCAAGAGCACCGTGCTGCCAAGTGGTCGTGATACCAAATACGGCTTTGGTCTGGTTCCGGGCGAGATCGACGGGCATGTCTCGATCGGACACGGTGGTGGTATCCACGGCTTCAATTCGAAGTTGCACTGGTTGCCCGGCTCGGACTTCTACGTTGCCGTTATCAGCAACTGCGGTCTGAATGCCGGGGACGTCGCCGAAGACCTCACCTACGAGCTACTGGGCCTCAAGCGTCCGGAGGATCGGCAGAAGTCGGTCAGCAAGGAGCTGCGGGCGATCCTCGTTGGCAGCTACGAAATACCGAAGGCGGGCATGGACCTTCGCATCTTCGAGAAGGACGACAAGCTATTTGCCCAGGGCAGCCGCAAGGGCCAAGGCGCGTTTGCGTTGCTCTACCAGGGAGAGGGGGAGTTCTGCGCCAGCTTCGACGCCAGCTTGCTCGTTGTGTTCGAACTCGATGGGTCCGCGTTGGTACTGACGCAGGGTGGCATGGAGTTCCCGGGGACGCGCAAGAAGTGAGCTTGAGCGGAGAGGTTCGCCCATGCTCTCGCCGCGAAGCTACATGTTCCGGCGATACTGCCCGCCGACCTGATACAGCGAGTGCGACATCTGCCCAAGCGAACAGTGCTTCGCTGCATCCATCAGGCTCGTGAACACGTTGCCGCCTTCGAGCGCGGCGGTTCGCAGTTGCTGCAGTGCGGTGTCGGCTTCGGCATCACAGGCCGACTGGTAGTTCTTCAGGTCTTCGATCTGCGACTGCTTCTCGTCATCCGTCGAGCGCATGACTTCGCCGACGACTTGGATGGGGGAACCGTCCTTACCGAGGAACGTGTTGACGCCAACGATAGGTAGCTCGCCCGAGGCCTTCTTGCCTTCGTAGAGCATCGACTCGTCTTGGATCTTGGAGCGCTGGTACATCGTCTCCATCGCACCGAGCACGCCGCCGCGTTCGCTGACGCGTTCGAACTCTTTGTAGACGGCTTCTTCGACGAGGTCGGTCAGCTCTTCGATGATGAACGAGCCTTGCAGCGGGTTCTCGTTCTTCGAGAGCCCGTTCTCCTTGTTGATGATCAGCTGGATCGCCACCGCGCGACGCACCGAATCTTCGGTCGGCGTCGTGATCGCTTCGTCGTAGGCGTTCGTGTGCAGTGAGTTGCAGTTGTCGTAGATCGCGTAGAGCGCCTGCAGCGTCGTCCGGATGTCGTTGAAGTCGATCTCCTGCGCGTGCAGCGAGCGACCCGACGTCTGGATGTGGTACTTCAGCATCTGGCTGCGCGGGTTGCCGCCGTACTTCAGCTTCATCGCCTTCGCCCAGATGCGACGGGCGACGCGGCCGATGACCGCGTATTCGGGGTCGGTGCCGTTGCTAAAGAAGAAGCTGAGGTTGGGCGCGAAGTCGTCGATCTTCAGGCCGCGCGACAGGTAGTACTCGACGTAGGTGAAGCCGTTGCTGAGCGTGAACGCTAGCTGCGTGATCGGATTCGCACCTGCTTCCGCGATGTGGTAGCCCGAGATCGAGACCGAGTAGAAGTTGCGTACGGCGTTCTCGGTGAAGAACTGCTGCACGTCGCCCATCATGCGCAGGGCGAACTCCGTCGAGAAGATGCAGGTGTTCTGCGCCTGGTCTTCCTTGAGGATGTCGGCTTGCACGGTGCCGCGCACGGTTGCGAGCGTGCGCTCACGGATCTCCGCGTAGACGTCGGCAGGCACGACCGTGTCGCCGGTGACGCCGAGCAACATTGTGCCGAGGCCATCGTGGCCTGGTGGCAGTTCGTCGCGGTAACGCGGACGCGGCAGGTTCTTGGCGGCGAAGATCGCGTCGATCTTCTCGTTGGCTTCGTCGGTCTTGCCGTTGTCGGCGAGCCAGCGTTCGCACTGCTGGTCGACGGCTGCGTTGAGGAAAAACGCGAGCAGCATCGGCGCGGGGCCGTTGATCGTCATCGACACCGACGTCGCCTGCGCGCTCAGGTCGAAGCCCGAGTAGAGGCGCTTGGCATCATCGAGCGTGCAAATCGACACGCCAGCGTTGCCGACCTTGCCGAAGATGTCGGGGCGCTCCGCTGGGTCTTCGCCGTAGAGCGTGACGCTGTCGAACGCGGTCGACAGGCGCTTGAACTGCTGGCCAAACGACAGGTAGTGGAAGCGCTTGTTGGTGCGCTCCGGGCCACCTTCGCCTGCGAACATGCGGGTCGGGTCTTCGCCGGCACGCTTGAACGGGTAGACGCCAGCCGTGAACGGGAAGCTGCCCGGCACGTTTTCGCTGAGTAACCAACGCAGGCGGTCGCCGTGGCTTTGGTAGCGCGGCATCGCGACCTTCGGCACCTTGATGCCTGATAGCGACGTCGTGTGGTTCTGGATCTTGACCTCGCGCTTGCGCACGTGGAACACCGAGTGCTCGGCGGTCAGGTTGTCACAGGTCTGGTCCCAGTTGTTGAGCGCGTCGCGGCATTCGGGTGCGAGCTGCTGTGAGAGCTTGTCGTACTGCTCTTGCAGCGCTTTGCGCGCAACCTCGGCGTCTTCTGGTAGCGCGTCTTGTGCGGCGGCGAGCACGTAGCAGCGTTCGGCCAGTGCCGACTGCTCTTTGGCCCAAGTGTTGTACTTGCGGTTGGTCTCGACGATCTCGGCGAGGTAGCGAACGCGCTCGCCCGGGATCACGTGTTTGCCTTCGGGGTCGCCTTCGACGAACTCGACCGAGCTTTTGAACGCGCCGGGACGCAGCTCATTGAGCTTCGATGCGATCTTGCGGTAGAGGCGGTTGGTGCCGGGGTCGCCAAACGTCGCCGCCATCGTGCCATAGACCGGCATCGTGTCGGCGTCGACGTTGAACGCCTTGTGGTTTCGTTGCACCTGCTTCTTGACGTCGCGCAGCGCATCCTGGGCGCCGCGGCGATCGAACTTGTTGATCGCGACGAGGTCGGCGTAGTCGAGCATGTCGATCTTCTCGAGTTGGCTTTGCGCGCCGAACTCGGGAGTCATGACATAGAGCGATGTGTCGGCGTGCTCGATGATCTCAGTGTCGCTTTGGCCGATGCCACTGCTCTCGAGCAGGATCAGGTCGAAGCCGGACAGCTTCAGAATGTCGAGCGCATCCTGCACCGATTCGGACAACGCGACGTTGGCGCGGCGCGTCGCCATCGAGCGCACGAAGATGCGTTCGCTGGCCGCGGAGTTCATCCGGATGCGGTCGCCGAGCAAGGCACCGCCGGTCTTGCGACGCGTCGGGTCGACACACAGGACGGCGATGCGCAGTTCGGCGAAGTCGATCGTGAAGCGACGCAGTAGTTCGTCGATCAGCGAACTCTTGCCGGCGCCGCCGGTGCCGGTGATGCCGAGCACGGGTGGGGCAGACTCGAGTGCCGCCGAGTGCTTGCGCAGTTCTTCGCGATGCTGGTCGGGGAACGACTCGAGCAACGTGATTGCGCGTGCGACGTCGCGCAGGTCCTTGGCTGGCAGAGCCGGCAGCGCGTCGGCTTCGTTGGCGACTGGGAAGTCGCAGCGACGCAGCATGTCGTCGATCATGCCCTGTAGGCCCATCGAGCGACCGTCATCGGGCGAGTAAACGCGCGCGATGCCGTAGTCGTGCAGCGCTTGGATCTCTTCGGGCAGGATCACTCCGCCGCCGCCGCCGAACAGGCGCACGTGCGAAGCACCGCGTTCCGCCAGCATGTCGTGCATGTAGCGGAAGAACTCGTTGTGGCCGCCCTGGTAGGACGTTACCGCGATGCCTTGCGCATCTTCTTCGATCGCCGCGTCGACGATCTCCTGCACCGACCGGTTGTGCCCGAGGTGAATGACCTCCGCTCCGGACGCTTGCGCGATTCGACGGAAGATATGGATGGACGCATCGTGGCCATCAAACAAGCTCGTCGCGGTGACGAGGCGGATCTTGTTCTTGGCAAGGAACGGAGCATCTGCGCTTCCCGACGAGTCGGAACAGGTCTCGGAAGCAGCGGATGCCGTTGAGGTCACGGGGCGGTTCGTCAAAGATTGGTTAGCCCTCACTCTACGGCATGTGGCTGGTTGAGGGCGGCACCAGTCCTGGGATCACTCGGGCAAAGTCAGCAATGGATGCAGGTCACACGCTGGAGATCAAACCGGGTTGGGGAATCTCCCGGCGGGCCGGCTACTCGTCAGCTGCGTCTTCCGCCGAGAGTGGCGAGAAGTGCTGGGCCACGATCTTCCAGGAATCGCCGACGCGGGACAGGGAGAACGTGCAGCGCCCGTGTTGCTCGAGGTTGCGACCTTCAGGGTCGACCTGGGCCAGCTTCCACGTGGCTACCGCGGTGGCGTACTGGTCGTCGAAGGTCTGGCATTCCAGGTCCTTCAACTCCATCGACAGCGTCTCGAGGTAGCGGAACTCCTGGTCCAGCACTTCCTCGTACGCACCCCAGCCGCGATCGCGCCGGCCAGAGGCATCGAGGTTGCTAAACCGTTTGTCCGTCCAGAAATGTGACCGGAACGTCTTGAGGTCTCTGCTGTTGAACGCTTGCCGCATGCTGCGGAAGAAGTCGTCAACTTCCTTCAGGCTTTCTACACTCATGGTCGTGTTGGTGGCGGCAGGGAGGTGGCCCGGGTCAGCTGCGTTCGATTCGAACCAGCTGGTCGCCCATTTACCCCTCCGTGCTCTTGCGAGTCTCCCCGCTAAGGACTGCCGCTTGGTGTTGCTTACTTAGTGTTTCGGCGGGATGTGTCGGTAGAGGGCTTCCTTGCCCTTCTCATAAACGACCTTGCCGTTGACCACCGCGGTGATCACGAACGTACTATAGTGCAGCGGATCGCCGTCTAGAATCAAGATGTCGGCGTCCTTGCCTGGCTCGATTGAACCGACCCGGTCGCCGACGCCCATAATATGGGCTGCGTCTAACGTTAGTGATCGAAGTGCCTTACGGTTATCTAGGCCACCTCGAATGGCGTATGCAACGTCGACGTTTGGCGTGTTCAGGTCTTGGCCAAGAATGCCATTCGTGCCGACTCCACCGCCGCCGAATCTGCCGTCGGGGCAGGTCACCGCGACGGGCACGCCGACCTTGGCCAGGATCGCTGCTGTGGCAATGTTGCTCCCGGTGCGCTCTGGATCCTTGGGATCCGGTGCTTGGCGCGTGCGCGGGCTGATGATAACGCTCGATCCGGTCGCGGCGATCTCGTCCGGGATCAGCCAAGCGCTCATGGGCTTTTGGATGACTGCACCCTTGCCGAACAGCTTGGCGACTTCGCAGGCTTCGCGGATCGAGGCCACGTCGGAGCTCGAGCCACCGCCGCCCATCATGCCGCGGAACGGGTTGAAGCCGCCACGGCCGAACGAGATCCACAGGCGGGCCTCGTCCTTAAGCACCTTGATGATCTGGTCCGAGCCGCTGGGCTTCTTGGGCGCCTTAACCTTCGGGTCCTTGGCTGTGGCTGCCGGGTAGCCCTCGATGGCCTTGAGGTAGTCCTTAGCCGCCTTGACCGAGGTCTCTAGCTTCTCACGCGCCGAACGATCGAGTGGCACCGAGATGCCGACGACACTGTTCTCGGCGAGCACCATGCCTTCGACGTCACCGTAAGCGAGCTTGATGACGGCGTTGCTGCCACCGACGCTGCTGCGCGATGACGTGGAGCCGGCAAGGAACGACGTGATGCCAGCGGCTAGACCTTGCTTGATGTCGAAGGCGAACGGGTTGACCGTGTCCTTGTAGGGACCGCTGGAACCCGTGCCCATGCCGGCGCCCTTCACGATGACGAAACCGGGGCTGACGGTCTTGCCCTTCGCGTCGATGATCGTCGTGCCTTCCGGCAGCTCCAGGTTGTGACCAACCTTGTCGATCTTGTCGTCCGCGATCAGCACGGTCGCGCCAGTGAGGCGTTGGCCGGTGCCGAGGTAGACGTCGCCGCCGACGATGGCGGTGTACTTCTTGGGCTCCTTCTTCTTCTCTTCCTTCTTAGGTGCCGGGGCCGCAGCAGGAGTCGGAGCTTCAGGGCTTGGGCGGCCACGACGACGACCTTGCGCCGGCAGGTCGAGCGCGGTGAGAAGAACCAGGGAGAGGACGAACAGGGTTGGAGTTCGCATTGGATGGATTGGGTGTGTGCTTTGGGTGCTTGGGATCAGCGGAAGAGCGCGACTACTTCTTGCTCTCCACGCGGCTGCCACGCAGCCAAACCTGTTCGAGCTTGCCGACCGGCGACAGTGGGTCGCCGGAGAACACCAAGAGGTCCGCGTCCTTGCCGACTTCGATCGTGCCAGTACGCTTGTCGATGCCGAGCGCCTTGGCTGGGACTTGCGTGATGGCCTTGATGGCGACGTCGGCCGGCAGGCCAGCGCGCACCAGTTCCATCAGGCTGAAGAAGATGTTGCGCACGGCGAGCGGCGACTCACCGATGGCGAAGCCGATTTCGATGCCAGCATCGTGCAGCTTCTTGGCTGGGTGGGTCAGGTGCTGCGTGCGCGGCAGCGTGCTGAGCGTCGGCGGCAACAGCACGGAGCACTCCCACTTCTTCAGGTGCTCGGCGACCATGTCGATCGTGCCCGAGTTGCTGTCGTGACGAGTTACGACGACCATGCGCGGGAACTTGACGTCGTCGTCAACGGCGGTGCGCCAGTGCAGTAGGTCGGCGGCCGAGTTGATCTGCACGATGGCGCGACGCTTGCCTTGCAGCAGGTCGGCGATCACTTCGACGTTCGGATCTTTCGGCTTCTTCTTCGCCGCCTTCTTGGCGGGTGCTGCGGCCTTCGGCTCTTGCTTTTTCTCGCCACCCTTCGGGGCGGGCGTTGGCGGCTTCGGCGTTGGCTTCGGGGTTGGCTTCGGGGTTGGCTTCGGCGGCTCCTTGCCTTCCTTGGGCTTCTCCGTGGGCTTGCCAGAAGGCTTTGCCGTGGCGGGCTTGCCAGTCGGCTTTGCAGCTTCCGGCTTCTTCGCTGGCTCCTTCGGTGCCGGCGGCTTCTCACGTTCTTCGACGACCTTCTTGGCCTTCGCGAACATGTCCTTCAGCATCTTCTTCGCGCCGGCGTTGCGCTGCATGCCGATCTGTACGAACGCTTCGTCGTTGACGGCGAGTTCGTCGCGGTTCTTGCCCGCGGGGTTGAGCACCGCGCCGAGGCCCGGGAAGCCGCCGCCTGGTGGGGTCAGTGCGAGTGACGTGATTCCGACTTCGAGCAGCTTGCCGAAGATCGGTTGCCGAGTGTACATCCCGTCGATGACTTTGGTCGCCGCCTTGCTGCTGGTCGCACCACTGCTGCCGCCCCTGGATGGGCGGAAGCGCCGGCCGCGGCCACCACGCTGCGGCGTGTTGCTGCTTACCGTTGGCGGGCGCAGGCCGGCACTCGACCACGCGCTGACCAAGCCAGGCATGATTGTCTTACCGGTGGCGTCGACGACCTTCGCGCCTGCTGGCACGACGACGTCCTTGCCTACGGCTTCGATCTTGCCGTTCTTGATGACGAGCGTGCCGTTCTCAATCGTCTTGCCACTGACGGTGTGGATGCGCGCGTTGGTGAACGCGGTGGGGCGTGCACTTTGGGCGGTGGCGGTGGTCGTGGCGCAGGTTAGTGCTGCCAAGGCCGAGAGAAGCAAAAGTCTGTTCGTATTGCGCATGCTCATCGCACGTCTCCGAGTCGGTGAATCAATTGGCCTTCGATGTAGACTAACGAAGGTGGCACGCGCGGATCGAGTGGATCGCCCGCGGTGACCAAGAAGTCGGCGTCCTTGCCGACGGTGAGCGAGCCGACGCGGTCGTCGAGACCGATCTGGCGCGCTGGAACTATGGTGAGTGCTGCGAGTGCAGCT
>JBNMND010000174.1:0-11787 GCA_051274975.1 Planctomycetota bacterium | reverse complement strand
GCACCAGCTCGTCACGAGAGAGCGTGCGCTTGGGCGAACTCTTGGTCTCACCGTCGGGATGCACGATGCGATCAGGATCCTTGGTCAACTGATGCATGTCGACGATGTGCGCCATCGCGCGCATTTCGTGGATCGCATGCAAGCAGCGTGCGCGTTTGCGACGCACATCGAGGTTCCAGACGAAGATGACCGCGGCTCCGAGGAAAACGATCGTCGCAACCGACGCTTCCACGGCAGCCAAGACTTCGCGCAGCGGCCAGTTGTCCTGGAAGGTCGGATGCACCGCTCGCACCGCGAGCACGATGACCGCGGCAACGGCTAGCAACCCCAGGATGCCAGCCAAGCGGATTGAGATGCTCGGCTTGCGAATCGCAGCGCTGCGCTCGGCGTGTTTGCGGGCGACCCCAACGAGCTCGCTAGCCACGCGCCCTAGGTTGGCGTCTGGGAAGCGTTCTTGGATGCGGTCGCGCAACCGCTCCCCCGTCTCGACAATGCAATCCGAACGTAGTTCTAGAAACATGCTGAGCTACTTGCTGGCGTCGTAGACGACCTTGCCACCGACGATCGTGTAGAGCACTTGCGTGTCGAGAATCTCTGCTTCCGGCACGGTCATGATGTCCTTCGACAGGATCACGATGTCCGCGAGTTTGCCGGGCGTCAGCGAACCCTTGCTGCCCTCTTCAAACGCCGCGTAGGCGCAGGCCATCGTGTACGAATACAGCGCTTCCATGCGACTCATTGCCTGCTCGGGATAGAACGCGACGCCGCTCTTGCCCTTGCGCGTCACCGATGCGTAGAAGGACACGAGGGGATCGACGTCTTCGACCGGGGCATCGGTGCCGTTAGTGACCACCGCACCTGACTGTAACAGCTTCTGCCAAACGTAGGCGCCTTCCTCGGCACGCTGCTCGCCGAGACGAGGCTGCACGTAGGGCGCATCCGACGTGCAGTGCACGCCCTGCATCGAGGCGATCACCCCCATCTGGCCGAACCGTGGGATGTCGTCGCGATGGATGTGCTGGGCATGCTCGATACGCCAACGCAAGGCCGGGCCATTGTGTCGCTTGCCCCAAACCTTCTCGTAGATGTCGAGCACTTCGCGGTTCGCGCGATCGCCAATGGCGTGCACGCATACTTGGAAACCATGACGCGCTCCGAGTTCGGCCATGCGCGTCACACTGGCAACCGAAGCAGTCTCCAAGCCACTGCTCTCTGGCTCGTCGCTGTAGGGTTCCAACAGCCACGCGCCACGCGAACCAAGCGCTCCATCAATGCTGCGCTTCACCGCGCGCACGGTCAGGAAGTGATCGCCGGCATCGACCATGCGGTAGTCCTTCAGATTCTGCTCGAGGTCCCGGTTGCTGGTGCGAATCATCACCCACAACCGCACGCCAAGTTCGCCGCGCTCGGCCAACTCGCGGTAGACGTCGATCGTCGCGAAGCTGCTGCCGGCGTCTTGAAAGCTCGTCACGCCTTTGCTGAGACATTCTTCGATCGCGAGATCAATCTGCCGACGCAGCTTCTTGCTGCGCGACTCGGGCGAACTGCGAAGGCCACCCGCACTGCGCGCGCGCGACACGAGACCGGCCGCGGTTTCACTGAACACGCCGATCGGCTCGCCCTTCGCGTTCTTGATGATCTCGCCACCCGCAGGGCTCTTGGTGTTGCTATCGACACCAGCCATCTGCATCGCTTTCTGGTTGAAGAAGCTCGCATGGCCGCTCGCGTGCGTCAACGCAACTGGGTTGTCAGGCGTCGCGGCACTCATCGAATCGTGTGGCGGGAAGCCCTTGACGTTGCCGGCCGGTTGCTTGCTCCACTTCTCTTGATGCCAGCCGCGACCGAGAATCCATTCACCGGGCGCCGTGCGCTTTGCGGCTTCGGCGACCATGTCGACAACCTGATCCCAGCTATCGACCTTGCTGAGGTCGAGGATCAGCGTCGCATTGCCAACACCGGTGAAGTGCGCGTGGCCTTCGATAAACCCGGGGATCGCGGTGCGGCCGCGCAGGTTGATCACCTTCGTGCCTTCGCCGATCAGCTTGCGAATCTCTTCGTTGCTGCCGACGGCGAGGATGCGGCCGCCGCGCGCCGCCAAGGCTTGCACGGTGCCGTGGCGCTCGTCGACGGTAACGACCTTGCCGGAGTGCAGCACAAGCTCGGCTGCTTGAGCTTGCAGCGAGAGCAAGCAGGCGAATGCCGCGAACAAAGCCGCGACCAAACGAACCAAGAGCTTCTGATGGATCAACATGGGCGATTGCGTAGCTGGAACAGCACGCAATCTAACCGCATAAGTCTAGGACTCCGACAGGTTCCCTTAGCGTTGCGCGCGCCACTCCCGTGACGCGCGCGCCGATCAAAGGCCGAGCGTTGCCTTGCCAGCGTCAGAAACGACGATCCCGAGCGCGTTGACGGCGTCGAGCACGGCCCATTGGTGGAACACTTCTGTGCCCATCAGAATCGCTGTGTTGGGCACGACAATCGTCGAACTTGCAGCACCCGTTACCGAGATCAACTCAGCGGTCGTCACGGCCGGAGCCGCCAACACATCGCAACCCGGCGCGCCAGGCAGTGTCACCGGCAACGGCGTGCCTTGGTAGATCGAATCGGACAGGCCCGAGAAGATCACCGCGACCGACGAGGCTGCGGCCAGATCTAGCGTCACATCGTACGACGAACCAATTGACGGCAAGCCACTATTGCCAAGCTGCGGCGTCGCGAAGCCCGCGCCACCACCACAACTCACGCGCCACGACGGGCGCACCACCAGACCGGACTGGCTCCAATTGCCGGTGACCGCGGTGCGGTAGTAGCCGGTCCCGGTGGCTCCCGCGTTCAGGTTCGAGATGATGCCGCCGGGCGAGTTTTCGTAGCCGATGTAGAACGTGCCGCTGACCGCAACCGGCGTCGCGAACGTTGCCGTGTAGAAGCCAGGCGTCGTGCCGACCATCATCGTCGTCGTTGCCAACGGCGTGGCCGCAGGGCCGCCACCGGCATCCGCGTAGATATGCGCCGGCCGCGACAGCACACCAGCGTTCGAGTAGGTGTAGATGTCGAAGCTTTGCACCTGCGTGCTGCCAAGGCCCGCGACGACGAAGCTGTATTCGAAGGCGTTAGTGCTGTTGCTCAGCGCGCCCCCACTGGCGTTAAGCGAACCACAGTAGGCCGGCGCCGGGAACGAGCCCGCGCAGCCCTGACCATAGGTCTCGAACGTCGCGTAGACCGGGTCCTTCGAGCTCGAAATCACCAAACCATAATCGGCATCTACCGCGCCCGTTTCGACGTGGTTGTCCATAACGATGGCGGTCGCGATGACCTCAACCGTCCAGCTTCCCGCCGCCGGATTGGCGACGAACACACATTCGATCGGGTTGACGTGGTCTTCGGGACCCACTGCTGCGCCAACGCTCGACCAGTTGCCATCTTCAAGGCCATCGTTGCCCCAGTAGACGGTGCCGTTGGGCGACGTGACCTTCAACGACATGTCGTTGACCAGCTGACTCAACGCCGCCGGGTTACCAGCGGGCTCCGAGTAGTTGAGCACCGCTTGGAAGCTATTCTCACCAGCCGGCACGTTGTGGTTGTACGTCGTGCTTTGCCCTTGGGTCAGCACATCGCCTTCATCGACGACCAACGTGTTCGCACGGTTGTCATACATCTTCTGCAAGTTGGGGAAGCCCCAACCAACATGCTCGCGACGGTTGTCGGTGCTCGCGGCGTTGAATGCGTATTTGCTGGCCGACGCGACTTGCAGGCACTTCAACGTCGTGAAGTGCGGGCGGTTGCTATGAGCCGAGCCGCCGGGGTTGCGCAGCACGTTGCCGAACGGGCCGACGCCGGGCGTGCCGCTGTCGTCCGTGAACATCTCAATCGCCAACGCGTTGTGGCCGGCGCAGATCGGAGTCGCACCAGACGTGCCACCAAACGTCGTCGTGTAGCCACCACCTTGACTGGTCGTGCCAATGTTGTCGTAGTAGGCGGCGAGCGTCGGCTTGATGCGACCATCGGACGCCGGGCCGGTGCTGCCACTGCCGTTCCAGGAATCGTCGAGCGGGTCGGCGTTGTTGCCATGCCGCACGCCACCGATCGAGAAGATGTTCTTCGCCCACGCCTGCGGGCGAGAATCTTGATTGCCGGCATTGCTCTGGCTCTGCGTCCAGCAAATGTCGTTATCAAAGATGATGTCGTCGGCGTCGGCCGAAACAGCCGTGTAGAAGAACGTGCGCGCGTCACCCCACGAAGCGGTGGTGTGGCTGACGTTGTGGATGTTGATCAGGTCGTTGCAAACCTGCCACCGCGAGCCTGTCACCGTGCTGTAGTTGGTAAAGAACTTGCCGGCGTCCGGTGCGAAGCCGCGGAACTGCGGGTTGCCAGTGCCGTCACCGAAAACGATGCCAGCCGTGTTGGTGCCGTGGCCCGTCGACGCCGTGGTGCTGTTGACCGCGATCACGGGCCCCGAGTAACCCGGGTGCGAGATGTCGATGCCTTCGTAGATGTGCAGGTTGATCGTCGCACCGCTGTAGCCGGCGTTGTTTTCGACGTGGTTGGCGCCGCCTTGGATGCGCGCGTTGTCGACGTCCATTTCGACCGCCGACCATTCGTCGATCCACAGCACTTCATTCATGTGCGCAGCCTGGACGAGTTGCTCAGGCGTCAGCGTTGCCGTGTAGAGCAGGCTGCCAGCGTGCTCATTGTCGACGGTGCCGCCGATGGCGCGGATCTGCGCCCCGAGCGCCGGCTTGTCGCTGTGCTTATCGACGACCACCATGTTGTAGCGCGCGGTCTCGAGTTTGCCCTTCGCGAGCCCAGCGATCAGCGCAGGATCCAAACGGTACGCTGCGTGGTAGCTGCCCACCCACCGCACCGCTGGCAGTGCGCCAACTTCTCCGGCCCGATTCGGCGCCATGCGCACGACGTAGGCGTTGTCCGGCAGGTAGCTGTGCACCTCTCCGTTCAATGCGGCAAGTGCATTGCGATCCGCTTCGGTCGGCATCGCCGCAAACTGCACGATGAAGAGCCGCTCGGTAGCGACGCTTCGCAGCGACGGCAGAGCTTCGGGCTGCGAACGCAGCGGGTCGAAGTTCTCGTAGCGCAGACGGATTCGCGAGGAGTCATCCTGCGCCTGAACGGCAGCAGAGATGGAGAGACTGGCGGTGACAGCCAGCAACGCGCCCAGATAGGTCGCTTGGTGCATGAGTAGCCTGAAGGGAAACAGCCGAGACACGTGGCTACAACCTTGTAATCGGTCCACGCATGGTTGGCGAGCCACCCAACCCAACCGTGACCAGGAACGTGCAAACTAGCGACGCATACCGCAACTGAAACACCGCCCGCCGCAACACCGGAGATCGCGCGCCACGAGCCTTGCCGCAATCGATTCATTCGGAACGCCGCAGTAAGCCAACCCAGGTGATAGGCTGCGCCGCGTGAGCCACTTCGTCCCCCTATTTCTGCTACTCGTTGCCGCACTGCCCCCGCTTGCGGCGCAAACCCCACCAGCCGGTTTCGAAAGCCCGGACCACGACATCAAGATCGGAGTTCGCGCCGGTCTGCTGCGATACGACACTGAGAAGTTCTCCGTTGGCGTGGGCTCGAAGGTCAAGCTAACGCTCGTCAACTCCGACGAGATGGTGCACAACCTGCTGATCTGTCGCGACGACGACTACGCGACTTCGACGGTTGCCGCGGCGGCGATGATGCTGGGGCCGAATGCGAGCAAGACGCACTACGTGCCGGACATTCCAGAGGTGCTGTTCCACACCAAGGCAATCTCGACCGGGCAGCAAGACACGATCTGGTTCGAAGCACCCAAGAAGCCGGGCGCCTACCCATATATCTGTACGCTGCCGGGACACACGTTCACCATGATCGGCGTGATGCGGGTTGGGCCCGTCGACGAGGTCAAGCAGAAGCTGCCGATCGAGCAGTTGCGCTACCGCCTCTACAAGGGCCAATGGAAGAAGCTGCCAGTGTTCGACACGCTGCCGCCAGATCGCGAAGGGGAATTGAAGAACGGCGTCATCGACCTCGCCAAGCTCAAAGAGCAATCCAACTTCGGCGCCTGCTTCACCGGCGTGCTCGAAGTGAAGGCCGCTGGCCGCCACACGTTCTTCCTCAATAGCGACGATGGCTCGCGCGTGCTGGTCGGCGGCAAGATGATCGTCGAATATGACGGCCAGCACGGGCCAGCAAAAGAACAGAAGGGCGACGTCGAACTAACCGCCGGCCGCCACCTGCTGCGGGTCGAGTTTTTCCAAGGCGGCGGCGGCAAGGCGCTGCGGCTGGCCTACTCCGGGCCAGACAAACAACGGCACGATCTATCCAACAACAAGAACGAGATCGAGACCAAGGTCACCCCCATCTCGGTGCATCACCACCCAGTCGTCATGCGCGTGCACATCGAAGGTGCTGCCGCGCGCACGATCGCAGTCGGCTTGCAACACGGCATCAACTACTGCTTCGATGCCGACGCGTGTTCGGTGCAGTTCGGTTGGGGCGGCGCCTACCTCGATGTCGGACCGGATCGCGACGGCCGCGGTGGCCGGCCCTGCAAGGTGCTGGGGCAGCGCTTCGAGGTTGGCAACGTCGGCTTCCCGCTACGCACTGCCGATGGCCAAAAGCAAGCAACGAAGTTCTTGGGCTACGGCACCCATGGCACACCACGCTTCACGATCGACTGGGGCGGCAGTGAAGTGCACTGGACCATCGCGGCTGCGCACGGTGGCGTTGGCTTGCAATACACCTTTGCGTTGCCATCGGCGCGCGAGGACGTGCAGTTCGCAATCGAGGCCAAGGGCCTCAAGCTCAGTTCCAGTGCAGGTCAATGGCAGGGCGGCGTTCTGACCGTGCCTGCAGTTCACGCCAAGAGTTTCACCGTCACTGTGATGACGGCAACCGGAGGAAAGAAGTGATGCGCCGCAACTCCCACCTACCGTTCTTCGCAGCAGCGCTCGCGTTCTCGCTGGGCTCGAACCTCACGGCACAACAGCCGACCACGATTCCCGACGGCTATCGCGTCGAAACAGTGCCCTTGCCCGACGGCATCGCATTCGGAGTTGGCGGCCTGTCATTCGCGCCAGACGGCACGCTGTATGTCTGCACGCGCGAAGGGCAGGTGTGGACGCTCGACAACAACAAGTGGCAACTGTTTGCTGACGGGCTGCACGAACCGCTCGGCATCTACGTCGACCCGAAGAGCAGCAAGGTGTTCGTCGTGCAACGCCCGGAGTTGACCGAACTGATCGATGCCGACGGCGATGGCCGCGCCGAGCGTTTCCGGACGGTGAGTGCTGCGTGGGGTTTGACCGACAACTACCACGAATACGCCTACGGCCCGGTGTGCGATTCGAAGGGCAACTTCTACGGCACCCTCAACACAACGCTCAGTTGGCCTGGTTGGGCCGGCAGCGACAAGTGGGATGTTGCCCGTGTGCACGACGGCAAGATGGGCCGCGCCGCGAAGTATCGCGGCTGGTCATTCCGAGTCACACCCGACGGCACGTTCGAGCCATGGTCGTCCGGCCTGCGCTCCCCCGCCGGCATCGGCATCAACGCGGCGGACGAACTGTTCTGCACTGACAACCAGGGCGACTGGGTCGCGACGTCGTGCCTTCACGTGCTTCGCCAAGGTGACTTCCATGGCCACCCATCGTCACTGACGGATCACCCCAAGTATCAGGGCTTGGACCTCAACACCATCTCGGTCGAGAAGTATGGCGAGCTACGCGAACCGGCCGCCGTCAACTTCCCTCATGGCGACCTGGCCAACTCACCGGGCGAACCGGTGGTCGATGATACGAACGGCAAGTTCGGGCCGTTCGCAGGCCAGATGTTTGTCGGCGACCAGACCCGTTCGAACGTCTTCCGGGTCGTGCTCGACAAGGTGCAGGGACGCTACCAAGGTTGCGCGATCAACTTCATCGACCACCTGCAGACCGGCATCGTGCGGTCACGCTTCGCCAAGGACGGTAGCCTCTGGGTTGGCCAGACCGGTCGAGGCTGGCGATCGCGTGGCAAGACCACGTTTGGTCTCGAACGCATCGTCTGGGACGGCGTGACGGTGCCGTTCGCGATCGACTCGGTGCGCCTGACCAAGACCGGGTTCGACGTGCGCTTCACGCGGCCCGCTGATGCCAAGCGCGCAGCAACCAAGAATGCCTACCGAATCGATCGCTGGCACTACAAACACCACCCAGACTACGGCTCCCCCAAGTTCGATCAGACAGTCATCCCGGTTCGCGAAGTCGTGCTATCCGCGGACGGCATGACGGCGCATCTCAACACCCCGCTGCGTGCCGGCACGATGTATCAATTCACCATCGACGTAGCGGCTGCTGACGGCAAAACGCTGAGCAGTCGCGTCGCGTGGTATACCCTGAACCGACTGCGTAAATAGCGGAGCCGACCATGAAGAAGATCGCCTACACCATCGACCTCCAGGACGACCCGAAACTCATCGAGGAATACCTCGATTACCACCGCAACGTCTGGCCCGAAGTACAGGCCGGCCTCAAGTCGGTCGGCCTGATCGAGATGAACATTTACCGGCTCGGTCGCCGGATGTTCATGCTGATGGAAGTGGCAGATGACTTCGACGTCGCGACAGGTCTACCGGCCTACCTCAAGACGCACCCAAAGTGCCAACAGTGGGAAGACATGATGGACAAGTACCAGTCGCCATTGCCAGACGCGAAGCCGGGTGAGAAGTGGTCCGAGATGGACAACATCTGCCGCCTCAACTGATCTTGCAAGTGGATCAGCAATGGTGATTGGCGCAGCCAATCAGCCGGTCAACCAACGCATCACCGCTTCGAGCGGTCCGCGTCGCCAGTGAGCGCGCCACCAGTTGGCAAACGCCACGGCCGCAAGCCACGCGACCACGACATAGAACGCGATGAACGTCAGGTTCTCGCCGCTCAGCCGCCCAATCCACTTGAGCACATAGAAGCCGATGACAACGTGGCCGACATACAACGTCAACGCCATCTGGCCAGCGACCACCAACGGGCGCAACACGCGACGCGACACCGCGAACGACGCGAGCATTAACGACAACGCGATGACGGTCAGCGACACGCCCATCGCAGTCACCATGTAGCCGGGCCCCGGCTTGAACCCGAACGGATTCACCAGCCCCGCCCAACGCGCACCAGTAGAAGGCGCCAACAACGACTCGGTGTCAATCCAAAGCGTATCCCAGCGCAGCGACTCGTTCTCGCCATCCGCACCGCTCGGCTTTGCAACGAGTCGACGTTCGATCGCGAACAACCCAATGGCACCTGGCCATCGCTGAGCTTGCCCCGCATCTCCTAAGGATTCGATTCGCGCACGTCGCTCGGAACGCACCCAGCGGTACACCCGCCGCTGCACCGATTGCACCTGTTGATTGTGATCAGCAGGCGCTGGCTGATCGTCGCCGTAGGACACCGTCAGTACCAACGCTCGACGCTTTTGCGCACCGCGCGTCACTTCAACAGTGCTCAGACTGCGACTCGCAAAGCTGCCGCCACTGGCCAGCATCGACTGCAACCGTTCGGCGCCACTGACGAAATCCGCGTTGGCCTGCTGATCGAACTCGTCAGGCCAGTCGACCGTCACCGTCGCCGTTGCCTCCTTGTTGCCTGCTGGCTTCGCCGAAGATTCTGCCGCAACCAGCAGGTCGCGATCCGAGACATGGCGTTCGATCTTCGGCCCCTGCTCGCCGCGCAACCAATCCATGGCTGGTTCGGCACCAGCATAGCCCGTCACCGCCAACGTCAGACCGAGCGCGAACAGCCCACCCTTCGCCCGCCAAGAGTGCGTGTTCATGCGCCCGACCAACACACCAACGAACAAGAACGCCAACCACGGCAGCACGGGATGGAAGCCACCGAGGAACAGCTCGCGCCCCATCGCTTCCAGCGTCCACTTGTTGCCGTCCGGACCAAACGGTTCGGACGGGACACCGCCAGTCTCTTCGAACAACAACCAGAATGCTGCCGTCAGCACCGCGACGATCGCAGCGATCACCGCAGGCCAGCGCAGGGTCAACACCAACACGCCAGCAAACAGGTAGATGGCGTAGAATCGCAGGATGTCGCCGCCCCACAGTGGCAACCATATGAAGCCAACCGCGGCCAAGAATACGACACGCTTGAGCAACACCGCCCGAGGTCCCCAGCCGCGCCTGCCGAGGACCAGCAAGGTCAGCAGCAGCGCCCCACACACGCCCGCGCCAACCTTGAGGAACATGCTCACGGCGCCCCCAGTCAGCGAAGAACCGTAGCCCCAAAGGCGTGAACCAAGTGGAGCCAGATCGGGGGCGGGCCCGTCGCGCCCCATCCCGGCCAACGGACCGAAGTCCACAGCGCGTTCTGCGGCCGACTCGACCGCGTAGAAGTCCACGAGCAACCAAGCACCCGCCAACATCACGACTAGCGCGATGGTGCGCAACCAGTCCGTCCAACGTCGTTCTCGCGCGACATCGCGTCGCGACCGCCACAACAGCGTCATGCCAACGCCCGCCAACATCACGAACGTCGCAGCTGCCCGCAGCGTGAAGACGTCCATCGTCGACAACAACCAATCGGGAGTACCGCGAAAGCCCCCCATCGCGTAGCGGTAGTTGACGACGACCATGCCGAAGAACGCCAAACAGCGCGCGAGGTCATAGCCGACGACGCGGTCGCCCCGTTCGCTCGGTGCGATCGCAACGGCTTGGGTTGGAACGTCGATCGAAAGTTTGGTTGCCTGCGAGTATTTGCTGCTCATCGGGTGCGCCGACAGTAAGCCGGTGGTGCACTGATAGGGAGCCTTCGATGTGCGCCGACATATTCGACACATCGCCAAGCCGATAGCCATATCCTGCGGCGATGAAGTTCCGCCGACTTTCCATAATCACCTTGGTCGCGCTTGCCAGCTGCCAATCGGTTCCCGATCAACGCCACATCGAGTCCCCGTGGGTCGAATCGTTTGCGGCACCTAATCTGATCACGACGAATCGTATGCGCCTCGAGCCGCTGCAGCCGAAGTTCAACCAACTCGACTATGCCTCAGCGCAGAGCAGCGGCGATCACCTGCGCACGACGATGCAGTGGGGTTCGTGGCCATCGCCAGAAATGACCGCGGCGCAAAACAACGGGGACCTGGCACGACACTGGCAGGAGTTCACCAATCGTGAAGCGTATGCATACACGGTGTTGCACCCGAGCGGTGCGCCGTGCATCGGCTGCGTGTATCTGAACCCCGTCAAGAATGAGCCGCGCAGCTTGCGCATGGCCTATTGGGTGACCGCCGATCAGCTCGAGTCCGCTCTCGACCAGCATCTCGTGCAAACGGTGCTCGATTCAATCGCTGCGTCATGGCCGGTCGACACGGTAATGATCAGCCATCCCGTGCAGAACCCTCGTGGCATCCAAGTTCTCAAACAACTCGGCCTGAAGAAGGCGCCACAAACGGCTGGCCGCGTCAACTTCGCATGGAACCGAGAAGCGCAGTGATCCCGTGGCAAGCGAGCCTGAGGCGCGCGCCGTTCCTCAGCACTCAGGGACGTGTCCACGCAATCGAATGCGGCACCATCGACATCGAGATCAAGGGCGGCACCGCCAACTGTGGCTACGCCGTCGTGCTCGCGCTACTGACTGCCGACCAAAGCTCCAAAGGGCTGATTCTTCGGCATCAACTCGACGATGCTCGAACTTAGACTGAGCACTTGGCTAGCTGCTAGTCGACTTCTTCGCGACCGGTTCACCTCCTGGCCCGTCCCCAGGCTTGCCTGAGATCCAAGTCGACATTGGCAGTGTAATCCTG
>JBNMND010000173.1:0-11804 GCA_051274975.1 Planctomycetota bacterium | reverse complement strand
GGTCGAAAGATGAGTCTGCTAAGCACTCCGGCAACGGCGTGTGCCTGTGGGCATACGTGGCGGCAGTGTGCGGCGGGCGCGTCTGCGACGTCTGCGAGAGCAGAACCGGCACAACGGAACTGGTGACGGGCCCTTCTAAGGACTGTTCCAATGACTGATTCCGTGAATCCTCGCTCTGACCGTGAGCACCTCGCACCGCTTGCGCCAATTCCTGGCGTTGCATCTGCAACAACAGAAACCGCCGCCGCATCGAATGACGCGTTCTTGTCGAGCGGCCTGTCGCCAGGCAAGTCAGAGGAGTCTTCGCCGGCGAAGACTTGCCAGGGCAAGACTCTGCACCTGATTGGGCCCGGCCAAGTCGGCCGCGCGTTCTTGCGGCAACTGCAGGCGCGTCAGCCAGAAGCGCTGCGCTTGGTCGCCGTCAGCGATCGTTCGGGCACCGTGTTCCAGCGCGAAGGTCTCGATGCTGACGAGATCGTGACCCACAAGCATCGCGGCGGAAGCCTGAGCGAATGCGATGGCGCCGAGACGATTCCGACCGAGTTAGCGATCCGCTTGGTGTCGGCCGACATCGTCGTCGATGCGACGCCATCGAAGGCTGAAGACACCGAAGCCGCCGTGTTGCGCGGCCGCGCGGCGTTGCAGTGTGGTGCTTCGTTGGCGCTTTGCAGCAAGAACGGTTTGGCCGAGGCGGCTGCCGATTGGCTGTCTCCGGCAACCCGCGAACGGGTCTTCGTCAACGCCGTGCTCGGCGGCACCGGCGCGCAGTTGCTCGCCGAGCTCGACGAGTTGCAGCGCGATTGTCAGGGGCTGGCATTGGTTGGCAACGTCACGACCACGGCGATCATCGTAGCGATCGAGGCAGGCGCTTCGATTGAAGAAGGCATCGCTGAGGCGCGACGACTTGGCTTCTTGGAACCCGATGCGACGCTCGACCTCGATGGCAGTGATGCCGCGACCAAGTTGCTGTGTGTCTGGTCTGCGCTGTTTGGTAGCACGTTCACGAAGTCGCCCGGTCTTGCCTCGGTGAAGCGCGAAGACGTTCGCGATCTCGATCCTGCGGTGTTGCGCGAACGCGCCTCGCGCCGTGCAACGACCCGCCTGATCGCTCGTGGCGGGCGCACCGGTACCGACCTGCGCGTGGCGTTCGACGAAGTTGCGCTTGGCTCGCCGCTCGCGGCTCCGGCCGATCGCGTCGTCTACGGCTACGAATTGCCTGCCGGTCTGCGCGTGCATACCGGTCTGGGAGTTGGCTACGAACGCACGGCGGAGGCCTTGTGGGCCGACGTTAATGCCAAGCTGCAGGAGGCGAAGCAGTGAGTGCCGCCGTCACTGTGCCTCCGGGCGTCGAGCTGTGTCACTTGCCATCGCCGTTCGCATTGCGTCGCGGCGATTCGCTCGAAGGCGCCGTGCTCGCATACGAACGCCAAGGGCCCAAAGATGCGCCCGTCGTTATCGTGCTGGGTGGCATCTCGGCTCATCGCCACGCGTCGGCGCACGCCGTGCAGCCGCAGCGCGGTTGGTGGCAGGGTGTCGTTGGTGCCGGTCTTGCGATTGATACGGAACACTTCCAAGTGCTGTCGTTCGATTGGCTCGGCGGTGCTGGCAACTCGACGAGCCCGGCGCCGGGAGAGTCGTTCCCGTTCGTGGATGCGGATGATCAGGCAAGGGCTTTGTGGGCCCTGTGCGATGCGTTGCGCATCGACAAAGTGCACGCAATCGTTGGCAGCAGCTATGGCGGTATGGTCGGGCAGCACAGCGCCGCGATTGCTCCTGAGCGGTGTGAGCGTCTGGTCGCGATCGCGGCGGCACATCGCAGCCACGCGCAAGCAAGCGCATGGCGTCACGTGCAGCGCGGCATTGTTGAACTCGGTTGTGAGAACGGCACTGGGCGGCAGTCGCTGGCGTTGGCGCGTTCGTTGGCGATGTCGACGTATCGTTCGCCCGATGAACTCGACGAACGTTTTGCTGGCGGATTCGAAGATCCAGGCTTGGCGAGTTGGCTCGATGCGCGCGGCGCGTCATTTGCCAGCGAATGGCAAGCCGAACAGTTCCTCTGCCTGAACCGTTCGATCGACGCGCATCAGATTGATCCGCGCAGTATCTGTGTGCCGACGTGGTTGCTGGCATTCGATTCCGACCAGTTGGTTCCGACCAAGGATGTGCGCGATCTAGCACTTGCGCTACCGAATCTCGCTGGGCATCGCGAGCACCGGTCGCGCTACGGCCACGATGCCTTCCTGAAGGAGGTCGCGATCGTGTCCGGCTTCGTTACGGAGGCGCTGCGATGAGTCGTCATGAAACCATTGCCGTTACGAGCGGCATTAATAACGATCCGGTTCACGGCGCCATCGCGCCGGCGTTGCACTTGTCAGCGAACTTTGCATTCGACGGCTTCGGGGTTGCCGGTCGTTACGAATACACTCGTAGCGGCAATCCAACGCGCGACGAGTTTGCTTCTGCGTTGGCGCAGCTCGAAGGTGGCGCTGGTTGCGTTGTGACGTCGACGGGAATGTCGGCGGTTGCGCTCGTGTTGCAGCAACTGGTGCCTGGAGATCTGCTGGTGTTGCCACATGATGGCTACGGCGGTACCTGGCGCCTCGTCGATGCGTTGGCGCGTCGCGGTCAGTTTGAAGTCGCGTTTGTCGATCAACGCGATGCGGTCGCGCTCGACGAAGTGTTGCAGCGACGGCCGCGCATTGTCTGGTGTGAGTCACCGAGCAATCCGCTGTTGCGCCTTGTTGACTTGCAGCGATTGGCACAGCAGTGCCGCGAAGTTGGCGCGCAGTTCGTCGTCGATAATACGTTTTGCTCGCCGGTGCTTCAGAACCCACTGCAGCTCGGCGCCGACATCGTCGTGCACTCGACGACCAAATACGTCAACGGCCACAGCGATGTCGTCGGCGGTGCCGTGATCGCCAAGGATCCCGCCGTGCACGAACAACTCGGCTGGTGGGCGAATGCGACCGGCGTTACCGGTTCGCCGTTCGATAGTTGGCTCGCCTTGCGAGGTCTGCGCACGTTGTCGGTGCGCATGCGTCAGCACCAGGAGAACACTCTTGAGATTGCGCAGTGGCTCGAGCGGCAGCCGCTGGTGCGCGCCGTGCACTATCCGGGGCTTGTGAGTCACCCCGATCACGAACTGGCGGCGAGCCAGCAGCGTGGCTTCGGCGGCATGGTCAGCTTCGAGTTCGCTGGCGAGGCCGCTGTGCGTGCGTTCGTTACTGGTATGGAATGCTTTGTGTTGGCTGAGTCACTCGGTGGCGTTGAGAGTCTGGTTGCACATCCTGCGACGATGACGCATGCGGCGATGTCCGAAGACGCACGTCGAGTCGCCGGCATTGGGCCGGGGCTTGTGCGTCTGAGCGTGGGCATCGAGCACGTGACCGACCTTCTGCGCGATCTCGAGCAGGGGTTGCTGCGCGTCGCCGCGCTGGGGCAGGCCGCGCCCAGCTTGCAGCCGGGCACCGTTGGCGTTCAGGCGGTTGCCGCGGCGGTGGGGCCGGCTAATGACGATCGTGTTAGCCAGACCGGCGGCAGTTGATTACGGTTCGGCCGCATCTCTGTTCGCCAAGCCCTCCATGATTCATCCCACTGCTGTCGTGCATCCGTCGGCCCAACTGGCGGCGGATGTCCGCGTTGGCGCCTATTCCATTATCGAAGCGGGCGTCAGCATTGCCGCCGGCGCCCGGATCGCGGAGCACGTCGTCGTACGCTGTGGAACGGACATCGCTGAGGACTGCGAGATCGACAGCTTCGTGCAGATCGGTGGCCAACCACAAATGCGCGGCTGCGAAGCCATCGTCGGCGGTGTGACTATCGGCGCGCGCACCGTGTTGCGCGAAGGCGTGACGGTTAACAAGCCAAGCAAGCAGGGCGGCTTGACCACGGTGGGGGAAGACTGCTTCTTCATGGCCAACAGTCACGTTGGCCACGACTGCCAGGTCGCTGAGCAGGTGACGCTCGCGAACAACGTCATGCTGGCGGGCCATGTGCACGTCGGTGCCGGCACGTTCTTCGGCGGCGGCGCGGGAGTGCATCAGTTCGTTCGCGTCGGTTGCCGCGCGATGGTCGGCGGTAACGCGTCGATGTCGTACGACATCCCGCCGTTTGCGATGGCTGCCGAACGCAACGAGGTGCGTGGTCTGAACTTCGTCGGCCTGCGTCGCAGCAAGACCCCGAGCCCGGTGGTGTCCGATCTCAAGCGCGCCTACCACGCGGTCTACAGCGGCCCCGGTGATCTACGGCAGCGCGCCGAGATGGCGATTGAGCAACGCGAGTGCGGCCTTGAGAGCGCCGGCCTCGAGTTCTTGCAGTTCTTCATCGGTGGCCAGCGCGGCTTCGCGCGACCACGTTCGTGCTGAGTGGCGCAGCTTCGCTTGACGGCAGCACCGCTTGACGGCGACCTATCGCCGTTTAACGAACAGCGACGTCACGTAGCCAACAACGAGCACGCCGACTAGGCCGACGACGTTGTACCAAAGGAACTCGATCTTGACGGTGTTGTGCACTAGCAAGACGGCGCCCATGCCGCCTAGCAGCCCAAGCGCGCCAGCGAGGTCGCCGGCCCTTCGCATGAACAGCGCCATGACGAAGATGCCGAGCAGGCTACCGTAGAACCATGATCCAACCCGGTTGATCATCTCGATGATCGAGCCGCCGCCGGCAAAGAACAGGGCCGTGAACGTCGCGACGATCCCCCAGAATAAGGTCGTGAACTTGCCGACGCGCAGCGCGTGGGCCTCACTGCAATCTGGCCGGATCCAGCGGCGATAGATGTCGATCACGGTCGCGCCGCTCAGCGAGTTGAGAACTGAGTCGATGCTCGACATCGCGGCAGCGAAGATTGCTGCGATGATCAAGCCAAGTAAGAGCGGCGGCATCTGCGCGAGGATGTAGCGACAGAAGATGTCGTTGGTGTCCTTGCTGTCGACGGCCTTGCCGTCTTTGACTTCGTCGGTGACCAGGATACGGGCGCGCTTGCGAACATTGTCGACCTCCGCGACCGCCGTTTGGTAGCGCTCCAAGGCGACTTTGTCGGCGGTGACTCCGCCTTCGACTTTAGCCAACGCCAGCATGCTGGCCTTACGTTCGGCGTGCGCTGTATCGAACTCGACCTGCAGCGGCGCGATGCGAGCTTCGAACTCGGCGCTTTGTGACGCCGCGATCTGGTCGCTGTTGAACAGCATCGGCTGCGGCGTGACGGTGTAGAACATCCACATCAGCACGCCGAGCAGCAGCACGAACGCCTGCATCGGCACCTTGGCGAAGGCGGACAGCAGCAGGCTCTTCTTGCTCTCGTCGGCGTTCTTGCTGGTCAGCAGTCTCTGTGCCTGGCTGTTGTCGCAGCCGAAGTAACTCAGGTGCAAGAACACGCCGCCGAACACGCCGGCCCACACGTTATACTTTTGTTCCCAGAAACTGGGGTCGCCGATGTTGCCGTCGACTTCTGCATGCGTGCGGGGGATCAGACCTTCATTCTCGGGAATGATCTCCAGCGCGCCGAGCTTGTCGGCGGCACCGGCCAGTTCGAGAACCTTGCCGAAGCTGCCTAGTTGCGGCACGAGTTCGTACAGCAGCATGCCGAACACGATCACCAGGCCGACGAGGATCACGACCATTTGCTTGACGTCGGTCCAGATCACCGCCGAGACGCCACCGACCATCGTGTAGGTCGTGGTCAGCACGCCGATGATCACCACGGCGACGACCAGGTCGATGTTGAGGATGGCGCTGAGCGCGATCGACGGTGCGTAGATGACGGCGCCGAGGGCCAGGCACCGCGAGCACAGGAAGATCAAGCTCGCCAGGGTGCGCGACATCGGGCCGAAGCGTTCTTCGAGCAGCTCGTATGGCGTCAGCACGTTGCGGCTGCGGAAATACGGCACCAGGAAGATGCACAAGAGCACCATCGCGAACGGCAGACCGAAGTAGCTCTGCACCAGACCCATGCCACGTTCGTGGCCCTGGCCGGTGGTGCCGATCACGGTAATCGCACTCGCCTGGGTTGCCATGATCGACAGACCCGCAGCCCACCATGGGATCTGGCGGCTGCCTGCGTAATAGCCCTCGAGGTCGTTGGCACCGCTGCGACGCCGCACGCCGTCCCAGACGACGTAGCCAATGAAAGCGAAGAAAACCAACCAGTCGAGGATGCCCATTATGTGATCCTCAGCTCTGCACGTTGAAGGCTCTGGAGAACCAGTAGAGCCCCGCCATCACCGCGATGGCCAGCACGCAGCACAAGGTGTAGACCAGTGTCCAGCTGCCAAGTGGCGGGCGTGCTGGTTGGGTCCCTTCCGCAGAGCTATCAGCCATCTGGTTAAGCGAACCGCGCATCGGTCGCGAGATCCATAGTGCTAGCTGTTCTTGCTGCGTCCCGTTCGTGCACTATGCTCGCCGCGCCAGATGCACGATCCGATCATAGACGACCTCAACGAAGAACAGGCTGCCGCCGTCATGCACGGTACGGGCCCCTTGATGGTGCTTGCGGGCGCTGGCTCGGGCAAAACACGCGTTGTGACGAGGCGCATTGCCCGTTTGATGCGCGATGGGGTGGATTCGCGCCAGATTCTGGCGATGACGTTCACCAACAAGGCCGCCGGTGAGATGGCCAATCGAGTCGAGGAACTCGGCGCCGGCTACGTGCGGGTCGCGACGTTTCACTCCGCTTGCGCGCGTTTTTTGCGCAGCGACGGCTATTTGCTCGGGTTCCAACCGGACTTCTCGATCTACGACACGAAGGATAGGGACACGCTGATCAAGGAGCTGATGGCCGACATGCACGTGTCGACCAAGGAAGCCAAGCCTTCGATGATCGGGTCGATGATCAGCCGGCTGAAGAACGCGGCGCTGACGCCGTCGGACGGCATGATGTCGGGCAGCGACGTCGGTCGCCTGGTCGAACGCCTGTGGCAGCCATACCACGACCGTATGCGCAAGGCGTCGGCGATGGACTTCGACGACCTGCTGGGCAACTTCCTGCAGATCTTGCGCGAGCACCCGGCCGTCGCAGAGCAATACCAGGCGCGCTTCCCATGGCTGCTGGTGGATGAGTTTCAGGACACCAACCGCGTGCAGTATGACCTGCTCAAGTTGCTGTGCCCGCCGCCCGGCAACATGTGTGTCGTCGGCGACCCGGACCAGTCGATCTACGGCTTCCGCGGTGCCGAGGTGCGCAACATCCTCGATTACGAGAACGACTACGACCCGTGCAAGGTCGTGCGTCTCGAACAGAACTACCGCAGCACCGCCAATATCTTGCGCGCGGCAGAGACGGTCATCGCCAATAACACCAGTCGCCTCGACAAGCGCCTGCGCACCGAGGCGCCGCCTGGTGCGTCGCTGCTGCGCTTGAAGGCCTCGGGCTCTACCGAAGAAGCGGCGACGATCGTCGATCGCATCAAGGACCTCGGCTCAGAAGGTGTGGGCTTCGAAGAAATCGCAATCTTCTATCGTGCCCACTGGTTGTCGCGCGGCCTTGAGCAGGCGCTCAAGGACAAGGGCGTGCCGTACGAAATCGTCGGCGGCCAGACCTTCTTCGAACGGCGTGAGGTCAAGGACCTGCTCGCCTACCTGCGCGTGCTTGCGAACCCTCTCGATGAGGTCAGCATGAAGCGCATCGTCAACGTGCCGCCGCGCGGCCTCGGCAAGATCTCGCTCGACAAACTGCAAGCCGCTGGCTTTGCCGAAGGCATGTCGCTGCGCGAAGTCGTGGGCGAGTCCTCGATGCACAACATGCTCGGCGCCAAGGCTCGCAAGGGCCTGAAGGAACTGGCAGAGACGCTCGACAAGGCACAAGCCGCCGCGCAATACGGAGCGCACGCAGCGCTCAAGGTTGTGCTTGATGGCAGCAAATACCTGACGCACGCAACCAGCTTTGGCGACGCCGAAGACAGCGCGCGCGAAGACAACATCGCCGAGTTGGTCAGTGACACGGTGCAGTTTGACGAGGCTCCGCCAGTCCAAGAAGAGGACGCCGGTCCGCCCGCCAATGGTTTGCCGGGCTACCTGCAGCACGTTTCGCTGCTGACGTCCGCCGATAAGAAAGACGAAGGTCCGGCCGTGCGCATGATGACCGTGCACGCTGCCAAGGGACTCGAGTTCCACCACGTGTTCGTAGCTGGCCTCGAAGAAGGCGTGTTCCCGAGCATGCGCACCGTCGACGATCCGGAAGGTCTCGAAGAAGAGCGCCGTCTGATGTATGTCGCGCTGACGCGAGCACGGCGCACGTTGATGTTGAGCTCTGTACGCGACCGCATGGTCAACGGCAGCATGGAAACGATGCGGCCGTCGCGCTTCCTGCGTGAGATCCCTGGTGAGCTGCTAGAGAACTTCACGCCGTCGTGGCGCCGCTACGACATCGATGAACAAAGCTCGCACAGCACCGGCTGGAGTGTGACGCCCGACCCCGAAGCGCTCGAAGGGCTGCAGAAGGGGGTGCGAGTGCGCCACGATCTCTATGGCAGTGGGGTTGTCCGACGTCTTTCAGGGCGCGGCATGACCGCGCGTGCCACCGTGCGATTTGATGACGGCGTCGAGCGCGAGTTCGTGCTCGAATACGCAGGCCTACAGCTGCTCGAAGATATGGAGTTCTAGGCCGGTGCTATCTTGAATACTCCCGACGCCAATACTCCCGACGCCAATATCCCCAGCGCCAATATCCCCGGCGATCTTTTGGCCGCCTTCGACGCGTTGCTACAACGAACGCAAACTGAGGCACCCGATCTGCTCTCTGAAATGCGTGCGCGTCTCGATTCTGTGATCGCTGACCGCACCGTTGAGCCAGCATCTTCGGAGGAGCATGGCTGGCACGGTTTGATCGGTGAGTGCCCGCCGATGCTCGAGCTGCGGCGCTTCATCGAGAGGTTTGCCAAAGCCAACGCGCCAGTCTTGATCACTGGCGAGAGCGGCACAGGCAAAGAACGTGTCGCCCAAGCGGTGCATGAGATCAGTCGCCGTTCGAAGCAGGCGTTCGTCGCTGAAAACTGCGCCGCGATTCCGGCCACGTTGTTGGAGTCGGTGTTGTTTGGCCACAAGCGCGGTGCGTTTACCGGTGCCGTGGCCGATCATCCTGGCCACTTTGTCTCGGCCCACCGTGGTACGATCTTCTTGGACGAGATCGGCGAGATGCCGCTGCCGATGCAGGTCAAGCTGCTGCGTGCGCTGCAAGAAGGCGAAGTGCGCGCGGTCGGGGACAACAAGGTGCGCAAGGTCGACGTGCGGGTCATCGCCGCGACCAACCAGGATCTCGAGAACGCGGTCAAGGAAGGCCGCTTCCGCGAGGACCTCTACTTCCGGATCAATGTGCTGCGCTTGTCGATGCCGCCGCTGCGCGATCGCGGCGACGACATTACGTTGTTGGCGCGGCGCTTCCTGGCCGAGGCCGTCGCCCGCACTGGGCGGCCGTTGACGTTGTCCGATCAAGCGCTCGAGGTCATGGCCGCGGCGCGGTGGCCTGGCAACGTGCGCCAGTTACAGAATGAATTGCTCCGGCTGTCGGCGTTGGCGGACGGGCCAATCATCAAGGCGAGCGAGTTGTCGCCGGAGTTGGCCAAGGGAGCCAAGAAGGGCAAATAGATGACTTGCGACATCGTGCTCGCGACGCACAACGCGCGCTGGATCCACACCTCGTTTGGTCTGCGCAGCTTGCGTGCCAACCTCGGCTCTCTGCGGGAACGTAGCGAGATCCTTGAGTTCCAGCTCAACGATTGGGCTGCCGATGTCGTCGAGCAAGTGTTGGCCAAGCAGCCACGCATTATTGGTATCGGCGTCTACGTGTGGAATGCCACGCAAGCCTTGCAGGTCGTGCGCACGTTGAAGCAAGTTGCGCCGGATACTGTGGTTGTCATTGGTGGCCCGGAAGTCAGCCACGAAGCCGACCAACAAGAGATCTGTGCGCTAGCGGATCACGTCGTTGCGGGGGAGGCGGATGTGGTGTTCCGCGAACTGTGCGAGCAGTTGCTACAGGGTGGTACGCCGGCGAAGTTCGTTGAAGCCAAGACGCCGCACTACACCGAACTGCAGTCGCCATACGACGAATACACCGACGAAGACATCGCGCACCGCATCATTTACGTCGAGAGTTCGCGCGGTTGCCCGTTCACCTGCGAGTTCTGTTTGTCGGCGCTCGACGTGCCGGTGCGCAAGCCAGAACTGGACCTGTTTCTCGGCGCGATGCAGCTACTGCTCGACCGAGGCGTGCGCCACTTCAAGTTCGTCGACCGCACATTCAATCTCGGGATTGAGAGCTCGGCGCGCATCTTGCGCTTCTTTCGCGAGCGGTGGGTGGCAGGCATGTTCCTGCACTTCGAGTTGATTCCCGACCGTCTGCCCGAGGCGTTGCGAGCTGAGATTGCGGCGATGCCGGCGGGTGGCCTGCAGTTTGAGATTGGCGTGCAGACGCTTGACGATGCAACCAGCGAGCGCATCTCTCGCCGACAGAACGTCGCCAAGCTCGAAGACAACTTGCGGTGGTTGCGCAGTAATACGTCCGCGCATCTGCACGTGGACCTGATCGTCGGGTTGCCTGGCGAAGACGAGGCGAGTTTCGCGCGTGGCTTTGATCAGCTGTGGGCACTCGGCCCGCACGAGATCCAGGTCGGCATTCTGAAGCGCTTGCGCGGCACGCCGATCATTCGTCATGACGGCGAGCACGCGATGGCCTATGCGCAGCAGCCGCCATACGACGTGCTGCAAACTGCCGCGATGCCGTTCACGACGATCCAACGAATGAAGCGCTTCGCGCGGTTCTGGGAGATCGTTGCCAACCGCGGCAACTGGACCGAGACGTTGCCGCTGTTGTTGCAGGGCGACTCAGCGTTCACTGCGTTCGCCGAGTTCTCCGCGTGGTTGTTCGAGCGAACGGCGGCGCCGACCAATATCGCGCTCGTCAAGTTGGCGCGGTGGTTGTGGCAGTGGTTGGTTGAGCACCGCGAGTTCGATTCGGTGCAGGTCGGCGAGGCGATGATGCGCGACTACACGCGGTGTGGTCGCAGCGATTACCCCGAGTGCCTGCTGCCGTTTGTTCAGGCCAATTCGGTTCGGGCCAAGTCGGGCGAAGCCCGGGACTCGGCGGGCAGCATCGGCGCCTCGCGCCAAGCCCGTCACGGCAGTTAGCGCGACTACTCGTCGAGCGCGCGCTGCAAGATCGCGACCGCTTGCCGCACCGCGGTGCGCAACTTCTCTGCTTCCGCACCTGCAGCCGACTGGATCTGGCGAACGGCATCGAGAACCTTGTCCTCAATCGAGCCATCGGCGGTGGAGCCGCCACCGCGCACCCTGCGCGGGCGACCGAGGCGCGCTGGCTCCGTCGGCATCGCGACTTCGGCGGATGGCTTCGGTGCATTCTTCGGTGCATTGGGGGCGCGTGGCTTCGCGATCGCCAGGCCGAGGATTACCTTGGCCGAGTGCAGGGCGCGGCCAGCCATAGGAATGCCGTGCAGGCGGGCCTCATCGCGGAAATCGGGCAGGCCGAGTTCTGGGTTGCTGTGCAACTTGTGCAGGCAGAACAGCACGCTGTCCTTCTGACCGGGATACCGCAGACGGAGATTTGCCAGGATGCCATCCCAGGAATCGGCGGTGGCAGGGGCTTCGTTGGAGAACTCGGTCACAGAGAATAGACTGGGATTTGGGCCGGAAAACAGGCTGCTGGCCCGGGGTGGACCACTGGCGGGTGAAGATTGTGGCCCCGAGGCCGACCCCCGTCAACCTGATCCTGTCCGGGCGTTTGGCCTTGCGGAATGCAGGTCCTGGCGAAGTTCTGATTCTACTCGGGTTGCCCGCACGCTTTGAGCCGATACAGT
>JBNMND010000172.1:0-11805 GCA_051274975.1 Planctomycetota bacterium | reverse complement strand
ACGTAGCGGATGTCGCTCGGCGAAAAGGTTTCGCTAGGGCCGCTGAGGCTGGTCACGAACTCCGGGTTCATCAGATCGTTGGCATCCTCGACATAAGATGTCACCGTGCGATTGTAGAGATACGTCCACCAATCGCGCGAGGCGGAGCTGCTCGGCATCGCACGCGTGTCCCATTTGCGATTCTGTGTCGCAACGCCGTCAAACGTGCGGGTCGTTTGTGCGGGTTCGCGCAGCAGGGTTTGTCACGTGCAGTGTGCGTGAGTGACCTAGTCATCTTGTATGGCTAGATGCGCTGGGACTGTCCCACTCTTGAAGTGACCCTACTTACTTAGGCAAGAACGAAGGGCGCCTTCGAGGTTCGCGTGTTCGAACTCAAAGCCCGCTTCGAGCAATCGTTGCGGGCGTGCATGTTGGCTGCCGAGCAATACGTTCGTCAGTTCGCCAAACAACAACCACAACGCGACGCGCGGCATCGGCAGGAATGTCGGACGCCTTAGCACCTTGCCAAGTGTGCGAGTGAACTCGCGATTGCTGACCGCCACTGGCGCGATGGCGTTTACCGGTCCGCGGAGTTCTTCATCGATCAGCGCGCGTTGCACGACGCGAACGAGATCGGGCAGCGTGATCCAACTCATCCAGTGATGACCGTTGCCGAGCCGGCCACCGATACCCAAACGAAACGGTAGCAGCATGCGCGCGAGTGCTCCGCCAGTTCGATCGAGCACGATGCCGATGCGCAGATGCACGACGCGCGTGTTGCTGTCGGCGAGTGGCTGGGCGCCGAGTTCCCACGCTTTTGCGACGTCGGCCAAGAAGTCGGGTTCGCTCGCAAGGGAGCTGCCCTCGTGTAGTTCTTCGGCGCCGCGATCGCCGTAGATGTTGATGCCGCTGGCGCTGATGAACGTATGCGGTGGCCGAGCCATGCCGGCGAGCGTGCGACACAGCTTCTCGGTGGTTGGACCGCGGCTGTCCGAGATGCGTTGCTTGCGCGCTTTTGTCCAGCGGCCGCTGGCGACGTTCTCACCGGCGAGGTGCACGACGGCATCGATCGCGCCGAGTGCGTCGAGGTCGATGGCGCCGGTGGCTGGTTGCCACTGCACTGCGTCTTCGGCCGAGCGATGGGGGGCGATCGCGTCGCACCGAACGAGTCGCACGACCCGATGCCCAGCGTTCTGTAAGGCCGGAATCAGAGCTTTTCCTACTAGGCCAGTGGATCCAGTGATGGCTATTCGCATGCAGTGAGGTGTTCGGTCCGGCGTTGCTTGCAGTCTGTAACGTGGGAACGCGTTGCGACTATGATGCAATGTCGATGCGGCAACGACTTCTACTACTGATTTGCGCAATCACTGTCACGGCGACAGGTGCTTGCTACGCACAGGATGTCGAACTGCGCACCAAGATCAATGAGGCGCTCGATATGGCGCGCCCAGCGTTGATAGGGCACCTAAAGGCCGCCAACAAGGGGGCTACGCGAACAGGCGAGTTGTCCTTGCTCGTGCTCGCTGGCATCCACGACGGTATCCGCGTCACGGAGCCGGCGTTGGCGAGAGCGATCAAGAAGTTAGCAAAGGGCAGACCGACTCAGACTTACGACATTGCGCTGAGGCTGATCGTGCTCGAAGCGTGTCCGACGTTTCCCGAGCGCATGGAGCTCGCCAAGAAGGACACCAAGAAGCTGCTCATGCATCGCTGCGACGAGGGCACGTTCCAATACCAACGGCGGCCGGCGACGTGGGACTTGAGCAACACGCAGTACGGTGCGCTTGGGTTGCGTTCGGCGGCGGCGATGGGCATCAAGATCCCGAAGCAGGTATGGATCCAAATGGCCCGTGAAATCGGCGACCAGCAAGATCCATACGGTGGCTTTGGCTACACGCGGAATCGTAACGGTTGGAAGCCTTACCCGTCGATGACGGCAGCTGGCATTGCCGTGTTGGCGATCTGCAGTCAGGCGTTGGGGGATAACTACTCGCGCGCCGCCACCATCGATAAGCAGATCAATCGAGCTTGGTCCTATCTTGACAAGAACAAGGCGTCGATCGGATCGGTCGATGAACGCTGGTGCTACTACTTCCACTACGGGCTTGAGCGCGCCGCCATTCTGTGTGACGTCGACAAGATCGCGGGCAACACCGATTGGTATGCCAAGGGTGCCGAGATGTTCGTCGAAGAGCAGTTGTCCGGCGGCGGCTGGAGCAGCAAGAAGGATGGCTTCCCTGGCACGCACTTATCCGGCAAGCGCGGCGACTCCGTGCCTACTTCATTCGCGATCCTGTTTTTGCGCCGCAAGTTCCAGAAGGACGTCGGACCGTTGACGGAGCACATCGTTCGTCTCGTCAACATTGGCCCGCACTCCAAGCAGAAGGACATCGACGAGTGCGCGCGGCAGCTGATCAAGCGCGGCAAGGCAGCGATGCCGGATCTACTACGTTCGTTGCGAAGTGACGTGGGGCCGCAGCGCCAGGCGGCCGCTAGGGCGCTGCAGGGCATTGCCGGTGTCGTCTTTGGTTACGACGCCAAGAAAGACCGGGACGCTAACAAGTCGGCCATTCGCAAATCCGAGCTCTGGTGGCTGAAGAATCGGTAGCCCCTTAGCGCCCGCTAGCCTGGCGACAGGTGCCTCAGCGCCAGGCGATCACGTCGTAGGCGCGTTGCGCCGGGTTGTTGGCAGCGCGATACGTCAGCAGCAGTTCTTCGCCCGGCTTGTCGTTGAACTCGCCGACGTTGAGCTTTGCCAAGTGCCACTGCTCCACGTCGCGTAGCTTGATCGAAGCGGTCGGCTTGCGCTCGCCAACCGATTGGTCGTTCATGCGATCGAGGAATCCGGAGGCAAGGCCAAAGATTCGGTCGATGTCGAAGACGGTGTTCTCGTCAGTGAACAGCAGCTCACCGAGCATCTGAGCACCTTCATTGCTGTCTAGTTCGGGTGCCGCCGGCACGTTGGGGAACAACTCGATTGCCGAGTTATCTTCGGTTACCAGCGCCAGGTCGGGGCGATCAGCCGTGACGAACTCGCCGCGTGCTGAAATGCGCGCCTTGTTGATCAGGTTGGTGAAGCGGTCGATCAGTTCTTCTTGCTGGCCAAGTAGGGAGAGCAGCGGTGGGATGCGCACGGTCACGGTGCGGCGCCATTTGGGAGCGCCAGCAAAGCCGTTCTTCTCGCTCTTGTAACCGACCGCCCGGACATCGATGTCGATTGAGCGCACCAGCGCGAGCACGATCGTCGCGAGGCCTGGCAGCTGCACTCGGAAGGTCAGCAGGTCGTCACAGTTGTCGCGGTCGAGGTCGATGAGCAGGAGTTGGGTGACGTCGTCAGCAACCGCTTGCGTGCGCGCCTTCTTGAATTGCGGGCCGCTCGTGTCGCTGAGGAAGGTCCAGATCTTGCGGCGGTGGGCGATGACGTGATCCGGGATGCCGTCGCCGTTGACGTCGCCACGCTGCATCATCTGGTCGTCGCTTAGCACCGCGGTGGTGCCGAGATCCATGGCCGCCTTTGGCGTGCTGTCGACGAATTGCTTCAGGTCTACTTCGATCGGTTTCTCAAAGGTGCCGTCGGTGCGCTGCAAGTGGTAGGCGCGGCGGAAGCCTTCTTTCGTCAGGAGGTCGGGGCGGCCGTCGCCGTTGAGGTCTTCGGTGTGGATCTGCGGGATGCCGATGCTGCCGGTCAGTTCTTGGTCGATGCCGCCGCTACCGGTGTCGACGCCGGCGCGAACCGGAACACGGAACGGGTCCATGCTGCGGAACACTGGCACGCCGTCTTCGCCAAGCTTCTCCTGAAAGTACGGTTGCACACCTTCAAGGCTGGGCAGCATCAGGTCGAGTTTGCCGTCCTTGTTGAGATCGATGACGAACGGCGACAGTTGCGGTTGGTCGACCCGAACTCGAAACTTCGCGCTGCGCGCGAGCACGATCTGCTTGCCAGGTTCGCCGTCGACGGACCACGCGACACAGGCAGTGCGTCGCGGTGTTGCCAAGATTACCTCTGCACCCTTGGCAGGTAGTAGGTCTTCAACCGCGATCAAGGTGTGTGCCGGATCGGTCAGCACAATTTCGCCCCGCTGGATCAGTTGCTGGTTGTTGTCGTCGAAGCCGACGCGCACCAGGGACGACTTGCCAGTGACCAGGTCGTGGCAAACCAATAGCAGCTCTTGTCGGCCGTCACCGTCGGTGTCAGCGAGCCGTTGTGATGTGATGTTGGCGTGTTCGAAGCTTGCCGCCGTGCGAGCTTGCGCTGGCATAACACCCGCGAGCACAGTCGCAACGCTGATTGGTACAAGCCTCATCGGCGGAACCTCAAGTGGCGCACTTCGCTGCCGGTGATCAGCAGGAGATTGTCACCAACAGCATCACAAAGCAGCAGTCGCGCCCCGGCGGGAATCGGCGTGCGCGCATCGGGTGACGCGAGTTTGAGGGTGTTGTTCTTCGCGTTCATGAAGCGGCGCTCGAGGTGTCCGTCAATGATCATCAATACATCACCGGCTCGACCGCGCCGGCCCGGCCGCACTAGCAAGAACGGCGACTTCAGTTCCGAGTCGGTCGCTAGCGGCATGGCGCGCGATAGCAGCGATGGTGTTGCGAACAGGCCGTCCGAGGTGCCGTAGATGCTGACCTGAGCATCGAAGGAGTCGCTACCGCCCCCGGTCAGTTTGGCCATTGCCGAGGTGCGAAGAGTGACGCAGACGAGGTTCTTCTTGCCATCGCCGGTCGCGTCTACGACTTGCGGCGGATGCGCCATGGTTTGCATACGCAACCGCTTGCTGGGTTTGTCAGACCATTGACCCTCGGTGTTCGCGAGGAACAAGTCGACCCGCGCTTCGACCGCGCCGTCGCGCTGCGCCGAAGTCGTCAGCAGCAAGTCGGCGCGCCGGTCTGCGTTGACGTCGAGCCACTGCACGTCGAATGCCGGATCGATCACCTTTAGGCGATTCTCGGACAGCGGCAACGGCTGCTCCTTCATCGTTAGCGTGCCCGCCTTGGTTTGCATCGCGGCGTACATTGTACCATTACGATGCGCAACCAGATCGAGCTTGCCGTCGCCGTCCAGGTCGACCGCCTGGCACTTTGGCGTGCGCGTCGCTGCGCGCACCAGCATGCCGGCGATATCGGTTGGTTTGCCGCCGCTGATGCGCAGCTTAAAGCCGTTGCCGTTACCCGAGATGCCGCGACCACGCACTGCCTTGTCAATCGTGTCTTGCCAACGCGGCAGCGTGGTCTTGGCGTCGCGCTGGAAGGTCGCCTTGTCGCCCTTGCGATCTTGGAACAACACGGACCAGCCATTGGGACGCGGCAGCAGCAGATCGGTTCGGCCGTCACCGTCGAAGTCGATGGCGGCATTCGCTAGCGGTACGACCCGGTCGCGGTCGGCGGCTGGCCACACGAGTTGGTGGCGAGCGAGTGGCTGGTAGGAGGGCTCGCCGTTCTTGCCCGTAAGAACTGCGAAGACGATCTCAGGTGTTAGCAAGATCAGTTCGGCGCCAGGTGCTGACGCGCAGTCGCAAAATGTGAACGCGACCACATCGTCCTTTAGCTCGAGTGGCTGTCGCGACGGGACCGACTTGAAGGCAACCCCACGGGTCTGGCGCACGTGCATGCGCAGGCTGCGCTTGCCTGTCGATGGGTTGTGGCACGCGATTACCAAGTCCATTTGTTTGTCGCCATCGATGTCGGCCAACATCGTGCCGGTGACTTCGAGCGCGCCGGGCAATTGCATCGTTGCGGTCTTGGGATCTTGCGGCGCGGCGGCGAGCGAAGTACCTAGCAAGGTTGCGGTCAGCAAGCGAATCATGAGCCTTGCTCCATCAGTTGGTCGGCGTCTCCGCCACCAAAGCCAATCAGCCACAGCAGCCGGAATCGCCACGCAGCGGCCGTCGATTGGTAGTTGATGCTGCCGAGCAGCAGCGACCATTCGGTATGACCACGGTCGACGTCGTAGGAGAAAATGAGCGGCAGCGAGATCTCGGTAGTCTGGTGCTCGCGCGCAGTCTTGTCGGCGACCACGGTCTGCCTCTTGCCGTCACGCACAAACGTCAACCGAAGCGAGTCACGTTGCGCGTCGCGCGCTGCGGCCAGCAAGTCCTGGGGGTGAGTCAGTGGTTGTTCGTCGATGGCGACCAACAAGTCTTGGAACCGCAAGCCGGCGATACGCCATGGGCTGCGCTGCGACATGCCGACCAATACCGCGCCACCGCCCGGCCCGAGGCCGGCGTTGCGCGCTTCGACTTCGGTTGCCGTGCGCACCACGAAGCCGATGTGTTGTTCTTCGCGGAAGCGTTCGGTCAGCTCCCGGCTGGGTGCCCGCAGGCGTGGCGCGAGAGTCAGTTCGGTGCGAGCTTCCCGGCCAGCGCGGTCGACATACAGCACGACCTTGGTGCCTGGCTTGGCTTCTAGTTCGACTTTGCGCCACTGGCTTTCGCGTCCCATTGCTTGGGCTTCGCCGCCGTCGATCTCAACCTCGAGCACTAGGTCGCCGGCTTTGAGTCCCGCTTGGTCCGCTGGTGAGTTCTCGACGACGCGTACGATCGCAATGGAATCGGGGTCATCGAGCATTGCCTCGAGCGTGTCGTGTGCGTCGCCGAGGTAGATGCCAGAGAACGTGCCGACCGGTAAGGCCAGTCGCTGTTCTTCGTCGTTGGGCTCGGTGCGCAGGTTCAGCGGTTCTTCCATGTCCGCCAGAACTGGCGACTGCTTCGGCAGATCCGGTGACAGAGAGCACGCCGTGAACGTGGCGAACAGCGCCAGAAGGGTTGTGATGCGCAGCATGGCGATCATGAGATGCGGAGACGAGAGACCAAAATGCTGAGCATGACGCTGCCTGCGACAAGCCACAAAACGGGTGCGAAGACAGCTTGGTCTGACCAGACCCAAAGCGCGTCAGCAGCACCGCGGGACACGGCTGCTAGATAGTTGAGCGCTGAGTCATCGCGCCAGGCGATGGGTAAGTGGCTCGTCAACAACCAGCCGCCGCGTTCGCCAGCGAAGCCGCGGCCGAGTTCTGGTACCAGAACGGCAACCGCAGCGGCTGCCAGTGCCAGTGCGGGCCGTTTGGCGATGGCGGATGCGGCGGCGCTGAGCGTGACGATCGCGGCGAGCGGTAATGTCATCTGGGCAAGTGCTACCAACATCGTTGGCCACACGTCCGATGCGTTGGCGAGCAGGTCGCGCTCGCCGAAGCGCGTGACTTCTTCGAGGTCGCCAAAGCCAACTGTCGCCCAGCTGATGCCAACGCTGGTCAATACAGCCGCGAGCCAACCGGCCATCATCGTCGTTAGCAAGACGAACACCTTGCCAAACAGCACGTCCTTGCGACACACACTGCGAATCAGCGAATTGCGCAAGGTGTCGCCGGCGATGTCGCTGGCGATGGTTTGGCTGGCGAGCCACAGCATCGCGAGTGCTAGCACCGGCGTTGCCGTCTGCATGCTTTGCGCGACGGCGAGGTAGCCGCTGCCGGCATCGGCACTGAATTGTTCGCCGGCTTCGACCTTTTTGAGGCCCTCGCCTACGCGGGTGCCGTAGCTCGTGACGGCAAACGCCGCAGCCACGCACGGCAGCGCCAGCAACGGCAACGTTGAACGCCTGTGAAGCAACGTAGTCAGCTCAAAGCCATACGCGCGGCGGCGCGGCTTCTTGGTGGAGCCGAGGGCCGGAGTGGGTGGCGGGCCGGGTTCGCCGACCGGCGCTGCGGGTTCTTCTTGGTTGGCAGTCGCGGACGCCGCGTGCAGGTAGATGCGTTCGAGGGTCGCCTGCTCCGGAGCGAACGATGCGAGCTTCGCCTTTGTTGCCAATACGCGCGTGACGTCGTGCGCTTTGTGCTCGCCAAGGTTGACGAACAAGCGGTCGCCGTCGCGGGTCGGTTCAAGGTTCATGCCCTCGAGTTCGCGTTGCATCTCAGCTACTGGTTCACCAGTTATTACGTGGCGCACGCCAACGCGTTGACGCAGCGAGTCGAGATCGCCCTCGATAACCATCGAACCTTCGCGCAGCACACCGACGCGGTTGCACAAGCCATCGAGTTCGGCGAGCTGGTGGCTCGACAACATGATGGCGGTGCCTTCTTCGCGCGTCAGTCGATGCAGTAGCGCGCGCAGATCGGCGATGCCTTCGGGGTCGAGGCCGTTGGTCGGTTCGTCGAGGAACAACAGGCGCGGCTTGCCGAGCAGTGCCTGTGCGATGCCTAGGCGTTGGCGCATGCCCATCGAGAAGGTGCCGACCTTTTGGTCCATCGCGTCGTTGAGTCCGACGCATTCAATCACGCGGCCGACCTCGGCATTGGCGAGGCGCCTGGCAATGCCTTGTAGGCGAGCCAACGCGACCAGGTTCTGTCGGGCGGAAACGTGGAGGTGGAAGCCTGGCCGTTCGATCAGTGCCCCTACCAATGAGTTGGCGCGGCGTCGCTCCCGACTCGGGTCGATGCCGAAGATCCTCACGGACCCCTGCGACGGTCGCAAAAGGCCAAGACACAAACGCATGACAGTTGTCTTGCCTGCCCCGTTGTGCCCGAGAAATCCGTAGCAGTCGCCAGCCTGTAACTGGAGAGAAACCCCTCGCACCGCGGCCTTGGAGCCGTACCCGAAGTGCAAGTCCCGCAACGCCAATGCTTCGTTCACTGGTATGTGATGCTCCCCGTTACGGCACGGACTTCAAGACGCGGAGTGCAGTTGTTCGTATCATCCGAGCCCTCTCGATCATGAATGTCCTCCACAGCGCCTTTGCGCGCACAGCGGCGCGGCGTCGCCACCTCGACCAAGGCAATTTGCTGCGGTCGCTGACTCTTGTCATCAATGGCGTGCCCGGCGGGATCAATCTCGGCCAAGGCGTCTGTGACCTCGACTCGCCCGAACCGCTCGTGAAGGGTGCGATTGCCTCGATTGGCGGCGAAGATCGGCAGCTGTATACGCCATATGCCGGTCTGCCGGAGCTGCGTGAGGCGATTGCTGACAAGCTGCGCCGCCACAATGGGCTGGACTACACGGCCAAGAACGTCGCGGTTTGCACCGGCAGTAGTGGTGCCTTCTTTGCGGCTGGCATGACGCTGTTTGAGGATGGCGACGAGATCGTGCTGTTCGAGCCGTTCTACAGTTACCACTGGACGACGATACCGCTGTTTGGCGCGGTGGCCGTCGCGGTTCGCATGCAGGGGGCGGAGCTTGCCTTCGATGCCGACGCGTTGCGAGCGAAACTGACGGATCGCACTCGCGCCGTCATGGTCAACACGCCCGGCAATCCGTCGGGCAAGGTGTGGAGCCGTGAAGAATTGGCCGAGCTCGGTCGCGTGCTCGAAGGTACGGACATCGCGGTGCTGACCGACGAGGTCTACGAATACATGTGTTTCGACGGCCGCAAGCATGTGTCGCCTGCGACCGTGCCCGAGCTTGCTGAGCGCACGCTGACGATGAACTCGTTTAGTAAGACGTTCTCGGTCACGGGCTGGCGCATTGGCTTCTTGGCCGGTCATGAAGAGATCGTCGAGAAGTGCGGTGTCGCGTTTGACCAGATGGAAGTCTGCGCGGCGCGCCCGATGCAGCGCGGCGTGCAGCGCGCGCTCGAGCAGTTGCCGGACTCGTTCTATTCCGAGTTGCAGGATGAATACCAGCAGAAGCGGGACTTGTTCTGCGCCGCCTTGCGCGATGCCGGTTTCAAATTTGACGTGCCGCAGGGCGCGTACTACGTGCTCGCCGATTACACGGATGTGTTCGGCGACATTTCGTCTTACGACGCGGTCATGACCATGATCGAACGCATTGGCGTTAACGCTGTGCCCGGCCACTTGTTCTTTGCCGAGTCAGATGATGTGCGCTGTATGCGATTCCAGTTTGCTGTTGAGCGATCGGTATTGGCCGACGCCGCAGAACGATTGAGGAGCCTCGCCCGATGATTGCCCGTACTACTTTCTTGTTGTCGGCGTTGCTGGGTAGCGCCGTCGCGCAGAAGCCCGAAGCGGCTACTGGCTTTGTCGCTACGCATCAGGCGCTGCTGGACGCACGCAACGAAATCGTTGTGTTGAACGTTGCAGCGCACCCCGATGACGAGTCGTCGCGCACGAACACCGTGCTGCGTCGCAAGCACGGTATGCGGATCGTGACGGTCTACTCGACCTACGGCGATGGTGGCCAAAACGCCATTAGTCGCGAGATTGGGCCGGCGTTGGCCAAGATCCGTGTTGGCGAAACCCTGCGCGCATCGGCGATGTCTGGTGCTGAGGTTCGCTGGCTGGGCATGACCGACTTTGGTTTCAGCAAGACGCTTCCGGAGACGTTGAAGTTCTGGGGCGAGGACGCTCTGAAGAGCCGGATGCGGCGCGTTATCGATGAAGTTGATCCCGACGTGATCATCACCAACCACACGTTGACGCGGGGCCATGGCCATCATCGCGCTTCGATTTGGGCGGTAATTGAGATCCTCAAGGAGCGCACCGCGGCCAAACAATACGTGCCGCGTTTGTATGCGCGAAGTGGTTTGGACAAGTCGCAACTTCACTTCGAAACTGGCGAAGTGGATGCGGCTCGCGGCCAGACCTATGCACGCTTAGCGTGGGCTGCTTGGGTGCAGCACGTCAGTCAAGGACCGTGGGGGAAGCACAACCCGTTGCGTGTCGGCAAGGACTATTGGCGCGTTGTCTATCCCGAAGGTGTCAGTGATGTCGACGCCAAGGACCTCACGCAGTGGGGCAAGCGTCGCACGGATCAGTGGCGGCTCGAGAAGCCTGCGTTGGCTGCCGACCTGATGCGGATGCCAGCTGACGAACGCAAGCAGGCGATCCTTCGGACGATGACGGAACTGAAGCTGATCAGTCCGCACAACGAGCAGCATGGTGAGCGAGTGGGGCAATACTACCAGCGCCTTTCCAAGCTCTACCTGGCTGCGTCCGGCGTCAGTGCGGAAGTGTGGTTGGGTCGTCAGACGGTTCCGCGCGGCGGTCGCGGTAAGGGCTATGTCGTCGTGCATGGTCACGATCAAGTCAGCAACCTGAAGGTGACCAGTGGTGGCACGGCAGCCGAACCAGTGCGTCGACCAGTTGGGCGCAATCCCGCCAATGGTCCGCCGCGAGCGGCACCGAGTTCGGGCAACCTCAAGGGTGCGAGTCCGGCCGGCAAGGAAGGCAAGCCCGCTGTAGTTGCCGCGCCGATAAAACCTGTGGCCGATCCATTGCCGGGTCGGTTTGAGTTTGGGTTCGCTTGCCACTACGGGAGCGGCGATGAGTTGCCTGTCGGTCCAGAGCCAAGCTTTGTGAACGTGGTGACGACGTTTACTCTCGACAACCATCAGTTCCGAATCGACTCCAAGCTGGCGTACACGCCGGTTGAGTCGGTTGCGCTGAAGTTCGAGCGTGAAGTCGTTTTGGTGGCACGCGGCCAGAAGAGCGAGCGGCTGCTCAGCATCTCGGTTGAGAGTCACCTCGATACTTCGGTCTCGGCGCCGGTGCAGTTGCAGATGGGCCCCGGCATCGAGGCGGTCGCGACTCCGAGTCGCCTGGAGCTGACCAAGGAACAACGCGAAGCGCGCATTCTCGTGCGTGCGACAATCGATGCGAACGAGATGACGCCGGACGCTGGCCTCGCCGTTGGCTTTGGCGAAGGCAAGGTGCGGTTGCCGTTGCGGTTGATTGACGTCAACGTTCCGCCGGGCCTCAACGTCGGTCTCGTGCGTGGCCCAGAAGACTCGACTGAGCAAACGCTGTCCGACCTCGGCATCCCGTTCACCAGTCTCGATCGTGACGCGTTGGTCTCAACGCAGCTCGACAAGTTCTCGGTGATCCTGCTCGACATCCGCGCCTACCACCATCGTCCCGAGCTTGCTGAAGTTCGC
>JBNMND010000171.1:0-11846 GCA_051274975.1 Planctomycetota bacterium | reverse complement strand
ATTGGAAGCGCTCATCGTCGCCCATGTAAACGACTGCACGCCCATCCTTCGCAATCACAACGCCCGCGTTCTCGTGGCGGAAGCGACCGAGAGCAGAGCGCTTGACCGCGCGCTTCTCGGGGTTGCGTGGATCGATCTCAACCACCCAGCCGTACCTGTTGAAGTTGTTGCGCGCGTCTTCGCGATCGATGTCGTAGCGCTTGTCGTGCTGGTCCCAGCCGTAGCGCGTGTGCCACCCGTCCGGAATGCCATACACGTTGGGCAAGCCATAGGCTTTCTCGCCATCGGACCGATCCGAGTCAGCGCGCTTGAAGAAGTCTTGGATGTTCTCTTCGCACGTCAGGTAGGTGCCCCACGGCGTCCAGCCACTGGAACAGTTGGCGAACGTGCCGTGCGTCGCCGTGCCTTCGTGCTCTTCCTTGGTGAACAGTTCGCCCGGCGTGCGCATCGCCTCGTGGCCCCTCGCAGGTCCACCGATATCGATCAGCGTATTGCCGTCGACCTTGAAGCCGCCCTCGCGCAGCCACTGACGTTTCTCATCGCGCCGAACGTTGACGACCGACACGCCGACCGCAGCCTGCGCCTTCTCGGTCAACTCACCAGAATGCTGCGTGATGCCCTTCTCGTAGAGCAACCCGAGATCGATGTACTCATGGTTGAGCGCAAGCTTGCCGGAATCGGATAGAGCACTGCCGTCATCCGCCTTGTCCGCGAAGAAGTACATGCCGTCATGGTGCATGCCCGCCTGCAGACGCTGCTGCGCCGCGGTGTTGCTCGGATGCCACGCCGGGCCCTTCTCATCAAGAGGATCACCCCACGCCATGAACACCTTCGCGTCGTAGCCAACGGCTACGTGCACGGTGTCGTCCGCCGAAGACGGCAGCGGCTCAAAGCCGAGCAGCCCCTTCGGCCACGGCGTCGTCGAGGCGATGCTGGCGGGCAAGCGCACAAGACCGACGGCGAGCGCGCCCAACGAGGCGCAGAAGACTTGTCGACGATTTACGCCGCGCGATTCATCGGCGGCATGAGGGTTCACGTTGCTGTGATCAGAGGTCATAAGAAAGGTTCCGCGGCGGGAGCTCGTAAACCCTAGGGAGCACGTGCTCAGCATGCAATTCGCCGGCGGGCCCAGCCGCCACCGAGCCACCCCACCGACGCGGCTCCGGGTTACTGTGTGCCAGCGACTGAGTGCCCTATAGCTCAGCGAGAAAAAAACTCCGCAGGGCTGAGACAGAACGCACCTCCGCGGGACTGCACTGGTGATAACAAGCCTTCCCCACAGTGATTTGACCCGCCTGCTCAACGAGTTGCACTTCGTGCGAAGCCTGGCGGGGCTGGCTCGCGACGGTCACACGTAACTTAGCTCGCAAGCACTACCGCCAGGAAGGGCGCCTCAAAGCGCGCGAGCTGCGTGCGGCCAAGTCGGGCACGGCACTGTCGAGCAACTAAGTCGCCGCCCGCGAAGAGCTGCACAGCACCGTCGTGAAACTGTAGTCGCGTGGCCCTAAACGCATTGAAAGATCGAGCTGCTGCGCTACTTCAACGGCCTCGACACCGCCGACTCGCTTGGCATTCCGGAAAGCACGGGGCGAACCCAACTGAGGCGCGCGACCGAACAGCTGCGTCATCAGCTAGACGAGCAACACGAAGGCGATCGCAAGGCGTGGATGGCTGGGCTGCTGCCGTTCGCGATGCCGACGACGAGCACAGCACAGACAATCACCGCAACCGCGATGACATCCAGCAAGAAGGCGACTTACGCGATCGTCGACTTGGTGCGAACGGAAGGTGCTCCTAGATCCGCCCGTATTGGCCAGAAACTGCGGCCAGCCCTACGCCAGCAACGGCCGCACGACGTTGCCGTGCACGTCGGTCAAACGGAAGCGGCGGCCCTGATAGCGATAGGTCAGCCGTTCGTGATCGAGGCCTAGCTGATTCAGGATCGTCGCCTGCAGATCGTGAACGTGCACCGGATCGCGCACAACGTTGTAGCCATACTCACAGGTCTCGCCGTGCGCATAGCCAGGCTTCATGCCGCCACCGGCCATCCACATCGTGAAGCAACGCGGGTGATGATCGCGGCCGTAGTTGCTATTGGTCAGCTTGCCTTGCGAGTAGTTGGTGCGACCAAACTCGCCGCCCCACACCACCAACGTATCATCGAGCAGCCCGCGCGCTTGCAGGTCGAGCACCAACGCCGCACTCGCCTGATCGGTCTCGCGGCATTGGCCTTTAATCGCACCGACAAGTCCGCCGTGTTGATCCCAACCTTGGTGATAGAGCTGGACGCAGCGAACGCCACGCTCCAACAAACGACGCGCCATCAAACAGTTCGCGGCATAGGTGCCGGGGTCGCGTGCGTCTTGGCCATACAGCTCGAAGACGTGATCCGGCTCGTTGGAAACATCGCTGACTTCGGGCACCGACTCCTGCATGCGGTAGGCCATCTCGTATTGCTCGACGCGCGCGCGGATCGCTGGATCCAATTCGCGTTCGTAGGCGGCCTCGTGCAAGTCGCGCAAGCTGTCGAGCATCTTGCGACGCGTCGCCTTGTCGACACCTTCCGGGTCCGCGAGATACAGAACGCGATCCTTGCCCGGCCGGAACTGCACGCCTTGGTGTGCGGACGGCAAGAAGCCGTTGCCCCACAGGCGCGAGTAGAGCGGCTGCCCCCCCTTGTTCTTGCTGACCAGAACACTGAACGCCGGCAAGTCACGATTGGCACTGCCCAGGCCATGACTAAGCCACGCGCCAAGCGAAGGCCGACCCGCCAACTGCGAACCGGTCTGAATGAATGTGATTGCCGGATCGTGATTGATCGCTTCCGTATGCATCGAATGCACGAACGTCAGCTTGTCGACAATGCGCGCGGTGTGCGGCAACAGCTCGCTAACCCAACGCTGACTTTCGCCGTGTCGCGCGAACTTGAATTGCGTGCCAGCCAACGGGAACGACGACTGGTTGCCGGACATGCCGGTCAGCCTCTGGCCATCGCGCACGCTCGCCGGCAACTCGGTGCCGTTCTTCTCCTGCAGCAGCGGCTTGTGGTCGAACAGATCGAGCTGCGAGGGCCCACCACTCTGGAACAAGTAGACGATGCGCTTGGCGCGCGGTGCGAAGTGCGGCTTCGCCTGCCCGTCTTGATCGGCGAGCAGATGCGACATGGCCACGGCCCCGAGGCCCGTCGCGCCGCGCGCCAACAACTGACGCCTGGTGACTGCATTGTTCATCGCATCCTCACTACTTCGTCAAAGTTCATCAGCATGCTGATCACCATTGTCCACGCGGCGACTTCGACCACGTCAACATCCGCTGCCGGCTTGCGGTCCCCGATGGTCGCGGTCTGCTGAGCACGCTTGGGATCCAATCGATAGGCTTCGCGCTGCTCCCGCAACGCCGCCGTCAAGATCTCCAACTCGCGCGCCGTCACGACCCGACTCGTCAGGCGTCGGAACACCTCCGCAAGTTGTTCCTGTTGTTTGCCAGGCGCGGCGACCAATCGCTCGGCCCAGACCCGCGCAGGCTCAACGAACTGCGGATCATTAAGCATCAACAACGCCTGCAACGGCGTCGTGGTGCTCTGCCGCCGCATCACACACACGTCGCGCTTGCTCGCGTCGAGCAGCATCATCGCCGGCGGCGGCGACGTGCGCTTCCAGTAGGTGTAGAGGCTCCGGCGATACAGGCCATCGTCCTTGGCACGGTGATAGACCCTGCCAGACTTTTCCTTCCATAGGCCCGCAGGCTGGTAGGGACGAACGGGCCGACCGCCGATGCGTTCGACCAACAAACCCGCAGCCCACAGTGCTTGGTCACGCAGCACTTCCGCGGACAGCTGGTAGCGCGGACCACGCGCAAGCAAACGGTTCTCAGGGTCGCGTTCGCGCAGTTCCTCAGTGGCCAACGAGTTCTGGCCAAAGGTCGCTGACGTCGCGATCAAGCGGTGCAACGCCTTCACGTCCCATCCCGAATTGACGAACCAACGTGCCAGCCAATCCAACAATCGCGGATGGGACGGCGGTGCCCCTTGGCTACCGAAGTCTTCGGCCGTGCCAACCAACCCGGTGCCAAAGTGTAACTGCCAGATGCGATTGACGGCAACGCGCGCGGCCAACGGATGCGCCGGATCCGTCAACCATCGAGCGAGTGCGAGCCGATCCTTGGCGTCGCTCTTGGGCAAGCACGCGGGCGTGCCGCGATTGACTTGCTCGCCTTGCGCCAGATACGAACCACGCGGCCGAACGTAGGTTGCGCGACGCGTCGCCATCTCGCGCATGACCATGATCTCGGCCTGCTTGTCTCGAGTCTGCCCAAGCTGAAGGCGCGCCTGACGCAACTCTTCGAGCCTCTTGCGATAGTCCGTGTGAACCGCGCGGAAGTAAAACTGCAGCTCTTCTTCCCGTGTCGCGGGATCGCCGCGCCCAGACAATCGCGCAGCTTCCCCGCGGGTCAACTCGCGTCGAAACACCTGCAGTTCGTCGATTGCGCCACCTTTAAGGCCTCGGTCGCGAAAGCGTTGAGCCAACGTCAACGCATCGGCACCGCCGCCCTGAATGGTGCGCGTCAACCCATCGCGGATCACACGCGTCGCGGCGACTTCGCCATCGACAAATATCGTCATTCCATGCGCTCGACTACTGCCGTCGTAGGCCAACGTGACGTGCGTCCACGCATCGACGGGCAGCTTCTGATGGGCGCGGATGCGAATCGCGTTGCCCGGCCAGAAGTGCACCAACGCAAAACTCAGTTCGCCGTCTTCGATCAGTAGCTCGTAGCCCCGGCTGCCGGCATCGGTCCAGGCCTTGGAACGATGCATGACAACTGCGCGGTCATACTGCTCGGACACGCGCAGCCAGAACGCCAACGAGAACGGTTGATGGCGATCGAAGTTGCCGACCTTGGGAAACTTCGCCCAGTTCTCGCCCTTGAACTGAATGGCCTTGCCAACCACTCCATCGACCAAGACCGGGTTGTCGCCGATGCGGCCGGGCAACGCCGCGTCCTTCGCATTGACCAACACACCTTTGACCAGCGACTCAAACGCAAACGTTCCGGCGTGGCCGTGTTCGGGCGCGCGCGTGCCCGCGTAGTGCGCGTCGGTGCCCGCTGCCGCGAACGCCTCGGCCTCGCGCGGCGAGCTCGTGAGAGCCTCAATATCCTCCTCTAGCGCGGCGACGCGCGCAGCAGCCTTGGACTCCGCCATCGACTGCTTATCCGTCGCCAAGGACAAGGCGGGGGTCGGCGTCGCCTGCGTGAAGTGCGAATAGAGGCCCGACTCATCGATGTTGTCAAAGAACGCCGACAGCTCGTAGTACTCACGCTGTGTCACCGGGTCGAACTTGTGATCGTGACAGCGCGCACAGCCAACGGTCAGCCCCAAGAAGGCCGTAGCGAACGTTTCGGTACGATCCGCGACGTACTCGAGCCGCATCTCCGCTTCGACGCTACCGCCCTCGTTGGTCTGGCGATGCAATCGCTGGAACGCCGTCGCCAACTGCTGCTCGCGGGTCGCATCAGGCAACAAGTCGCCGGCGATCTGCCAAGTAGCGAACTTGTCGTAAGGCAGGTTTGCATTAAACGAATCGATCACCCAATCGCGCCAAGGCCACACCGGTCGTTCAACATCACTTTGGTAGCCGAACGTGTCCGCATAACGCGCGATGTCGAGCCAATCGCTCGCCATTCGTTCGCCGTAGCGCTTGGACTGCAGCAATTCGCCGATAGCGCGGACGCTATCGCCGTCGGCGATGAAGCGGTCGACTTGTTCGATTGTCGGCGGCAAGCCATTGAGCACGAGGCTGGCGCGACGCAGGTACGCCGCCGGAGTTGCCGGCGGCGATGGCGCAACACCTTCGCGCTCCAAGCCTGCCAACACAAAGGCATCGATCCCATTCTTTACCCAATCAGACTGCCGCACCTTTGGCAGCTCAACGACTTCGGGCAACGGCGCAAACGACCAGTGCAAAGCGTAGGCAGCACCTTCATTAATCCAGCGTCGCAACACTTCGACTTCCGCAGGACTGACTGTCAGCTTGCTCGCCGCCGGTGGCATGCGCTCATCGGGATCGTGAGCCGTCAGTCGCCGGAGCAACTCGCTCTGCGAAGAATCGCCGGGAACGATGGCCGCGCGACCGCTCGCCATCTTCTTCACCGCGACGTCGCGCATATCGAGCCGCAGACCCGCTTCGCGCTTTGCAGCATCCGGACCGTGACAAATGAAGCACCGATCCGACAGGATCGGTCGCACATCGCGCGCGAACTCGACCGGTTCCTGGGCGGTAAGTGGTGTCAACCACAAGCACGCGGCGCCCAACGAAGCACGGAGCCAAGCCGCTGAGTGGAGCGGGCTTTGAAGAACGAGTTGCGTAGCCGACATCGGCATGCATTGTCCCCGCCGACTCCGGCAGCGCAATGAGCTGTGCGCTACTGACCGATTTGGGGCCTCAATCCGTTGCTCGAAATCGAGGTCGTGCCGTTGAGCGAATACCACGGGGAATAGAACTGGTAGCCGACCAGCCCAAAGTCGTTCGGAATGCTCAACACGTGTTGCGAGAACCCCGCAGTGTTGGTCGTGCAGCCAAACGTGACCGCCCAATCGTTGTAGGCGAAGCATCCCGGGCTCGACCCGAATGGCTGCAGCGACAACGGCAATGGCAGGCCGCTCCAATTCGTATCCGAGAAGCCGAAGGCCAGCGGCGCGGTTGCGCTGGGCAGACCCGAGTTGCCGCGGTAAGCGACATTCACGCCAAGCCTCGGCAGCGTATGGGTGACGTGCGAATAGTTCGGCGTGCCGCAGCCAGAGCCGATAACGATCGTGCTGGCAAGGCTCCCGCTCCACGTCGCCATCGCATTGTGGATCAAGTTGCGCAGCATCACCGGAATGCCCTTGGTCCAGATCGCATTTTCGGCGCCAGCCGCGTTGCTCGCATCGTTGACGAACGCGCCGAACGCAATTTGGCGCGGCGTCAGCACGCCATTGCTCAACCACGGCAAGCTGAGCCGCCCAAACTCTGCGCGATGGTCGGTCGGCGTGCCAACTGACGGAACGAAGTCGCAGGCGCCGCCCTTGTACGCCAACTGACAGTTGCTCATGAAGCTTTGAATGGTGGTGCGTGGCAAGCCCAGCGCGGCACCTTCTTTGAGCGTGAAGTCAACTGTGCCATTGGTCACGGAACGCATGCCGTTGCCGACTTCCGCCTCTATCGCGTTGCCATTGCCGACCGCGACCATTGCGTAGCGTCGCGCGCTGCCAACCAGGTAACTCGCAACACCGACGGCGCGGACGCCATAGTTCTCGAGTCCATCCTGCAGGCCCGCCGCCGTTAGGCCATGCCACCAGTGCCAGTGCTGCGATGGCGTTTGGCGGATCATGACGCAGTCAAAGTTGCCCTTGCTCCGCGGTTCGAGGTCGTAGAGACGGGCATTGTTGGTTCCCAGCAAGATGTTCAATTGCGACTGGCCTACATTCACTCACCACCACCACCCGCTCGCGTAGGGCCCAATGTTCTGAACCAACTCCGCGTCGAACAATGCGTTGCCAGACCTATTGGTGCCAACCCACTCAAATACGCCAGCGCGCAGGGATACCCGACATAAACTGCCTGCGACACAACTCTTAGTGCAGGTCTAATGCAGCCCGTAACGCGGCGCTAAGGTCCGCATGACGCACTGGCTTGTGCAACAACACCGCGTCGTCATGGAACGGCTTGCCCGCTGTAGCGTGATTGCCCGACATGTAGATGATCGGCACAGAGGTCTGCTTGCGCACGTCACGTCCGAGCTCAAAGCCGGACATGCCACGCGGCATGATGACATCCGTCAGCAAGAGATCAAACTTCGCACCACCGTCGATCATCGCGAGCGCTGCGATCGCATCCTCAGCTTGCAGCACCTGGTAGCCAAGCTTCGCCAACTGACGGAAGACAATCTCGCGCACGTCAGCATCGTCTTCAACCAGCAAGACAACTTCGCCATGCGCGGCTTGAAGCTCGCCAGCTGAACTGCCGGGCGACGACTCGTCTGCGACAGACTCATCAACGGCTCGCGGGAAGCTCAGCGTGATTGTCGAGCCTCCATCCGGCGGGCTCGTGATGGCCACCTGACCGCCTGACTGCTGCACCAAGCCATAGATCATGCTCAAGCCAAGCCCGGATCCGCGCCCAACGGGCTTGGTCGTGAAGAACGGCTCGAAGGCGCGCTCAATCACTTCGGAAGACATACCGGTTCCCGTGTCCGCAACCGCGAGTTCAACCTGCTGCTTCGCCGCAACGTTGCGCGTCGAGACGTGGAGTGTGCCACCGTCCGGCATCGCGTCTCTGGCGTTGATCACCAGATTGAGCAACGCACTGCCAAGCTGACCAGCATCGTTGCGAATCGGCCAAAGATCCGACTGCAAGTCCGACGTCAGCTTCACGGCATCGCTGAGCACCGCCTTAGAAATCGCCATCGTCGACACGACCAATTCGTTCAGCGACAACACTTGTTCGATGAGGCTCTGCTGCCTCGCGAACGCCATCATCGAGCGCGTCAACTTGGCCCCGCGCCCCGCAGCCTCCAGCGCTTGCTCGACGAACTGAGCATCCTCCGTGCCCACCAAGTCGTCTTTAAGCAGCTCGAGATTGCCGACCACAATCGCGAGCAGGTTGTTGAAGTCGTGCGCCATGCCGCCAGCCAACTGACCGAGCGACTCCATTCTCTGCGACTGCCGCAACTGCTCTTCAATCAGCTTCTGCTGGGTGATGTCGAGAATGATGCCATCCCAGACAAAGCCACCATCTTGATCAGGAAGCGTGATGGCCAACGAACGGATTCGCCGCGCCCTGCCAGAGGGTAACAACAGAGCCAACTCGACGTCATGGCGGGAGCCCCCGACCGACGACGCCGCCGTCGCTTCACGCCACTTGCGGATCTCATCCGCACCGAGCCTAAACTCAATCAGATCATTCGACGCTGCGGTCCATTGCTGCAACTCTTCGGGCGTTGCCTCGAGCAGTTCGTAGAAACCAGGACTGATGTATGGATAGGCAATCTGCCCATGCCGCGACAAGGCACGCTGGTAAACCGCGCCCGGGACGTTGGCCGCGATTCCTTGCACGCGCTGCTCACTTTCATGCCACGCGGCAACCGCATTGTCGGCCGCAACCCGCAACGACTCAGGTGCATGCAACAACGAGAAAATCCACCAGCCAACAAGCAGTGACAACACCAAGCCACCTCCCCACAGCATGGCGCGTGACACTTCTGCCAACACCGACCCGGGCTTCACCGTGGCCGTCAACTGCCAGACCCCATTTGGAATCGCGACATCGACGGTAATCGCATTCGGATGGAACGCCGACGCGTCTCCATAGAACACGTCTCCCTTCGAACCGAGCCCATCCTTGCCGCGCAAGGAGAACGCGAGATCCGGATGATTCGCATCCACACCGGCTTCGACGAGCAACGAACCGAGTTCAAGAACGATGGTCGCAAACCCCCAGAAGCGATCCCCCGCGGGTTCATTCGGCGCCGGCAGATAGACTGGTAACCGACCGATCACCCCTACCCCGCCTTGCACGAGGGTCTTTGGTCCGGCGATCAGGTATTGGCGCTGATCAATCACGCGCTGCACGAGTTCACGACGATTCGGATCGCCGAGCAAATCATGCCCCTCTGCGCCGACATTGAGCTCCGGATGAGTCAGGAACTTCACGACCGCGTTGGGAGCCAACTGCAAACTACGAACACCTTCTCGGCCCCCTTCAAGAGCCGTCGCAAACCGCAGGAACTGCTCCTTCGTGAAGCTCTCGGATGTGCGAACGAACGCCGCGAGCCCGCGCACCATATGCAAGCGACTGTGCAGCGCCGCCTCCAGCTTGACGCGCGCCGATTGCAGCCGCTCCGACATCTGCACGGTCTCGACGTGCCGCGCATCCCGCAAGATGGCCAAGGAGACCAACGTCATCACGGTGCTGGCAGCCAACACTCCCAGTAGAAGGTGTCTCAATGAGTACATGGGCGGCTGTGGCGCGCACAGTGCCGCGGCGGCTCCGATCTTACCAATGCCACGGCAAGTTCAAGGTAGAATCCACGACCCAACGCCGGACGTAACGAGAATCGGGTCGACACTTATCTCCAACTAGCGACTCACAGCAGCTGCAAATCCTCTGACGAGCCCGGTGACGCTTCACCCGTCAACGACGCGCAACACGTCTCGCGGTTTCTCAACGAAGCCCGCATCACGGCACAGCTGCAACATCCCGACATCGTGCCGGTCTTGGAAGTGGACGACGATAGTGCGAGCCGGCCGTTCTTCACGATGCCGCTGATCGAAGGACGCACGCTCGCGAACATCGTGACCGAAACTCGCGACGGCAATGACGACTGGCCACTGGTCCGTTCGCTCGGCGTGCTTGTCATGGTCTGCGACGCGGTGGCGCGGGAGGCCTTGACTTACTACCAACGACTTGCCGCGGACCGGACCGGCGACCCAAGAGTCGTCGGTAAGGTGGTAATAGCTCATTTCCGCATCGCTCGCCTGCAAGCCAGCGGCGGCAACGCAATAGCCGCAACCACATCCGTAGCCGCAGCACGCGGAGCCTTCGCGGCGCTGCGACAAGACCAGCAACTGCAGGACGTGCACCGCATTGCGATGCTTCAGCTTTAGGTGGAAGCCAACATAGTCTTGATGGAACAAGGTCAAGCCAAGGATGCAATTGCGGCACTGCCGCCACTACTCGCAACCTCGCAGGAACTGCTGCAACGCAACCCCGAACCGCGCTAGAGGGCCCACTCAAACTGTTCCCCAGCAATCGCGATCTGCTGTCACGCACCTGCCAGACACGCAACAACGTAGCGATCGTGCACGACGAACTTGGCCAACCCGCCGAAGCGCTTGAGGCTCTCAAGGATGCAATTCAGGGACAGTGTCTACTGGTCAACGCGTTCCCCAACGTACGCAACTACCTGGGCAACCTGGCCGGATCCGAATGCAATGTCGGTGCGACCCTCGCGAAACAAGGCAAGCACGACGAAGCCGGCCCGTTGCTCGCCCAGGCCTTGGAGCACATCCACCAAACACTGGCCCTCGATGCGACGCACCGAGGGTTCCGCAACTATCGCCGGATGATTGGCAGAGAGTTCGGCAATCTGCACCTAGCAATGAGGCAACACGGGAAGGCCGCGGACAGTATTCGGCGACTGGTCGCCGAGCAACCAACCAACATTCGTGGCTAGCCGCAGTGCAATTGGCAGCCTGCGCCGCGAGACATGCAGCCAAGTGCAAGCTGCGCTGCAGGAGCCGCCGGTTCAAGATCGCGAAGGCGTGGAAGAGCTCCGTGTGGTACGCCCGACAGGATTCGAACCTGTGACCTATGCTTTAGGAAAGCATTGCTCTATCCAACTGAGCTACGGGCGCTCGCGGTATGGCGGACTTTGTAACCGGAGCCGCAGACTGAAGCCATCGCAGTTACCACTCGTGATGCGCGCTTAGTCCCACCAGCTCAGTCCCACCAGAAGTACCAGACACTCGAACCAACCAGCGCCGCACCCAGCGCGCTCATGGTTTCGACCCCCTGAAACACGAGGTCGCCGCCCGAATACAGGAACTGCTCGCGCGCCAGTTCCATTGCGGCCGCCTGGCTGGTCGGCGGTCGCGTGACACGCATCTCGACCACGTCACCAGAAGCGCAGACGATCTCGGCGCCATAGCGCTCGTGCCAATGCTTCTGCACCGCGACGTGCTCGGCTGGAGCAGGACACTCATTCCAATCCCCGTAGTCCAGGTAGGCAAGCACCTCCCACGGCGCCGTGGTCGGGACCAACGCGATCCACACACCATCAACTGGCTCGCCTGTGCTGACATCGAA
>JBNMND010000170.1:0-11861 GCA_051274975.1 Planctomycetota bacterium | reverse complement strand
CCGGAGACGATCCAGCTGCCGATCAGCATGCCGATCGAGAACAGCACGAAGAAGCCGGGGACGCCGCGACCCATGCGTTGCACGATCGACTCTTGGATCTGTTGCCACGTGTGGCCGAGCACGCGCAATTGCGTCACCGCGAACGCGGAGGCCAGCAGGAAGACGACCTCGAGGGGAAGTGCTGGTTGGTCTAGCCACAACGGCCGCACGACCAGTCCATAGACCAAGATCGCGAGCAGGAAGCCAACCGGAAGAATGGCGGTGCGGAAGCTGTGGGCATCGTGGTCACGCTGCATGCGGTCCTCGATGGCAATGTTGGCGGAGGCCAAGCCAAAAAGCGACCACGGCACTTATCAGTTCCAGCAGAATAGGCCAACTGCGAAGCCCTCGGCGCGTCGTCTCCATCCCCTGATCCGACGATTCTGCGATCAGCAACGCGGCCGGGATGCAGGCGGTCGCCACGGCGAGGAACTCGCGCTCATCGATCGGGTGCCAGTCGTCGCCTTCACCGCCGGTGATTGGGAGCGTTCCGACCTCCGCGTGCATCGTGCTACCGTTCCATTCGGACCACGTAATCGGTTGCACGATGATGCGTCCGCTGATCGGGTCGAACGCGACGCTGTCGGTGTGTTGAGTGAAACCCCCTGGATTGATGAAGCCAGGCGCGTAGCAGAAGTGCTGCTTGACCGTGCGGTCGTTGAGATCGAGCAGGAAGCCGTCGCCAGTCTCGGCACTCGCGAACTGGTTGGAACCAACGCCGGCGATGTCGGTGAAGTCGAAGGGGCTGGCTTGTTCAGGCCGCTGTTCGTTGTCGATGACGCGTGAGAACGTGCGGTCTTCTTGCAGCACGTAGACGTCGAGCATCGCATCCAGCAGAACGATCTCGTCGGTGTCCGGCCAATTGCATGACGTTTCCCCTGAGGCAGCGGCTGCGGAACTCGATGGCGAACGGTTGGCGACCAGCCGCCATTGGCAGCATATCCAGCCGGGCCAATCAGGTGACTGAGCGCACGCTCGCATGCTCAGTATTCCAGCTTGGAGAACAGGTCTGTGGCGTCTTGGTGCTGTGGGGTGCTGGATACCCGCGATTGATGCCGGAGTCTGCGGCGTTGTTCCGGTCCGGCGACGACGGTAGCAGCGTTCGTTCCGGTGCCCATGCCACTCGCATCCAGCCGCATCTGCGCGCTGGTCGATGCCCCTATCTATGAGGGAAAGCCTTGCGAGCGTGGGCGTTGTCCGTGATCTGACCAATGCCACGCAGAATGCCGAAGTGCTGACGTTGGCAACGGAGCTGCTCAGCGATCCGACGGTTGACGTGATGGCGCTCGATGCACGTTGCGCGGATCCGGTGTTCGTGGCTGGCAACGGTCCGATCTACTTGGAAGCGTTGCGCGCTGCGGTCGGTCGCACCAAGTTGCAGCAGTGCTTGGGTGCGTTGCATCTGTCGGTGGTCTGGGCGATGTACAACGAGACCGCGCGCATTCTGCCAAAGGCTGATAGCGAGCACGGCGAGGACCTCGTGCGTGCCAAGGTCGCGCAGATGCGTTGGCTGTTCGAAGGCACGGCGGACAACCAGACATGGGAGCTGCTGGCCTGCGATGACGGTTGCCCCGAAAGCCCGTCGAGCTCCGAGGTCATGCAGAGCATTATCGATGCGGATGGCTTGGGCGATTGCGCTCGGGTCATCAAGCTCGTCGATGCGATTGCTGGCAAGGCGGATGTTGGTGCGGGCTTCGCTCGCTTGCGGACGCCGGCGGATTCACGCAAGGGCGGTTCGATTGCCTACGGCATGTGGTTCGCGACCAAGCAACCGTTGGGCGCCGCGATCGGTGCGGAGCATGTGGTGCTCTACACCGATGCCGATTTGTCGAGCAACCTGGCGCAAGCTGGTTCGCTCGTGCACGCAATCGTTGCCGAGGGCTACGACAGCGCGATCGGCCAGCGCTACGGCTTATCGGGTTCGATCCTGGTCAAGGAGGAAGGCGCGATCACCGAGCCGCGCAGCACCGGTGCCAAGCCGAGTCGAAACATCCTGTTGCTGCGCCACTTTGCCCGCGTCGTGTTGCTGCCGCGGCTGGCGACCGTGCTCGACACGCAAGCCGGCTTCAAGGCGTTCAAGAAGGACGTGCTCGATCAGGTGTTGACCGACATGAACGCCTTCAGTGAAACGTTTGACGTTGAGTTGATGCTGCGCAACGCGCTGCGTGGCTCCGAGCAACCGTGCGCGTTGGTGCCAATGTTGTTCACCGAAGACTTCGTGCTGACGAACTTCCCGTCGGTCGACCCCGGCCAGCAGCACCTCGACATGATCCAGCAAATCGTTGGCATCCATGACGCGTGCGTTGGCGACGTTGAGCCGGCCCTAGGCGAAGCGGCCGATTTGCTTGCGTTCTTCCGCGAGTTGGATTTGCCGCGCTACCAACGCTTGCTGGACAACCTCGAAGCGCTCGACAAGACCGGCATCGACGATCCGAACCTGTTCGACCGTCGTTGGACCATCGGTGAACTGCGTCGCTACGCCGACCACGCGGTTACGAACTAAGGGGCTCCGCGATCTGGCAGCTCAGTGGTTGTTGTCGATCCTCGTGAGCTTTGGCAACGCCTGCTTCAATCGTCTGATGTAGGCCATGGTGATGAAGTCGTTGTGGCGCACGTCGAGTTCTTCTAGTTGCGTTGCCTCGGCCAGGTCCTCGATCATGGCCACCGTCAAGCCGCGCATTTGCCGCATGTCGAGCCCGCACCGCACGGCAGATCGCGTCGTCGCAGTCGGCGCATACTTCTAAGCGAGTCAGTGCCGCTGGCAAGTGTTCGACGAACGAAGGGTTGGTCTCCTGGCCGCCAAACATGTTGAGCTCGCGCAGCCTGGTCAGTGCGGTGATGACCGCATCATCGACGCCGGAAGCCTCGACGGCGCGGGTGTCGAGCGGCAGAGCTTCGACGTCCTTCTGCGAATACACGTGCACTGGCTTGGGCGGTGGCCCCTGGCTTTCAGGCGGAACTGGCTTCTTCGGTAGTGCTACTGGCCGAATCGCGACTAGGAACGCCTCCTGAGCCAGTTTTTCAGCCATGGGGCCTGCGCAGCACAGCCGCAGGAACCGGCACAGTCCGGCTTGAAGCCGAGCGACGAACTGCGTGATCTGGTCGGTTCGGTCGGCTTCCCTGGGGGGGGGGCTGTCTTTCGCCATCACTGTGGGTCGGGTTCTGCAAAGCAATCACACCTCGGTATCTCCCGCGATGGCTTCAGGGTAGGCAGCGATTCGAGGAATGGGTCCGGAACGCATCTCTGCGTGGCAGTTCTTGGTGATGGCGCCGGTTGTCGCGAAGTGAGGCGGTAGCTTTGCGCGCAAGTTGCACTAGTGAGTTGGTGACACTGATGCAGCGGCAACCAAACTTCGCTAGGATCGGGGGCATCTTGTCTTCCGCGTCGCGACCCACCCTGGCCGAATATCTGAGGGGTAGCCTGCGCGCTGATGCTGTCGCAGGACTGACCGTCGCTGTTATGGGCGTGCCGCAGGCGATGGCCTACGCGATGATCGCGGGCCTCGATCCAGTGTTCGGTCTTTATACAGCGATCGTCACCTGCACGGTGGCTGCATTGCTGGGCAGTTCGAACCACTTGGTGACCGGGCCGACCAATGGCCTCTGCATCGTGTTGCTCGGGTTGACGGGTGCGTTGGCGGAGGGGGTTGACCCGTTTGAGGCGATCCTGCTGCTGTCGCTGATGTCTGGCTGTATCCAGTTGGCGTTCGGACTGTTGCGATTAGGCAACATTGTCCGCTATGTGGCCAACTCGGTCGTCATCGGGTTTACGGCGGGGGCTGGCATACTCATTGCGACCAACCAGCTACGCAACGTACTCGACATCGAAACGGGCGATGCCAAGCGCACGTACGAAGTGCTGTTCGCGACGTTCGAGCGGCTCGGCGATACGAACCCATACGCGCTTGCCGTTGGCGTGTTGACGGCGGTTCTGGTCTTGCTGCCAAAGATGCACAAGCGGCTGGCGCGGGTCCCGGGGGCGCTAATTGGTGTCGCTGTGGCAGGTGGCCTGTCGTATTGGATGGGATGGCACCTGCTCGAAGACGGCAACAAGGTCCTGATCGCCAAGGACATTGGGCAGGGTATCGACGGCAGTCTCGATATTTTTCACGTGCCGGAATACGTCAAGAATCCTGATTTCGGGCTGACCCAGGACATGTTCGCCGGTGCGTTCGCGATCACAATTCTGAGTCTGATTGAGGCGACGTCGATTTCGCGAATCGTGGCGCGGTCTTCGCGACAGAAACTCGACTTCAACAGGGAGTTCATCGGTCAGGGCGTGTCGAAGATCGTCGGCTCATTCTTCATGTGCTTCGCCGGTTCGGGTTCGTTTACTCGAACGGCGGTCTGCTACCGATCGGGTGGCCGCACCCGCATGGCGGCGGTGTTCTCGGCATTTTGGACGGCGCTGACACTGCTGCTGTTTGCGCCAGTTGCCAACTACATCCCGAAGGCCGCGCTGGCCGGCATGATCATCGTCATCGCGTATTCGATGGTCGACATGCAGCGCATTAAGCTCAGTTGGCAGTCCGGCCGCAATTCGCAGATCGTGTTGCTTGGCACCATGATCGCGACTTTGGTGTTGCCACTCGAGTATGCGATCTACATCGGCGTGATGTTGTCGTTGGTGGTCATCCTGCGGGCGACCGGCAAGACCGATCTGACCGCGCTGGTTGCGTTGCCTGATGGCGACTATGACGAAGTGCCATTGCAACGTGCGGCACCGACGCCGGTGGTCACGATCAACATGTCGGGCGACATCTACTTCGCCGCTGCCGAGGATCTAGATTCTGAACTACTTCGGGCGCTGTCGCCGAAGACACGCGTGGTAGTGCTGCGCATGAAACGCCTACGCGCTGCGGGTAGCACCGCGATGGCGATGCTCGAGCACTTCTGGATCCTGCTGCGCGAGCGTCAGGTCTACTTGATCGTTTGTGGTGTCGAGCGAGATCTCGAGACGCTGATGACGTCGACCGGGCTGCGGCGCAAGATTGGCGAAGAGAACGTCTTCTACGCCGACAACAAGTTGTTCCAGTCGACCCGGTTGGCGATGGCGCGGGCGACTGCGGTACATCAGAGCTACGAACGTGCCCACGGCCAAGACACTGTCGGTGCCAAGCCGGATGCCGCGCAGTCGGTGCTGGTGACCGGCAAGAGCTTGATGACTACGCGCTTCCCGCTGTTCGGTTGCGAGCACCAAACGCGCGAGGCTGCTTGGTTGTTGAGCGAGACCCAGAAGTTCAAGCGTTCGATCAACCCGGAGCCGCTATTCCTGCAGGATCGCAATGGTGCCCTGTTCGGCGAGCTGTCGCGCTGGCACGTGTTGAGCGCGCTGATCGAAGGCTCGGATCCGGATGAGGACGATGGCTTGGATGATCGTCAAGTTGCGGAGCTTTTGCGCCGCAACTTCACTCGTCGCATCAACCACATCGCCCGCACCGATGTCGTGCACCATCTGCCGGATTCGCCGATTACGATGCTGTTGCGCGCCTCGACGGACAACGACCAAGCCGTCGTTCCGATCTGCGACGAATCGGGCCGGTTGAAGGGGTATTGCATGTCGAATGCGATGTTGGGCGGTTTGCAGGACTCGCTGACCCGGCTCGAAGAAGCCGAGTCGCAGACCAGCACTGAGCCTGTCTTGGAGCAACCGATGACCGACGAATTGGGAGATCGACAAGATGGCTGATGGCATCTGCGCGCGCGACTTGATGCGCACCGACTTCCTGCGCATTCGCACCGACCAGACTCTTGGTGACGCGATGATTGCCTTGCGCGGTACGCAAGGGGAGCACGGCATGCCAAGTGCGTTGATGGTTGTCGATGGCGACGATCAATACCGAGGCATGTTGACGGCGCGCTTGCTGATCCGCTTGCTCACCGGAGGCCATGAAGAAGGCCGCGAGATGGACGACATGATGTTGCTGGCGGTGGCCCGCGACCGCTTGTCGACTGCGGTCGGTGACGTGCTGGTCGAAGACATCGCAATGGTTGCTCCCGAGGACCGCTTGCTGACGATGATCCGGCGCGGCGCGCCGATGCGGCTCGACTTCGTGCCCGTGGTCGATGACGGCCGTCCGGTGGGATTTGCCCCGATCACGGCGATCTTCCAAGCGGCGGCCGGCTTGGCGTTAACGCCTGAAGACGAAGGCATCCGCTTCGACCGTTAGTAGTTGACTGGTCTTGGAAGCCGAATTGCCGCAGTTTCTTGCGGCCACTGAACCAGATCGGCGGCTTGTGGCATTCTGGGGTGGGCGAGCAACACGCCTCCTAGCCCTTCGGTCACTGCGCAACTCGGCGCGACAACAAACGCGGCGTGAGACGCGAATCCGGCGGCGAGAACAGCAAGCCGTGCGTCGTGAGGGGTTGCCGTCGACAGCTGCACTGGTCGAACGTGCGGACCTGCATCGTCATCTTGTGAAGACCGTGATGACCCTCAAGTGCAAATTGGCAGCACTGTTGTTGTTGCTCTGTGTGGCGTAGCGCGCCATTGATCTTGCAGTTGCTGCATCAGTTCGCGCACGTGCTGGACCAGTGTCTTGCTAGGTTACGCCGGGCATGCCGTTCGAAAGGTCGTGCTGTGCCGGCGCGGGTGTTCGTTGTGGCGCACGATTGTCGTTATGGTTCACGAACAATCGGCGTGCGCTAGTGTTCGCCGCGTGAGGCCTCAACCATGGAAGACCCTGTTGCGTTGCTCGATGCGGTGCTCACGACTCGTTCTGACGAGGTTGCCGAAGCGCTGCAGGCCGCTTGTGCCGCCGTCCGCAATGCGGCGCCGGAGGCATGCGAGCACATCTTTCAGACCTACGTAATTGGATCTGTGTTCACGTTCACCGGCAAGTTGGGCGGCGCGTTTTGCCACCCGGTTGCGTATGAGAACCACGTCAATCTGGGCTTCAATCGCGGCACCGAGCTGAATGATCCCGAGGGCCTGCTCGCCGGTTCGGGCAAGCTGATCCGCCACATTCGCATTGATGATGCCCGCACGCTTAAGAAGCGGGGCGTGCAGAACCTGATTGCGCAGGCCGTTGCTCAGGGCGTTGCCCTTGCGAGCAGCAAGGACGGCATAGTGCCGCGCGTCGTGACCAGTCCCGAGGCGCGTGCGGCCAAGAAGGCCGCTAAGAAGACTGCCAAAAAGTAGCGTGAGCCGCGTGCTTAGCGACGCGTGCGCGTGCGTCGTTTGATGGGCTTCGGCAGTTCGCGGATCAGAATGTCGACACGGCCACTCTTGGCCGTCTCCCGTTCGATCTCAAATACCTCGGTTGCCTGGACCACACTCGACAGCTTGCCGAAGCCGTAACTACGCGCATCGAAGTCTGGCTGCTGCGCCATGATCTTTGCGCCGACGGTGCCGAGGTTCGCCCAGCCTTCCTCGTCTTCGCTCGCCTCGACGGCCCAGCGCAGCAGGTCGATCAGCTTGGCATCGATCTTCAGGCTCGTCGGACGGGCCTTCTTCTTGGTCTCACTTTCGCGGCCAGCGGCGCGCAGGATGTCGGTGTGGATGAACCGGTCGCACGCCGTCACGAAGGCGCGCGGTGTCTTGCGTTCGCCGAAGCCGATGACCATCAGGCCCTCTTCGCGGATGCGCGAGGCGAGCCGGGTGAAGTCGCTGTCGCTGCTGACCAGGCAGAAGCCATCGAGCTTCGCGTGGTAGAGCAGGTCCATCGCATCGATGATCAGCGCGCTGTCGGTCGCGTTCTTGCCAACTGTGTAGCGGAACTGCTGGATCGGCTGGATCGCGTGTTCAAGCAGTAACGCTTTCCACGACTTCAGGTTGGGCAGGGTCCAGTCGCCATAAATGCGCTTGACCATGGCGGTGCCGTAGTTGGCGACCTCTGCCAGCAGGCCTTCGATGACTTGCGCGGAGACGTTGTCGGCGTCAATCAGAACGGCAAAGCGACGCGTCGGAGTGGACGATTCCATTGCGTGTACCGTAGTGCCAATTGCTCGTTCGGTGGCGAGGAAGTTCTAGCTTTCCGTGCGCCTATTCACTGGTCATCGTCAACGTCACGGCGCGCTCTTCCAGGTGAGCCCGGATCTTCGGCCACAGGCCCTCGGCCTTGCCGACGAGCTCCGGTGGGGTCACGCCAACGGTCGCCCAGCTGCCGTCGAGCAGGCATTCGAGCATGCCGGTGCACGTGTAGCCGGTGGTGCGAGACATCGACGACGTCTTGGTCGCTGCCTCGCCGCGGTCTTCTAGGTGGTAGGTGTGGCGGCGGGGTTGGCCGCCTTCGGTGCCTTCGATTGTGACGCGCATCACCGTCAGTTCGGCCTCGCCGGGTTGCAGCTTCCACGAGTCGAACAGGATCTTCGACGTGAAAGCACGTGGTGAAACCTTGACACCGTCGACGTCGATCGGCTCATCGGAGAAGAAGCCACTTTCGCGGAATGCCAGCATCAACTCGCGGTGGCCCGGGTAGCGCAGCGTGCGCTCGATCATGTCCGGGATGTGTGGCATCGTCTGGATCAGCGAACGCAAGCCGTCGGTGTTGAATGCTTCCAACGTGCCGATACCGGGGAAGTCGACATAGCTCGGTTCAGACAGGGCGGGCTTGATAACCTCGCGGCCGTGCTCGTAGATGCGCGCTGGCCGCAGATACTCTTCAATCACGTCCACCGGCGAGAATGGTGCCTTGTATTGGAACGGGAATGAACGCGCGATCGGCAGGCCGCCGACCAGACACTCGAATCGTTGCACATCCATCAGTGCGTCGTGATGACCGAGGATCAAGTTGTCGATGCCCGGTGCGACGCCGATGTCGGTGACGACGATGGCGCCCGTTTCTTTGGCGAGCGCGTTTAGTTCGAGCGCGTCCTCGGGGAAGAACGAGATGTCCGCGACCCTGGCACCGGTCTCAATTAACGAGCGCAGCGTGGCAAATCCCAGGTGGCCCGGCACCGCGCAGACGACGGCGTCGGCGGCGGACGCGGCTGCTTGCACGGCTTTACTGTCGCTGCAGTCCATCTGCTGCGTGGTCACGTTCGGGACTGTTGCGAGCGGCAGTAGCGCGCTCTCAGAGAAGTCCGTCGACAACACTTCGTGACGAGTCGCCAGATCGCGAACCATCGCGCTGCCAACCATGCCGGCGCCCAATACCAGAATCCTTGCCATGCCCGAACCATAGCAACGTGCAATGCGGATTTCCTCAGCCGATCGTGGGCCGCTACAGCAGTGGCACGATCACGCCGTCGAGGAAGGCTGTGTGGAACACGAGCGGTGCCGGCAGCAGGACCCAGGCGTAGACCCACACGCGGCCAATGACTCCTTCTAGTTTGATGCCGCGTCGCGCGAGCCAAGTCTCGATCACTACTGCGAAGCCGTGCAGCACGAAGTAGATCATTGGCAGGCCATAGCCATCAGCAACCGGAACGCTGCACGCCAGTTCATGGAGCAGTCCCGATGCGACGAATGCTAGGAGCATGGCTACGTTGCGCGACAGCACCGGAGCGAGTGGCCGGTAGATCGCGATCGTCGTCATGACCGAGAACCCGATGTTCCAGCGACGCGTCCAGAAGTCCTGCAGGTTCTTGGCCATCCATGGCGCGCGAAACTGCGGGCTGACGGCGTAGCCCAGTCGACGCAAGACGACCACGACTATGCCAATGACGCCGAAGTGCGTGATCATGCTACAGCCGAGCAGGAACAGGTAGGCGTTGGCATGCGGGGTGATGCCTGCGTTGCTTGTGTGCAATGTGCGCGCACAGAGAATGATGGTCGCGCCTGCGACGAGCCAGGCGCAGCTATTTATCACCAGACGTGCATCGGCGGCGAGCATGCGGTGCTTGGCAAAGTCGCGTGGTTGCATGCCAAGCCACACGGTGGCGAAGGCCAGCCAGTTACGCAGAGGCAATGGCGCGTTGCCACTGCGGTGGTGTTCGACACCGACGAGTGCTTTCATGCCGTAGAGCGTGACGGCGACGAGTGCCATCATGCGCAAGCCAGCACCTTCATCCTGCAGGCATTGATGCACGAGGGCGATGCTCGCAATCAACCATAGCCACGCGAGAAATCGCGAACGGCTGCGTTGCAATAGATAGCCAACGCCGATGCATACAGCCGCCGCGAGCATCAAGCTCGCGAACAAGGTTGCCGAGCTCGGGGCGAAGGTGGGCACGTTAAGACGGACCCTAGAGTGCGAGCGTGACCATGCCGTAGGCGAACGTCAAAAACATGAACGCCAGTAGGAAGCCCCAGTCAGCCAGCACGAAGAACCAGCCCTTTGGCTTGGCGGCGCGATACGCGAAGATCTGGATAAGGACGCGGGCACCCCAATAGGTCGTGATGAAGCCGCTGATGGTGCGGGCCAGCGTCGTGCCATCGGTCAGCAGGTGCGGCGCAAGCATCGAGATCCCGGCAAAGAACAGGTTGGTGCCGAAGATGTAGCACGCATACGTCCAGAACACGTGCTTGGTCAGCGGGTCGAGTTTCGCGGTCTGCCCGCGCCAGTCGAGGATGCGCGGTAGGAAGAGGCTCGAGAGCGCGATGCCAAGCTGCGTTGCCCCGGCGTAGAAGACCATGTCGTTCATCATGAAATCATCCTGAGTCCCAAGAACACGGGGGTAGAGACTGAGTTTCGTGCCGCCGAGGAATTGCGTCTTAGCCGGGATGTCGCCCGGGTGGCTGACCGACGGCGTTGGGCATTCGCGGGAGCTGATGCGATTCGACTCGCTGGTATCGGATTGTGACGTTGGGGATGGCGTCTGCGGCAGCGGTAACGGCCGTGCGGCCGGTAGCATGCGGCAATGCGTCTCTGCCTGATCCGTGCTTTGTTCCTCATGTGTGTGGCCCTTGTTGCCACTGCCGCACCTTCGCTTGCGCAGTCTTCGGAAGCGCAGGCGGCGCCGACTGCCGCAGCCTCTGGCAAGCGAGCGTTGACGTTCTTGGACGTGATGAAGTTCCGGCAGATCCAATCGCCGGTGCTCGCTTCGACAGGCACGGCTGTTGCCTATGAATCGCAGCCGGACCGCGGCGACGGCGAAGTGATCATCTATGACCTCGAGCAGAAGCGTGAGCATCGCATCGCACGCGGTTCTCGGCCGGTCTTCAGTGATGACGGCAAGTGGGTCGCAGTTCTGGTGGCGCCGCCGGTGTTTGCGGCTACCGATCCAAAGCCCATGCAAGGGTTGGTGGTTCTCGAACTGAAGACGGGCAAGCAGGTCGCCCACGAACGGGTGCAAGCGGTGATGTTCTCGAAGGACAGCGCCTGGGTTGCCTTTCGGCATCACAAGCCCGCTAAGGACGGCGAGGACAAAGGCGACGGCGGGGACAAAGGCGAGGGCGAGGGCAAGGGTGACGTCGTCAACGGCGATGCCAAACAGGGTACCCCGAAACCGAACAAGAAACGCGACGCGGGCACGCCGCTCAAGTTCTGGCGACTTGGTTCGCCGAGTGCGATCACCGCTGCCGAACATGCCGTTCGATTTGCGTTCAGCCCCGACTCGCACAACCTCTACTACGCGGTTTGCGAGCCGACTGGAATTAGTAACGGCCTGTATCGACGCAACCTCAACAACCACCCAGATCAGCCGCGCACGGTGATGGCGCGTGCGAACCACGTGGTCACTGCGATGGCGTGGACCGAAAGTGGCGATCGCTTTGCTGCGGCGGATGCACCGCAAGACGAACTTGGGGACAAAGGCGACGGTACGATCTACTTGATCGATGCCGGCAAGGCCCAGCGTATCGCTTGGACCGGGGCCTCTGGCGACGACTGGGTGATGCCGACGACACCTGAACTGCGTTGGTCCAAGCAGGGGCATCGCTTGTTCACCGGCTTCTGGCATCGCGACATGGCGAGCAAGGTGCGCGCGTTGGCTGCGCA
>JBNMND010000169.1:0-11915 GCA_051274975.1 Planctomycetota bacterium | reverse complement strand
GTGCGATGCACGTCGATGCCGACCAGCGCCTGATTCGCGAGTTCATCCTGCAACTCAAGCTCGGCTCAGTCGACACCAGCTACTTCACCAACAAGTTCGGCGTCGATCCGCTAGTGCGCTTCGCCGAGCCGCTGGCCAAGCACAAGAACGACGGTTACCTGACGATCGACGGCACCCGCGTCACGATCGCGCGGCACGGCCTACTGCAAGTGGATCGCCTGCTGCACGACTTCTTCCCTGAAGAGCACCGCGCAGTGCGTTACGCGTAATGGCCAGCGAATACCGCATGCGGCGTATGGTCGAGTTCGCCGACACAGACATGGCCGGCATCATGTACTTCGCGAACTACTTCAAGTTCATGGAGTCGGTTGAGCACGCCTTCTTTCGCTCGCTCGGCTTTTCCGTGCACGGCGGCGACGACGGCGCAACCTGGGGCTGGGCCCGCCGCACCGCGTCGATGAGCTACGAGCGACCGCTGCGCTACGAAGACGAAGTAGAACTGCACATCGTCGTGCTCGAAAAGCGCACCAAGGCCATCACCTACGAGACCCGATTCCTACTCGACACCAACGAAGGCCAAGTCGAAGTCGCCCGCGGCACAATCACCGCCGTCTGCGTCGAGAAGACCGCCGACGGCATGCGCGCCGTCACCATGCCCACCGAAGTCGACGCAGCGATCGAAGCCCACAGCTAGTGCGCAAATTCCGCCAGCCGGGTGAGCGCGCTTAACTGGCATCACACGAAGCTGCGGATCTGCAGGTCGGCGCCGGCGGCCCAACGCTCCATCACGGCTCGCGCCTTCTTGCTCGGCGATAGATTGCGACGGCCGCGAGCTTGCACGATGGCGACGCCACGAACCTCGATCGTCAACACCGTCTGCAGCTGACCTTGGTGCTCGATACGCATCGAGAAGATGCGCGTCGTGCCGCGGGCGCACTGCGACGAGTAGCTAAACACGCAGTGCTGCATGACTAGGCTCTCCTGACGCAGTGCGTCACCGCTGCACAACTCGCGGACGGTCCAAACCCGCGGCGGAGCGGCCCGCTCGCCGTTGCGCGACTTGTTCGAAGCCTTCTCGGCTTCGCGATAACCCGGGATCCCGCTTGGCGCCCAACGCAGCCGAGAGTTGCGAGACGAACCGCGACCAAGCCGCATGTGCCAGACCTGGATCTGACGACGCAGTGTTTCTGGAGTGCGCCCAGCCATCGTCAACAATGGCTGCGGCGGTGGCATCTCATGCTGGCGACGGTTCTCGTCGACGAACACCTGCGCGCCGAAGCGCTGCTCGTGCACGTAGTCGACAATCGCCGTCACCTCACCCACTTCTCGGATGTCATGGCGAATGCAGAACTGCATCACCGAGCGCCAAAAATCATCGTGCTCGAAGCCACAGCCAAGTCGTGTTGCACAGACAGCGATCGCCAAGTTGGCAGCCCCACCAAGACCGCGCACCTGACCAAAGCGCAGTGCTTCGACCACGTTGAAGTCAGCCGGCGCCTCCGGGAAGCAGTGCGCCATCTTCTTGGTGTAGGCAATCGGTAGGTCCGCAGTTCGTAGGTTGTGACCTTGTGCGACGTGCAAATACAAGCGCTGGTGGTGACGCGCTTGGTCATGCACCTCAAACCACGAACGCTCCAAACATGAAGCCACTGGGTAATTCGCAAACAAGTGGCGAATCAGCGACAGCAAGCTGCGCCGCTCGTTGTGTGTCGTCGGCGACCAATCGTCCGGAGAGCGAATTGCGTCCCGCCAGTGGTCGGCAAGTTGCTGCACCAACGACAGCCCCTCCGATTTGGCCTCGAGCAATCCAGGCGCAACGCTGACCATGCGCGACAGCACGGACGCCAGCAACTTGCGGCGCTCGACCAATACTTCGCCGCAGACAGACCCCACCCGCAACTCGCGGGCGAGCTCTCGATAAGCCTCGGGCACGTCGGTTCGCTCCCCCGCCAACAAGCGGCGAACGGCCTGAATCGGATTGCGCACTCGTTCGGTGGCAAGCACATGTGCATCCGCACCGATTCGACTGGCCTGCAGACTCTCGCGTTGGCGTTCGCGCCAAGTCTTCGACAGGCGTTGCACGAATCCGTGACGACGACACCACGCTAGGTAGGCGTCGACGGACGTGATTTCCAACGCGTGCACATGCGCGCGCATACCTTCTGACAGGGTGTCGAGCGATGGCTCGACACGTGGGGACGGCAAACGCCGCCGGCGCTTGTTCTTCGCCATGACTAGCTCTCCGCAGTGATGATCCGCGGGCCGCGAAGGGCCCAGATGGACGGCTCCCCCCGACGGACAGACCGGTAGCGCGAAGGCTCAGGTCGGAACGACGTGCCCAATGGACAACGTGCCTCAACGGGCACGTGGGGACTGGTTACCTCGCTTTCGCGGGAACCGTCAATCGCTGCCAATGGCGTTCAGGCGCGTGCCGGAACAAGCAGTTGGGAGGACGGTTGGTCGCCGCTAGGCGAGGCCCGTAGGCCTATTCACGAGAACTTGCATGACAATGCCTCCAATGGAGGAGGCGGGACTATGCCACCGCCTTGGCAAGTGCGCAATCCCCACCGAGCAGTTGGCAGCGCGTGCAATGTGCACTGCTCAGAGTTCGTGCGCGCGAGCGGCGACAGGCACAACGCGCGGCGGGGAGTCGCCGTCGACTAGCACACACTGCTCCGCCAGGTTGACTGTTGGACAGACGTGGCGCGGCACGAGCATGACGAACGTGCCACGCGCCGGCAGTGCATCTGTGCAACGCAGCGGCAGGTGCTCTTCACTCGGCGGCAGGCCAACGAAAGCGGCATTGCCCAGAACGAACGCACATGGGTCGCCGGCTTCGGCCGCGATCGACTTCGAGCCGGCATCACAAGTTGCGATGCCCGCTGCTGGATGGCTGATCACGCGGGACAAGACGAGCGCCGCCGGTTGCAGTTCGACATCGGGGTTGTCGAATTGCGAACGGGCGTCATGGAACACCACGGTGCCCGGCGAGATACGGTGCACGAACGCAGCGTTGTTGGCGAAGGCATCGAATTGCAACGCGTGAGAGAACGCCGGAGTGCCCGCGGTAATCAACTCTGGCGTGGCGATGCCCTCGCCCGCGAGCAAGGCGACCAACTGCAATAGCCGCTGGTAACCCGCGAAGATTGCAGTTCGACGCGCAGCCAAGTCTTCGTCGTGCAAATGACCATCGTAGAAGTGCAAGCCACGGAAGCGATCGCCGGCCGCACGAACGACCGCGAGCACGGCAGCCTCGTCGGCCATTGGGATGCCGGTACGATTCATGCCCGGATTGACGTCGACGAACACGCCCATGCCATCGGGCAAATCGGCAAGCAACTCAGGGTCCTCGACCAACACCGACATGGTCGTGTGCTTCGCCTGGGCGGCGATCATGCCGAGCCGGTGCAGAGCAGGGCCGCGCAGCGGATACGCGACCAGCAAGTCGGTCGACTGTTCATGCGAGTTGGCAAGCGTGACGAAGACATCCGCTTCGCGCGTCGTCGCACACTTGAAATGGCGCACGCCTGCCTGCAACAGCTCGCCCCAGACCTCAGGCATCTTGGTCGTCTTCAAGTGCGGTCGCCAACGATCCGGCGAGCCCGCGTAGCCAATCATGCTACGGATGTTGTCGCGGACGCGGTCGAGGTAGACAACCAATGCTGGGGTCTGCAACTGCTCCAACAACGCCTCGGGCAGTTCGTAGGCGGCAGTTGGTATCGACGCGAACGGATTCTTGGTCGGGCTCAACACCCGATCAATTGCAACCGCGATGAGGCAGCGGTGCTAGAGCCAAATCGGCAACCGTGCATTGCTATGCTCGGTGTTGTTCGCGGCACTCCTCGCAACCAACTGCTCGTTCTCGATGGGCGGCAACCACCGACCGGTCGGCAAGGTCGACGGCGCCGCGAAGACCGCGGCAATTTCGGTCAATGCCGCCCAAACCAGGACGAAGCCACGCCGGTCGAGTTGTTGTTTTTTGTACAAGCACCGCCCCCACATCTGACAGAGATAGGATGTGGGCATGCAACGTGTGGGCTTGGCACTCATGGCAGGGATGTTGGCAGCGACGCTGGCGAACGCGCAGGGGCGAGCTGAGGCGACGCGCTACGACACGCCGTTTGGGAAGATGTGGACGCAGAACTCGCGCCCCGAACAGAAGAGGGTGAAGTTTCGGCTGTGGCTGGGCTATCCCGATGCGCGCAGTGATTATGTGGACCAACTGGACTACTTGGTTGCGCTGCAAGCCCGATGGCAAGACCAAGGCTTGCAGGTTGGCATCGTGATGCCAACCGAAGAGGCCAGGAAGCTGGCGGCGACCGAGCCGCCGATTCTGGTCGTTGGCCCCGCTGCAGATGACGAGCAAGCCAACAGCAACATCATCGAGCAGCTCAACGGCAGGACGTTCTTGATGAACGACGACGACTTCATGCTAGTTGCCATGTCGACGCCTGACGGCATCGAAGATGTGCTGCGCGCACTGAGCAACGAGCAAGACCTAAACGAAGTAAGGTCGGCCAAGAGGCGGCTCGAATCGGTGCTGGATAACGTTGCCGATGGCGGCGAGTTCGGCCCGCAGATTAGTCAGTGCCTGAAAGCGCTGCCGAAGAGCGGACGCGCACACGCTGCCAAGGTTCTCTACCACTGGTGGTGCCAAGGGGACCTGCAGGCGGCGCGCGCGGCGGTTGAGGTCGCGCTCTCAGAACTCGCCGATCATTCGCTGCCGCTGTGCACGTTCGCCGACCTGGTTGTTCGCGGCGATCACGAAGCCCCAGAGATCGCCGGACTGATTGCCAAAGCACTCGCCCCAATCGCCAAGGATGCAAAGCGTGGAGCCTTCACGCAGTTGGTCTATCTGCGCGCGCTGTTGAAGTCGCGCGCCGACTCACGCACCGCTGGACGCATCGCAGCCATCCTGCCCAAGCGACTGAAGGGCCGTCCCCCAATCACAGTTGTTCTTTGCGGAGACGTTGATGGACGCGGAAACGCCTGAGATCTATCGCGATGCCGCCGAGCGCGCGATCAAGTCCGTCGAAGGGCATCCTGCTCTGAAGCGCTGGACGTTCTGTGCGCGACACAAGCTGCTGAAGCGGTGCGGCGACGACGAGGGCGCGGCCAAACTGATGGAGACCTATCGCAAGGATCCCGTTGGCCGAGGCGACCACAACAACGATGCGTGGTATCTAATGGTGCAACCGGAGACGATGGGACGATTCGACTCACTCGCGCTGGCCCAGGCGCTAAAGATGCAGGAACTGCAAGCCAATGGCATTTCCGTCAACAGCAAGGACACGGTGGCACTCGCCCTATTCCGTAGTGGGCACATCGAGAAGGCTGTCGCCTTGCAAATGGAAACCCGCCCCCAGGCAAGCACAGCATTCCTCGGCCGCTTCACTCGCTATGAAGCCGTGCTTGCGCAGCGCAAGGCCAAGATGAAGCCAGCTAGTGCCAACAAGTAGCTGCCCCACCACGTAGACACCCCCATGCCACGCCCCCTCAACGTCGCCCTCGTTGCCTTGCTCGCTTCCACCGCGATCTGCCAAGGCCCCAACTGGCCAGGCTTCCGCGGCCCCAAACTCGATGGCGTCTCACTCGACGCCAAGCCACCGCTGAAATGGGGCGATGAGGAGAACATCAAATGGCAGGCCGAGCTGCCCGGCCCCGGATCCTCGAGTCCGGTGATCGCCGATGGCCGCGTCTACGTGGCGAGCTATTCCGGCTACGGCAAGTATCTCGATGACGGCGGCGACAAGGCGAAGCTCGTGCACCATCTATCGTGCTACTTGCAAGAGAACGGCAAGGAACTGTGGTCCAAGGGCGTGCCCGGCCCTCTGAAGAATGAGGCCCGCCAAATGCAACTCACCGAGCACGGCTTCGCATCGCCGACACCGGTGGTCGGGGACGGCGCCGTGTTCTGCTACTTCGGGCGCGCCGGTGTCGTCGCGTTCTCGCTAGCCGGCGAGCAACTGTGGCGCACCGACTTGGGTGAGCCAGATCCGAAGGCCGCCGTCGCCAGCAACCAAGTCGTACAAAACGGCCGGACGCTGTCTCTCAAGTGGGGCTTCGCGGCGAGCCCGACCCTTCACAACGGCCTACTGATCGTGAACTGCTCCGAAGAGAGCAACTCGATCCGCGCCCTCAGCCAGAAGACAGGCGAACTGGTTTGGAAACACGAGTCCGCCAACCTCGAGGGCACGGCCATCACGCCAGTCGTCTTCGGCGAAACGGACGCGGCCGTTCTGGTGATGGTTCTCGGCGGCGAGATCTGGGGCATGAACCCCATGACGGGTGCGTTCTTCTGGAAGATCAAGACGGCAACCAACGGTGGCATGTCCTCGACGCCGATCGTCGACGGCGACATCGCCTACGCGTTTGGCGGCGACGACATCAGCTACGCGATTCGTTGGGCGCGCACGATCCCCGATGTCGACACCGAGACAGAAGGTAAGGACACGACCGACCCGCGCATTGTCTGGACCAGCAAGAGCGTCGCGATCCCATCGCCAAGCCTCTACCAAGGCAAGCTGCTAGCCGTTCGCTCCAACGGGTTCGCGTTATGCATCGATCCGAAGACCGGCAAGGTGCAATACGACAAGCGATTGGATGGCCGCACCAGCGGCGTCTACGCATCTCCCGTCGTCGCCAACGATCGCATCTACGTCGTTAGCCGCAAGAAGGGCACGTTCGTCTACTCCAGCGACGGCAATTTCGAACTGCTCGCCAAGAACCTGCTTAGCGACAAGGCGCAGTTCAACGCCTCGCCAGCGCTATCCGGATCGCAGATGCTACTGCGCTCGGACAAGTCGCTCTACTGCATCGAGCAGTAGAGCTCGCAGCGCGCAAACCTAACGCAGCGGGAACTGCGTCAGCACCATGTCGTCGCCACTGCTGTGGCAGCTTGCGCAACCGACAACACCGTTGCCCATCGCGGCGATCTGGTTCTCATCGCTCGCACTGGTCACTTCGTACCAAAGCCAGCCCTTGCCGTCATCGGTGGCTTCCTGCGTCTTGACCATGACCGCCCAACCCGACAACTCGCCCTTGTCCGTGAACATCTCTTTGACGATGCCCGCACCCTTGGGGTGTGACTTGTTGCCAGCGGCCAGCGACCCAGAAACGGTGTCGTTCATGAACACACGCACTGGCAAACCGAGTGAAGTGTGCGGTCCGCTGGACGGATGCGACTTGGCTTCCTTGTTCTTGAAACTGCGGTAGCCACCCTTCTTTAGGTAGGCGAACAGATCACTCTTGCCGAGTGGAATGCCACCTAGCGAACCTTTGGGCGTGGGCGCGGACGGCAACCACTTCTTGTCGACAGCTGGCTTGGCAGCCGCAGCCACGCCGTGCTTTGAAACCTTGCCAGTGCCTTCGGGCCGGCCCATGCCAAAGCCCTTCGCCGCGCGCAGCACTGGGTAGTATTGCGTGAACACGAAGTCATCCGCCGCAGAGGCGTCATGGCATGCATTGCACGACTTGGTTGCGAACGCCTTCGCCGTCATCTTCAGGTCGTCTTTGCCAGGATTCGTGAAGCTGAAGTAGGCCCAGTTGCCGGGCTCGGTCGGGAAGTGCTGCTTGCTCTTGATCGTCGCTTCGAGACCAATGAAGTCGCCCATGAAGTAGCCCTTGCCACTGACCGCGCGCTTCGAACCGACCGATACCAATTCCTTGATTAGGATCGTGCCCTCACGCCATTTGCCAAACTGCTTCCAGTGCGTGTAGCTGACCGGGTCAATGTAGACATTGTGGAACTCGGGGAACGGGGCCTTGCCACCGTTCAGTTCATCCGGAGTCACGGGCGTGCCAACGTAAATCCATTCGCGATAAGACTCAGGCCGCATCAAGTTGCCGCCGGCATCGATCGAGAAGAACAAGTCGGTCGCGCCGCTCATCGAGCCCGAGCCGTTGCCGCCAACCGCGCATGCAGTGAAGCCAGTGATGACCATCGCAAAGGCCATCAATCCGGTAGAGAATCTGAGAGATTGAGGTGTCACAACGGATTGGTGACCGCTCGGGCGAAGGTCTTACATTGGCCCCATATTTTTGTGACGGAGCGTCGCGCCGGCCCGCGTTCGCGGCACAATGCCGACGAACAATGCCGGCGACCCGGCCCTCCCTATGTCTTCCACGAGAGTCACCGATTCGCAGCTAGACCCAGAACGATGGGTAAATGAGCACGGCGACTATCTGCTGAACAATGCGCTACTGCGATTGCGCGACCGCACCAAGGCGGAGGACGCGGTGCAAGACACGCTGGTTACTGCGCTGCATGCACGGGCAAGCTTTCGCGGCGACAGTTCGGTTCGCACTTGGCTTACCGGGATCCTCAAGAACAAGGTTCTCGAAGCCCTTCGCAAGCAATCGCGCGAGAGTGCTCACCGCCAGTCCCCGCCAACCGACGAGGATGTGTTCGAGCCAGACCAGGACTTCGACGAACGTGGTCATCTGCGGCCCGAGAGCATGCCATCGCCGTTTTCGTTGAGCCCATCGGACTCACTGGAGAAGCAGGAGTTCTACGTCGCTCTACGTGAGTGCCTCGACGAGCTACCAGAACGCGTCGGCCAGGCCTTTGCGTCGGTCGAGATTGACCAGCGGCCGGCCGATGACGTCGCTGACGACCTGCAACTGAAACGGAACAACCTCTACGTGTTGCTGCACCGCGCCCGCAAGAAACTGCGCGCCTGCCTGGAGAGGAATTGGTTCGGCGATCTCTGCGGCAAGTCGCCCTCGACACCAGAACGCAGGGACTCGTAGATGAGGCGCTTACTGTCCAAGATCATCTTCCGCATCGTCGAGTGCGAACGGATCATGAAGCTGCTATCGCGCGCGATGGATTCGCGACTCGGCCGACTGCAGCGCCTGGCGATCCGCGTGCACTGCTGGTGCTGCCCGGGATGCTCGACCTATCAGACGCAATTGCCATTCCTGCGCGAAGCAATGCGGCGCGTCGATGACGAGAAGAACTCAGAACACATTGCTAAGTTCTCGACAGAGGACAAGGAGCGCTTGGTGCGCCTCCTCAAGCCGAACAAGCCATCAACCGAGTAGCCACCACGCACCGAAGCGCCGACGCCATCACACGATGATGGTGCCGACAAAACTGCCGACGCAATGCGGCAAGAGGCTAGACCAGAGCGAACGGGTCAGGCGGTAGATTGCACCGAAGATCAGCCCATGGATCATCAGGCCGGTACTAGTGGCAACGATCCACACCGGGTGGTTGTCGCCAGAAAACATCAACCAGGGCAGGTACAAGGCGACCAACAGTAGACTGCTGATCAAGACGGCGAGACTTGGATGGTGTCGTTTCGATAGATGATCAATGGCCACGCGCCGGAATAGCAGTTCTTCGGCAAGTGGCGACAGGATGATCGAATCGAGCCATACGTCCACATCGGTCGGCACCAGCGACAGATCGAAAGTGTGGCCGCAGGCGAGCACGGTCATCTCGAGCGCGATGACGAGCACGCCAACGAGCACGCCGCGACGCCACCGATATCGCAACCCCATGGCATCCGAACGTGGTCCCGTGCTGCGCAAGTAGATCAGCGCAGGGACGAGCACGATCGAGACGCTGGCAAGCGCGTGCACCAATGGCGACGCAAACGGTTCGCCCACGGTGGCCATCAAGACGCACCAGCCCACCCACAACAGGAGCACGCTCGTCATGCAAACGGCAAACGCCTTTGGCGCCGTGCTCCTAACGAGGTCCCGATCAGTCCGCATGCATCGAGATGCTACCGGAGCTAGCTGGGCAGAGTTCGCCACGTTAGCTCAAACCCTTATTGACCAAACGGTATGGTGCGATTCTTGGCCTCCGATGAGGCGGCCTACGTCACAGGGCACGCGTTGCGTGTTGATGGCGGCATGATGAGCTAGTGACCCCGCGCGGCGGCACTCTGATGCCGCCGCGCAAACACCTTCCCCACGGCCAAACCCTGCACCAACATGTCCGAAGCAATCCGCCACGAGACCCTCGTCGGTCTCCACGTCACTGACCACAACTCCTACGCTCAATACCGCGCGGTGATGACCCCGCTGCTCGAAGCCGTTGGTGGCTTCTTTCGCTATGACTTCACCATCGATGCGATGTTGCAGGGCGACAGTGACCCCGCGATCAACCGCTTGTTCCTGATCTCCTTTCCCGATGCCGCAACCGAGACGGCCTTCTTCGCAGATCCGGCGTACGTCGCCGCCAGGAACGAGTTCTTCGAATCGGCAGTCGGGATGGTCAACATCCTCGGGACCTTGGTGGCGCCCGCACGCTAGCCACGCGCCCCAAGACACGCGCACGTAACCCTTTTCCTAACAACACCCTTGAACATATCCTATGGTTCACTAACTGCCTTTTCTGGGTCAGAATCCCGCCGGAACCGGAGCAGGATCGAGCCAGCCAACCGGCTCCAGGTAGAACTCGGCAAAGATTCTGGAACGATCCATGTGGCCGAGACGTAGCCGCAGCGCCCTGTCCATTCTCCCCTCACCGAGCACGACCGAAGACGAGACCCTTGCGCGCGCGGCGGCAAGTGGTTCGCGCGCCGCGTTCGCGCGACTTGTTGATCGCTACGCCGGCCGGGTCGTCTCGACTCTCGAACGACGTCTCGGAGACCACAATGCGGCACTCGACGTTGGCCAGGAAACCTGGATCCGCGTCTTCCGCGCGCTGCCGAGCTTCGACGCCGACAAGAGCTTTCGTTCGTGGCTGTTTGCGATCGCCCTCAACGCGGCGCGCGACGAAGGCAGGCGCCGCAAGCGAAGCCCGATCGACTACGTCGACGAACTCCCCCACAGCGCGAGCGACAACCGCGCCCACGATGACCGCCAGGCAATTGATCGCGCCTTGGCCGGAATCGCCGAACCTTACCGAACCGCCGTCGTGCTGATCGACTCCGAAGGCCTCGACTACCAAGAAGCAGCCGCGAGCTGTGATTGCGCGTTGGGCACGATGAAGTCGCGCGTCGCTCGTGGCCGCGCAGCCTTCCGCGAGCAATGGCGCAAAGTCTGCGGCGAAACAGAAACAACCAAGAGGAAGTCCCAGTGAACAACTGCGAACACATTGAAGATCTGTTCTCGGACCGATTCGATGGCGAGCTGAGTGCCCGCGATCAGGAGTCGTTCGACAAGCACCTAGTGACTTGCACTAGCTGCAACGCCAACTGGCTCGAGTTCCAAGGGGCCATTTCGATGCTCGGCACGAGCGGTGGCAGAGAGACGTCACCCGAGCTGGCTGCGGCAACGCTCGCCGCTGTCGATGCGGCTTCGGTGCCAGCCCGGCACGCCTCGCAAGCAAAGCCACTGGTGCTCGCCGCGTTCCTCGGTGCGGCCGCTGCACTGCTGATCGCTTGGGTAGTTGTTGGCCTGAACTCCGACACCGCGCTCAACATCACGGTCGACTCGGATGTTGTCGCCCTGCAGCCCGGAGAGTCACGTTCGCAAGGCGGCTTGCTGATCTCCCGCTCGAACTCCGGACAGCTCACCGTGCGCGCCGAAGAGATTGAACCCAAGATCGTCAACGTGCGCGTGGAAGTGCCCGTCGACCGCATCGTCAAGGTCCCGGTTGAAGTCATCGTCGAGGTCCCAGTAGTTGTTGCACGCGGCCCATGGCTCACGATCGACACTTCACCATTGGCTCTCGCTATTCGCGAAGCCGGTAAGCAGCTCGGTTCCAGCATGAAGGCGCTGGTTGCAACACACCGCGCGGCCCCGCAAGCGCTGCCGAAATCGCCGATGCAACCGATGCGTTCTCCGCTCGCGAAGGCGTCGCGGCCAGCGCGCGAAACGGGCGTTCCGAACGGCGCCCTTCGCGTGAAGCGTGTCGACGATCGCATCCTGCTGGAGACTTCTGGCACGATCGAAGAGTTGGTGCCGACGTTGCTCGCGCAACTCAACACCCCGGACGTGGAGCTTCGCTCGATGAT
>JBNMND010000168.1:0-11970 GCA_051274975.1 Planctomycetota bacterium | reverse complement strand
CGCGCTGGAACTATGGTGAGTGCTGCGAGTGCAGCTTCGTAAGGAAGGCCGAGCCGCACCGCCATCGCCGCTTGGACCTGTAGCTCTTCGGCTGCGATCACGGGCGCGTCGGTGTTGATCGACATGTTGGTGCAGCCGGCATCCCAGAACGCCTGGCACATGCCCATCATCTCGCCGTAGCGGCCGAACTGGTACATGCGCGGGCCGAGGTTGAGCGGTGTCTTCTTCTTCGCTAGTGGCTCGGCGGCAATCCAGCCGTCGAACGATCCGTGTGACAGGATCATGCGCACGGCGTAGCGCTCTTGGAACATGCGGGCTGTCGCTAGACAGTCGCGCAGACCAGCGGTGTGGATGATGACCGGCACTTCTTGATCGAACACTTTGCGGAGCTGTTCGAGTGCTGGCTGGAGTTTGGGCTTGGGGCCGGTGCCGGCAGCATGGTCGCGCCACGCCTTGGCGTAGTCGCGGCCAAGGTCGAGTCGCTCGATCAGCAGTTCACTGCTGCCCATGCGGGTTTCGCCAAGGTCGCCTGAGCGACGCTCCGGGTTGAACCCTTGCGCGACCTTCATCGCACCGAGTTCTTTGATGATCATTGCCTCGAGCGTGCCACCGCCGCGCATCTTGAGCAGCGTGCCGAAGCCCGAGATGAAGGTGCCGCTGCCGGGGATGAACAAGGTCGTGGTGACCCCGCCGGCGGCGCAGCGTTTGATGTCGCGTGCGGACGGCTTGACGACGTCGAACGTGCGCATCTGCGCGTTCAACGGCATCGTCATGTCATTGATGTCGTTGCCACCGCCACTGCTGACGTGGTGGTGCAAGTCGACGAAGCCGGGCGATAACCAGTTGTTACCATGGTCGACAACGGTCGCTCCCGGTGGGATTGCCGTCGTCTTGCGCTGGCCGATCGCGAGGATACGGCCCGCTTGTTCGATCAATACCGCGCCGTCGATGGGGGCGCGGTCGGCTGGCAGTATGCGTCGCGCGAGGTGCGCCGTGATCGGCGCGGCCTTCGCGTTTGCTTTGCTTGTCGTGGCTGCGTTGTTCACTGCTTGTGCATGCACGGACGCGCTGGCAGCAGCCAGCGCGCATATCGTCAGCAAGGTCTTGGAAGCAGTGAGTCGCACGTGAGAAACAGTCAGGCAGGCAGGCAGGCAGGCAGGCAGGCGAGCAGCAGTCGTGGTAACGCCGTGGCGTTACCACGTGGCCGCTACCACATCGGGCGGTTCGGATCGCGCGTGTAGCAGATCTTGCCGCCGACGACGAGCTTGCGAACGTGCGAGCGCGGATCGATCGGATCGCCGTTCCAGATGCCGATGTCGGCGTCCTTGCCAACTTCGAGCGAGCCGACGCGGTGGTCGATGCCGACGAAGCGAGCGGCGTTGATCGTCAGAGCGCGCAGTGCCCATTCGTGCGGCAGGCCCATGCGAACGCCCATCGCGGCTTGCAGCGTCAACTGCTCCTGCGCGACAACCGGCGAGTCGGTGTTGACACCGATGCCGTCGCGGCCGAGGCCGTAGACGGGTTCGGCCCAGCCGAGCTTGCCACCGTTGGCGTAGTTGGCGAGCACACCCTGGAACGATCCATCCTTGCGATCGAAGTGGTAGGCGCGCGGCCCGCCAGCGACTGGCAAGCCAGCGGCGAGCAGGTCTTCCGAGAGTCGGTAGCCGTCGAACGTGCCGTGCACGATGACCGTCCAGATGCCGAGCTCGAGGCGCAGTTCCTGCAGCGTCTGCAGCACAACCTGGTAGATCTGCGTGTGCACACTGAGCGGATACTCGTGGCGGAAGAGGCCACTGATGAGTTCCAGCGTTGGGTCATACACCGGCTTCGCACCGGTGCCCGCTTCGAACGCGAGCGTCTCTTCCCAATACTTCTTGCCGTCGAGCAGCGTCATGCGGATGCCTTCCGACATCCCCATCATGCCACTGCCGAGGTCGCCACTGCCACGCTCCGGGTTGCCGGCTTGCGCGATCTTGAGGCTGCCCGGGAAACGCACGAGCGCTTCTTCCGGCGACTTGCCGTAGGTCTTCGTCAGCGTGCCGAAGCCACCCATGTTCGAACCCGAACCTGGGATGTAGAGCACGGTCGAGACACCGCCGGCGCGCGCCATCTTGATCTGATCATGCTCCATGCTGATCAGGTCGAGCGTGCGGAACTCGGGGTTGGTCGGATGGACCGTGTCGTTGAGGTCGAAGCTCGGGCTGGCGATGTGGCAGTGCAGTTCGACGATGCCGGGGATGATCGTCGAGTCGCCGCAATCGACGCGCTCGTAACCGGAAGGCACCGAGATCTCGGACGCCTTGCCGATCGCCTCGATTTTGCCGTTCCTAGTGATGACGACGCCATCGAAGATCGGTGCCGCACTGATCGGCAGGATCTTCTGGGCGAAGAACGCATAGCCGGGACTCGGCAAACCGCGCGGTCCCCACTTGGCGACCTTGTGGCTTGCTTCATCCTTCGGACGACGCGGGTTCCACATCTTGAACGCCGGCGCTGGTGGTCGTTCGGGCTTCTGCTCGGTCTTCTTCGGATCTTGCTTCTCGGCCTTCGCCGCCGGAGCAACGAGCTTGGTGGCCTTCCCTTCCTGGGCTGTTACCAGCACAGGCAGCAAAAGCGACGCGGTGAGAGCCAGGCTTGCCTTAGGGAACATCATTGCACTTCCTCGCGGTTGTCGACGACGACACGGCCATTACAGACGACCAAGAGCACTCGGCTAGTAGATTCAAACGGGTTGCCAGAGAACACAACCAGGTCGGCGTCCTTGCCCTTCTCGAGCGATCCGATGCGGTCGTCGAGGTGGAACGCTTGCGCAGGCCACAGCGTCAGCGCTTGTAGAGCATCCTGCGGGCTCAAGCCGTAGCGCACCGCGTAGGCAGCGTGCAGCGGCAGGAACTGAGTGCCTTGGCAGTTGCCACTGCCGAACACGATCGGCATGCCGTAGTCAGCGAACGTTGCCGCGACGTTGACCAGCTCACCGTCATCTTCGACGACGACTTCCGGGCCAACGATGATCGGCGGCTTGTGGCCACCGAGCAGCGATTGGTCGTCGAGCAAGTCATCGCAGCCGGCGAGCACGTAGGAGATCTTCTCCTTCTCGAGCAGCGCGACCACGTCCTTGATCGCCGGGGCGCGATTGGCGCGCACGACGAGGCTGGCCTTGCCGGCAAGCACGGCGCGCATCGGCTCAAGGTTTTGGTCGAGCTTCGGGGCCTTTGGCTTGCCCTCTTCGCCTTCCTTCTTCTTGGTGCGCGAGGCACGACGCTGCGGCGCGGCGCCGGCGGTCTTGCTGGTGCGCGTGCCGGTGACGTCCTGCGAACCCATCGGCCCGAGGTTGAGCTTGCCGGTCATGGTGTCACCCGAGACCGTCGCTTCGAGCGATGCATCACTGCCCACGCCGCTGAACTCGATCTTCAGCAGGTCCTTCACGAACGTGCCGGTGACCTCTTGCGGCGGGGGGCCGCCTTCGCGGCCGCCTCTGCCTATCGAGATCGTGCCAGTGACCTTGGTGCCCTTGAGCGTCAGGTTGAGCTTGATCTGCAATTGGAAGCGTTCTGCAACCGTGATCTCCGCTTCCCACGTGCCGGTTAGCGGATCGACCTTGGCCTCCTCGCTTTCCTTCTCGGCTTCGGGCTTGGGCTTTGGTGCTGGCTTCGGCGCGGCAGCCTTGCCGTTCTTCCACTCGTAGAGCGCACTATCATACTTGGCCCACGAGTCGACATACTTGCGACCGCGCGCGATTTGCGCGGCGAGCGGCTTGATGGCGTCCGGGCCGTAGGCGTTGTGAACCATGCGCTGGCCAGCGATGGCGCGCAGCACGAGGCCTTCGCGGTCTTCGGCACCGGTTTTGATTGCCGCGAGGCGACCGGACGACAGGCCGCCGTCCTTGCCAGCAACGAGCAACGACGTGATGCCTTCGCGCAGAGCCGGTTCGAACATCGGGTCATCTGCTTGGATGATCTCGTGCAGGCGTTGGCCCGGGTTGCCAGCTGGCACGCCCGTTCCTTCACCGGCGAGGCCGAGGTGCGAGAACACATCGACGAAGCCCGGGGTCGCGACGCCATCGGTGAGGTCGATGACCTCGGCGCCGTAGGGGATCGTCAGTTCTTCGCCGACTGCCTTGATGCGGCCGTTCTGCATCAGGATGACACCGTTGCGAAGCACGCGACCGGTGCCGTCGTGCACGCGGTTGACCCGAATCGCGAGCACCTGGCTGTCGGTCTTGCGGGTAAAGCGTCGCTTGCCGTCGATCCAGGTTGATTCGACCATCGAACCAATCGCGAGCGGCTCACCACTGAGCACGACGAAGTCGGCGTCCTTGCCCTTCTCGAGCGAACCGACGCGGTCGTCGACGCCGAGGATACGAGCGGCATCGATGCCGACCGCGCGCATTGCCGTCTCCTTTGACAGGCCGTGGCGAACCGCGATCGCAACCGACATCAGGTAGTCGCGCAGCGGCACGCCAGCGGCGGGGCTGAGGCCGACGATGACGCCAGCGGCAGCGGCCTTGGCCGGAGCATCGAGGTGCAATTTGGTGACGGTGCTGAGACGGTCTTCGCCGCCGGGCATCGATTTGCCGAACATCGCCGGCACGCGGAACGTGGCCATGACCTTCTGGTCGGCAGCCATCTTCGCAACCGGGCCGATCTCGCGCGGATCCTCGAGCACCATCTGGATGCCGAGTTCCTTCTGCAGTTGCAGCGCGCGACGGATGTCGTGCGTTGACGTGGCGCCGGCGCGCATCGGCAGCGTGCCGCCGATAACGTCACGCAGTGCCTTCTCGTCGTATTGGTGTTCAACCGGGCCATCACCACCGGGGCCTTCGTTCTTGTCGGTTGCTGCGGCGAAGATCGCGCGCAGTTCGGCCAGCATGCTGATGCGTGACGTCGGCGTTTGAATGCGTGACGGCACCAGCGGGTCGTCGTCGGTCGGGTGCGCGCTCGGTTCGAACACGCGTGGGGCGCGCAGGGCGCCTTCGCCGAAGTTGACGCGCAGGCTGGCAACTTCACTCAGCACGCGCGCGACGATGTCGGTGCCGGCGAGTTTGACGACGGCGCCTTGACCGGACACCAAGCGTTGGCGGCCCGGTGACAGGTAGCTCGACGTGATGCCGCCTTCGAGGGCGCGGCGCCATGAGCGTTCGAAGTCGAACGCATCGATAGCGAACGCGTCGGGAGTGACTTGGTATTCGCTGTCGGAGGCAACTGCGAGATCGCCATCGACGGCGACGATGCCTGGCATCACGACTTTGCCGCGGGCGTCGACGACTGGCAGGTCGGAGGCAGGAGCTGCCGGGCCTACGCTTTCAATCTTGCCGTCGCGAACGATCAGCCAGACGTTGTGCAGTGGCGCCGAGCCATCGCCGACGAGCAGCGTGCCGCAGCGCACGGCGAACGTGTTAGAGGGGACAGCCGCGGACCCTTGTGTTGGAGCTTTCTGTGCTGTGAGCGATGTAGCTGCAAGCGCAGCTACACCGAGCACCGCCAGCAAGCGGGAGCGAGAGAACAGCATTACTGACCCTCGCCCTTCTTCTTGGTGTCGCTCTTCTTGGTGTCCTTGACGTTCGCTGCCTGTGGTTCCGCAGCTTTCTCGGCGGCTTCGAACAGATACTTGAGTCGCGGGTCCTTCTTGCGCTCGTAGACGACTTCGCCTTCGAGCACGACGGTCTCGACCCAGCTCGTGGCCGACGTCGGGTCGCCACTGAGGATCTGGATGTTGCCGAGCTTGCCAACGGCGAGCGAACCGACTTGGTCGTCCAGGCCGAGCATCTTGGCCGGCACCATGGTCAGTGCCTCGAGCGCTTGTTGACGCGTCAGGCCGTTGCGCATGCACGTGCCGATCTGCCACCATGGGTAGCTGGTCGGGCCGGCGCTGCCGAGTGAGAGGGCGAACGGCACACCGGCGTCGGCGAGCATGCGGGCCGAGCAGTGCTGCTCTTCCTTACGCGTCTCCGGGTCGGTCTCGTAGTATTCGATGATCGCGTCGAGCACGACCGGATGCTTCAGCTTAGCTAGCAAAGGCATTGCCTCGTCGAGGTTGGCGCCGAGCACCATGTTGAGGTCGAGGTCCTTCGACATGCGCAGGGCTTCATCTAGTTCGGCGAAGCTCGGCACGTAGAGCCAGCCCTTCAGCTTCTTCTCGATCAGTTCGACGGCGGCCTTCTGCTTGCGATCGATTTCCTTCTCCCACTTCTTGTCAGCGGGGATCGCACCAGCGGCTTGCTCTTTTTCGAACTCGGCCTTCTCACGCTCGTAATTGGCGAGGTATTCGCGAATGGCCGCAATCGCGCGGCGCATCTCGCGGATCTTCTGCAGGCGGCTACCACCGCGGGTCATCAGCGACAGCTTCATGCCGGTGTTGGCGGCGACCGTCATGTCTTCGACTGTGCGGCCGAACGGACGCACCACCATGCCGGAGCCGGCCAGCAGCGTGTTGTTGCCGGGTAGCACGTGGATCGTGCCGACACCGTTGCGCAGCATGCCTTCGAAGTAAGTCGACGCGGGGTCGATCGCGTCCGCGACCGAAAGCCACGGCACGTTCTGCATGCTTTCATTCGCACCGCGCATGCCGCCGTTGGAGTGGGCGATCACATACGTCGGCATCACGACCTTGTCGCTGGCATCGATCACCTGTGCTGACCAAGGGATCTCGACATCCGCGGCCTTGGCGATCTTTTGGATGCGGCCGTTCTGCAGCAGGATGACGCCGTCTGTGATGCTAGGGCCAGTAATCGTGAGGATGGTCTTCGCCTTGATGGCGACGAGATCCTGACTGAGGGCGGGGACGGCGATCGCCGTGCAGGCGATCGCGATTCGCAGAAGAGAGTGGTTCATCGGGGTTGCGCCACGGACAGGCCGTTAATGAGGACGGACTCGGCAACGGCGGCCGGGTCGAGGGGGTGTTGGGACCAAATGACGAAGTCGGCGTCCTTGCCTGGGGCAAGGCTGCCGATGCGATCACTGAGACCGAGCAGCTTGGCTGGTTCGATCGTGATCGCGTCGAGTGCTTGTTGTGGGCCGAGGCCAAAACGAACGGCGAACATCGCTTCGTTGATCAATGGCAACGCGGCGGTGTTGGTGCCCGTCGTGATGACGAACGTGATGCCCTTCTGGGCGAGTACGGCGACGGTGCCAGCGCGAGGCGCTGAGCCATCAGCTCTGGCGGAACCGCCAACTGCTTCGGCGCTCGGCGAGCCGAGCATGACCACGGCCTTCTTGCCTGCTAGTTCGTCGGCGACCATGTAGGCGTCCTGCGCCTCGTCGATGATCGTCGTGTAGCCAAACTCGTCGGCGATGCGGAGCGCGGTGCGAAGGTCTTGCTCCGAACGCGCTGTCGTGATGGTGGTGACCTTGCCTTGCAGGACCTGCATCAGCACTTGCGTGCCGGGGCTCGGCGGTGCATCGCCGGGAGCGCCTTGCGTCTTGCTCAGTGCTTCCTTGGCGTCGTAGAACGCGCGGCGCACTTCCCAGATGACGCCCATGCGGGTCGTCGGGCGGCGGTAATACATCGAGTTGACGCGGCCGCCGCGGATCGCGCGGTTGCTCATCGAAGGCTCGGCACCCATGACGATGCGCATGCTCGCATCTTCCTTGATGACCATTGCCTTCGGATCGGTGCCGTGCGTCTTGAGCACGCAACCGAGTCCGCCGATGACGTTGCGCGTGCCGGGCATGACGTGCACCGTGGTGACGCCAGCGTTGCGCGCGCGTTGGAAGCGCGGGTCCTCGGGATCAATGCTGTCGAGCACGCGCAGGTGCGGCGTGACTTCTTCGCTTTGTTCGTTGAGGTCCTGTGCGTTGTTGCCGCTTTGGAACGACGCGTCGATCAAGCCGGGCGTGATCGTCTTGCCTTTGCAGTCGACGACCTTGCCGCCGGCTGGAACCTTGAGGTCCGAACCGCCAAGCGCGATCACCTTGCCGCCCGACACGATCAATGTCGCGTTAGACATGGCGGGCTTGCCGCCAGGCAGGATGGTTGCGTTGGTGTAGGCCGTGACTTCTTGTTGCGCGGACGCGAACGCGGTGAGCGTCAGCGCCAAGCTGCATATACGTAGTGTCGAGCTAGACAGTAGGCGAGTCATTAGCGGCCTCCGGCGGAGTTGATGGTTCGGGTCGTCTTGGCCTGCTTGGGCGCCTTGCCATGCGCGAGCTTGCCGTCGACCCAAGTCGCGACGTGGCGCGAACCCAGGTCGAGGAAGTCGCCAGTGAAGACGACGAAGTCAGCGCCGCAGCCGCTGCGCAGCGCACCGACGTTGGCTTGTTGACCTAGGAACGTGGATGGCGTGCGCGTCAGTGCGGCGCTTGCCGTGCTGCGCGACAGGCCATTTCGAACCGCCAGGGCTGCCGACATGCGCAGTTGGTCTGGACGGCCGGCGAAGCAGAACGGGATGCCGGCCTTGGTGAGCTTGGCAGGCAGTTCGAGTTCTGCGCGACGCATCTTTGGGTTGAGCGTGTTGAGCACAACGCCAGCGCCGCGTGTCGCGAGCTTCTTCAGCACGCGGTCCGACTCGCCGCCACCGAGGATCATGGGCGCGAAGTTGAAGCTCGCACCGATCTCTAGCACGGCGTTGATCTCGGCAAACGTGTCGGCGTAGAAGAACGCCGGACGTTGGCCCGACATCACTTGGCGCAGCACGGCGAGGTCGGGTCCGATCTTGACGCCATCGCGCGCTTCGGTAAACGACTCGCGCAGCATCTGGTGCGCGCCCATCAGCGACGTTGGTTGGCGTTCTTGGTTGCGCGCGGTGCGCGATACCGAAAAGCCGACGAACACTTCGGGAGCGAGGATACGACCTTGGTCCTTGCCGGGCTTGCCGACCGCGCCGATGCCGCCAGCGACATTGCGAGCGGACGGGACCAGACCGAATGCTGTGACGCCTGCCGGTGCGAGTTGGCCGAGCTGCTCGAGCCACGGGTCAAACGCTTCGGCAGTGCGCAGGTCCGGCGTGAACGCGATCGCACCTTCGCCAAGGTCGATGTCGCGGCCGAGCGTGGTTGCGGCGAGCACGAAGCCGGGGGAAATCGTCGCGGTGCCGTAGTCAATCACGCGTGCTGTGCGGCGCGCCTCGGCGGGGATGTCTTTACCGACAAACGCGATCTTGCCGTCGCGAATCAGCAGCGCGCTGTCTTCCAGCGCGGTGCTCTTCGCTTCTCCGGCGCCGAACGCGATGACGATCTTGCTCGCTTGCACGAGTACGTCTTGGGCGGCGATCGGCGTCGCGCACAAGGCAGTAAGTAGCAACGCGCCGGTCGTCCGGCGCTGATTAGTAATCTGCATCAGTAAGTCTCCTACTTCGCCTCGTATTCGGTGCGGCCCTTCGACATGACCAACAGCACGCGGCTGTCGGATGCGAATAGTGAGCCATTGGTCACGATCACGTCGGCAAGCTTGTTGCGCGTAAGCGAGCCAGTGTCTGTGGCAATGCCGAGGATCTCGGCCGGCGTCAGCGTGATCGCACGCAGCGCCGCCTCTTCGGACAGGCCGCTGCCGATCGCGGCGGCCGCCATCATCGGCAGCATCGCGGTCAGTCGCGCCGTGCCACCAGCAATCGCGAACGGCACGCCAGCTTCGTTTAGCTTGAACGGCAACGCCGTCGGATCGTACTTCGCGTAGGCGTTGCGCTTGTCGCCAGGCGCAGCCAGGCTGAACGGCAACACATCGGTCAGTACGACCGTCGCGCCGTGCTCGGCGATGGCTTCGGTGACGCGGTCGGCGCCGTAAGCCTGCTCGAGAACGACGAGCGGGATTTCTTTCTCGCGTTGCAGCTTCAGGGCAGCACGCAGTTCATCGACGCGGTGCGCTTCGATGCGCAGCGGCAGGTCGCCGTCGAGCACCTTGTTGAGCGCTTCCTGCTGCAAGTCTTCGCGCGGCTTCTTCGGGTACTTCGGGCGCTTCGGACCGGAGTCCTTGCCCTCCTTTTCACTCGGCTTGGCACCGGGCTTGGCGGTTGCGCTCGCGCTCGAAGCGCCTTGCGGGCGACGACTCGCGCGACCTTGCGGGCCTTGGGCGTCCAGTTGCTCGCCTTCCGGCTTGCCAACCAACGCCATCATCGTTGCGAGCAGTTTGTCGAACGCTTCGGCGGTGAGTTCTGCTGGCTGACGACTTTGCGGTTCGCCACCCTTCGGCGGTTCGCGACGCGGCGGACGACCTTCGCCGCGACGGCCACGGCGACCAGCAGGAGTGTCGGCTGCCGGCTTTTTGTCGGCAGGCTTGGCTTCGTCCTTCTTGTCGCCCTTCTTATCGGCGGGCTTCTTGTCGTCCTTCTTCTTGTCCTTGCCGTTCTTCTTGGCGTGGTGCTCGAGGTACTTCTCGAATTCCTCTTCGTACGTCTCGAGGTCCTTCTCATACTTTTCCTGGGCTTCGATGTACTTGTCGAGCCCATCGAACAGCTTGCCGACGGCCTCGAGTTGCGCCTGACGTTGCAGTGGGTGCGACGAACCATTGCCGCTCGTCATGCGCAGCTGCACTGCCGCTTGCTCTTTGTCCTTCCACAGTTCGAAGCCGCTGCTGCGCGGCCGAACAATGGCGCCTTGACCAGGCAGCTGCGAGCCAGTGCGAACGTGAACGTAGGCCGTCGTGATGCCGTGCTCGATGACGTGGTCGTCGCGCGAGTCCGTCCACATCAAGCCGTTCGCGATGACACTGCCGCCTTTGAGACTGCGGTCACTACGAAGTCGCGCGTCGGTAAACACGTCGGTCGAAGCATCGATCAGCCCCGGGTAGACGTGGCCGTCTGGGAACTTGAAGACCTTCGTGTTCGGCGGCAGTTGCAGGTCGCCCTGCTGGCCGATCGCAAAGATCTTCTCTCCCCGAATGATGATGACGCCGTTCTTGATCGGCGGTCCGGACACAGGGTGCACGGTGCCAGCTTCGATGACGGTGAAGCCACCACGCCGACCGCCCCGACGAGCACCGCCACGTCGACGACGAGCGGGGTCTTGGGCGGTTGGCTCTTGTGGCCTGGGGGTAGGGGACTCAGTCCGCGGTGGCGTGCCCGGGTTCCCGGTGGTCGGGGTTTGGGCAACAGGGCCGGATGTGAGCGACATCCAGGTGGCCAGCACGGCGGGAACGAGGAGAGAGCGGAGGCTCTGCATGAGCGAATCGATTGTGACCGGCGCGAAGGGTAGAAGGGTGAACCCTTCTACGTAGTTGGCCTAGGCCGCTGCCAGCCTTTTTCGGGGTTCACGAGTACCGGATGCGTCATGCCCAATCACGGTGTAGCGAATGTGTCGTTAGCCTCTAGAAAAAAACATCTTATGGCTGTCTTGATCGAGCGGCTAGTCACTCATCTGGCGCGGGTGATATCCCCGATTGCGGGTTGTGGCCGAGTCGGGCACTCCCGGGTGCCAAGGCGCTCGCTTTGCGGAAATGTGTTGACTAGGGGAACGCCTTTCGTCGGGTCCGGTCTGTCTAGCTACGCGGCGTGTCCCGTTGTCGCAACAGAACCCACTGGACGGCCGCAATTGAGACCTAGACAGACGTATTATCGACCTCAGCGAGCACGCCTCGGAAGAGCTAAGTGAGGCGTTTTGGGGCGGTTGGGAACAGGGCAAAAATTGCCCGGAGGGAGCGCACGGAGCGCCTGTGCTGGGGCTGCTGAGGGCGGGTAGTGGGCGCCCGTAAGTGACCTTGCGGTGGCCTCTTGAGTGAGGCGCAGGTGCGCCATGCCCGTGCAGCATATTGCGGTACCAGCTTGCGCGCGGGGGCGATAATCGCGGTGAAGCTCTTACCGGCAAACACCGTCGTTTGCTCTCGCGCGTAAGTCGTGGCGTCGACGGGTGTTGTCGGCCGAGGGTAATGTGGCCATTCGGGGCGGCGGGTTGCCTGATGCCTGGAACTTCCTACGATCGTCGGGGCCTCGCACCCGTGTGGGGTAGACTGCCTCGTTCCATTCCTCCTCTCCTGAGACAAAACATGCAACTTAAGATTGCCGCAACCATCCTGCTTGGCGCCACTTCGCTAATCGCGCAGTGC
>JBNMND010000167.1:0-12036 GCA_051274975.1 Planctomycetota bacterium | reverse complement strand
AAGACGATCAGGTCGGGTGGATCGTTGCGCAGCATGCGCAGGTAGGCGGCGAACGCGCGCAGGATTAGCGGCAGTTGCTTGAGCACGCCAACGACGCCCATGACCGCGTGCTCGCTGAGGCCGAAACGCACGTCGGCGCCGGCGGCGGTCAGTTGGTTGCCGCCAAACGCGGTCACCCGTAGATCGTTCGGCAGCGCCTTCACCAGTCGCGCTGCATGCAGTTCGCCACTGGCCTCACCGGCCGAGACGAACAGATGCGGTTGCTGGCCGCGTTGCGGCCGCCGATTGGCGAAGAACTTGGCCAATGCATCGTCGGCGCTGCCAGCTTGCTGAGCGGCCGCTTCGAGTGAATCGGCAGCGCGGCGACGCCATCGGTGGCGGAACGGCAAATACGCGAGCAAGCGGAACGGCGACGAGCAGGCTCGCACCAGTTCGCGCAGCAGGGTCACCATAACGGTGATCCAGATAACCAGCGTTGTCACTAGGGCTCCGTCCTTTGTATCGCGCAAAACGACAGGATGTAGAGCACCACCGTGCCGGCTAGCAGATACGTGGTGAACCCGGGGCCGCGGATTGGGTCGAACATCTGCCACGCTGGGATATTGCCGGTCAGGATTGGGCCGTACCAATCAAAGTCGACTAGCCGGAACAAACTGTACGGGCGAATGCGTTGTGTCAGGTAGATCCCGATCTGCAACACCGCGAATGCGCCGACGATCGCCGCGACGTGGGCTTGCACGTGCACGATGATTGACACGTACATCGTCAACGTTAAGAACGCCAACGCGAAGATCGCCGCATGCACCGACGCTAGGAACAGCTCCCACTTGGGCAGGTCTAGCTCGAGCGACCAGGTCAACGGCAGCACCGACGCGTTGACGATGAAGATCGGGACGGTGACGACAATCGCGCACGGCCAAAACTTTTGCCACAAGAGCGATGAGCGCGACGTCGGCCGCGCCAGCAAGAACTCAAACGTATTGGCCTCGCGTTCGCGGGCGAACAGGCCGGTGCCGACCAACACCGCTGTCGCGGTGCCAACCAGGTTGCAGCTGCGGAAGAACAGCATCACTGCGCACCAGTTGATGTAGGCGACTTCTTCGTTGTGTTTGCTGATGCCGCTGCCGAGTCGCTTGAGCCAATCGACACCGAGGTTGCTGAGCAGCGTCGAGCGTTGCAGCTCGGCGTAGATGTCCGGCCACAACAGCAGCACCGGGATGGCGAGCATCTCGAGGATCAGGATGAAGGCGAGGCCGATCATGCGGACCTCGCGCCAAGTCTTGCCGGCGATCATGCGTCGCCTCCGGCTGCTTCGCCCTCGCCATACTCGAGTCCGACGCCGCAGCGCGGTGCTCCATCATCCTGCAGCAGCAGTTGATAGAGATCTTCGAGTCGGTCGACACCAACCTCGGCGCTTTCGACGACATTCTGAGGAAGGGAACGCAGCCACTGCATTGGATCGTGGTCGGTTTCTACGACGAGCATGCCGTCGAGTTCTTTGCGGATCAGCTTCGCGCCGAGCGGCAATGTCTGGCCACTGTGCAAGCGAATGCGTGGTTGCCGACGCAAGTGGGTCCGTGCCCGTTGCAGTCGTTCGTGCGACACGAAGCGACCATTGAGAAGGAACTCCAAACGATCAGCCAGTGCTTCCACTTCACTCAAGTGGTGGGAGCTGAGCACGATCGTCTTGCCAGCGTCTTTCAGCGCGCGCAGCACATCGCGCAAATAGAACCGTACGCTCGCGTCCAACGCGCGGTCCGGTTCGTCGAGCAGATACAATTCAACATCTGGCACCAGCGTCGCGATCAACGCGAGCTTCTGCTTCATGCCGGCGCTGTAGCTGCGCACCTTCTTGTGGAGCGGCAGGTCGAACTGTTCGAGCAAGCGCTCCTTCAGTTCGAGCGATTGTTTGGGGTAGAAGCCGAGCGCGAACTTCAAGAAGCGCGCGCCGGTCATCTGGTGGTAGACGCCGGTCTCGCCGGGCAGGTAGCTGGCGCGGCGACGAATCAGCAGCGAGTGCTTCGCGGGGTCGTGGCCAAACAGACTCAGCTCGCCGCAACTTCGTTGCACGAGGCCGATCAGGCACCGCAGCAATGTCGACTTGCCGGCGCCATTGGGGCCGATCAATCCGAGTAGGTGGCCCTTCTGCACCGACAGGTTGATGTCGTGCAGCACATTGCGCTGGTCGTAGGACTTCTGCAGTCCGGCGATGCGAATCAGCTCGTTACTCATGCGGCCTCACTGCGGGGGGCCTTGGGCCGGGAACCACGCCGCCGGGAACCACGCCGCCGGGAACCATGCCGCCGGGAACCATGCCGCCGGGAACCATGCCGCCGGGAACCATGGCCAAGAAGTTGTGCAGCAAGCGGTCGCCGTCCGGGCTGCGGAACGACTCTGGATGGAACTGCACGCCATAGGTCGCATGTTCACGATGTTGCACCGCCATGATTTCACCGGCCTCCGAGTGCGCCGTCGCCGACAAAACGTCCGGCAGGTTTTTGGCGACATACAGAGAGTGGTAGCGGCACGCGGATAACGGTTGCGGCAAGCCAACAAAAAGTCCGTTGCCACCGTGGATGATCGCCGTCGGCCTGCCGTGCACCGGCTCGCCGCGCACAATGCTGCCACCAAACGCAGCTGCAATCGCCTGATGTCCGAGGCATACGCCCAGAATTGGCCGTTTGCCGGACCATTCGCGGACGAAATCCACCGATGCACCGGCGTCCTCGGGCCGGCCGGGACCCGGTGAAATTACGATCGCGCGGTACGATTCCGCCGCAGCGACCGCAATACGATCACTTCTCACGACGTCAACACCCGCCCCGAGCTGTTGCAGAGCTTGGGCCAGGTTCCAGACGAACGAATCTTTGTTGTCGAGCAGCAGGATCAAATTGGGCCGCGAAGACAGTATCGTTCCGTCACTCGATGAACATCCTGATCGTCGGCCTCGGCGAAGTCGGCAGCTACCTGGCAAAGGTGCTGTCAACTGAGGGGCACTCCATCACCGTGGTCGATCCAGACCGCGACCGTATCCGTCGGGTAGCCGACCTGCTCGACGTGCGCGCTGTGCACGGCGACGGTTCGCGCCCCGATGTCCTCGACCGTGCTGAAGCGCATTCAACCGATCTGCTGCTGGCCGTCGCCAATGACGACAAGGTCAACATGCTGACGACGCTGTTCGGCAAGCGCATGGGGGCCAAGAAGACCATCCTGCGCCTGCACGACACATCGGCGGTTCGGCGGTCGCGCACGTTCTTCCGCAAGAACCTGCACTACGACCTGCTGTTGTCGCTCGATGACTTGGCGGCCGAAGAGATCGTCAAGATCGTGCGTCAGTCGAAGGCGATCGGCGTCGAAAACTTCGCCGAGGGCAAGGTCCAGATGCGCCGGTTCAAACTGGCCGAGGGCGGACCGTTCACAGGCCAGTTGGTCAAGGACATCAAGATCCCCTCGGGCATGTTGATCACCGCCATCGATCGTGACCACGAAGTGATCGTGCCGGGCGGCGAGGACGACCTGCGCGTCGACGACGAGTTGTTTGTGCTCGGCGAGCCCAAAGCGATCGCATTGTTCGAGAAAAAAATCGGAGGCAAAAAAGCGCCGACTCGCAACGTCGTCGTCTATGGCGCCGCCGGCATCGCCCAGCAAGTCTGTCAGGCTCTGCAGCGCGAACACGTTGGCGTGCGCGTCATCGTCGAGGACCGCCACGAGGCAGAGCGACTTTCCGAGGTGCTCAAGGGCGTCGTCGTTCTGCACGCTGAAGCGACCGACCTGAACTTCCTGCAAGAGGAACACGTGGGGGACGCCGATGCATTCCTCGGCGTGTCCAACAAGGACGAGCGCAACTTGATGTCGTGCCAGCTGGCGCGCACGCTCGGCGTCAAGCGCACCGTCGCGCTCGTGCACAAGCCGGACTACGTGTCGCTCTACCAGCAACTCGGAATCGACACCGCCGTCTCGCCGCGCCTTTTGTGCGCCAATCGCATCCTCGCGTTCGTTCGCAGCCGCAGCATTTCGACGATCGCCACGATCGAAGAGGGCAAGGCCGAAGTGCTCGAGCTAGAAATCGGCGCGGGCAGTGCGTTGCTCGGCAAGGCGCTCAAGGACGCGGGCTTCCCGCGGGGTTGTGTGGTTGCCGCGATCACGCGTGATGATGGTCAAGTCGTGATCCCGCGCGGTGGCGACGAGATCAAACCGATGGACCGCATGGTGCTGTTCGTGTTGCACAACGTCGTGGATGACGTGCTGCAGTTGGCTGGCGTCGAGCGCGAGTAGGCGCTGCTCTTGGCGCGGCGGCGCGTGATCGTGAACGCTTCTCGATGTGCTGCTACTTACGGCGCCAGCAAACCTACTACTGCCCGCCGCCCGTCGCACGCGGGGGCGAACTTGCGCCACCGAATCCAGGAATCAGCCCGCCAAGACCGGGTGCTCCAGTGCCAGCCGCACCTGGCTGAATCGTCAAGTCCAGCGGCTTCGCCACTACGGGCTTCATCACGATGATGTCGTCACTGCGGTACTTCGGCGCCAGGTCGACCGGATACTTGCGAGGAATCGCGAGCAACTCGCGCACGCGGTCGACGCCTGCAACGACGTAGTAGCGACCAGCCGCGGGGCCTTCGTGCACCGTTGCGCGGCCAGCGATCAAGCCGGCAAACATCGATTCTCCCTTTGGGCCGCGGCACAGCAACGTCGCACCGGCCGGCAGTTCCACGCCCGGATCGTGTAGCAGGTCGCCCGCGAGGCCATTGCCAGCCGCAAGCTCCACGGACACTGTCTCGCAGTTCTCACCGTCTGGCGTCCACATGACCCACAGCGAGTCTTCGGTTGTGGCGCTGCGATCGAGCAGGCGCACGAGTTGCGTCTTTAGATCGATTTCGGCTTCGGTGAAGACACTGCCAGTTGAGTGCAGTTGGCCGGTCTCAATCAACGGCGTCGGGCCGAGGAAGTAGTGCACGCGGCACGGGCCGGTCGTCGCCGTGCGGCCAAGCGACAGGATGCCGACTTCGGTCGTCGCGCCATACTCGACGCCACCCGTGGTCTCTAGCAGCGCGACCGGTCGTGAGCGATCGACGGCCGGCACACCTGAGAAGAACCACATGCTGCAGCTCGGAAGGATCAACAGCGAACTGAGCAGGACTGCCGTGCAACGCATGACCATATGGTAGCCGCGAATGGCGATCAGTCGACCGACAAGCGGCCGCGCTTCTCTGCGGCGCGCTTGAACACGACCCAAAGCAAGCCTACAGCTACGGCCGAGAGGCCGATCACCAGGCCCCACCAGAATCCGGCGGGGCCGAGGTCGCAGCCAAAAGCAAGCCAGGCGCCGATGGGTATGCCGAGCACCCAGAAGCCGATGATGTTGGCGACGACCGCTGAGCGCACATCGCCCATGCCACGCAGGCAACCGACGGCGACGACCTGCAGGCCATCGCCAATCTGGAACACGCCGGCGATTGGGATCAAGGTCGCGGCCACGTTCTGCACACCTTCGTGGATCACCAGCATGCTGGCAAGCTGGGTGGGCAGTAGCAGGAACAGCAGCATGAACCCGCTCATGATCGTGGCGCCGCTAACCAGCGCGACCGAGACCGAGCGACGAATTGCTTCGGGATCGCCGCGGCCGACGGCCCAACCAACGCGCACCGACGCGGCCATGCCCAGGCCGAGCGGCACCATGAAGCTCATCGTGGCGAGTTGCATGGCGATCTGGTGACCGGCGAGGTTGGCACCTTCGACGCCGAGGCCGCTGGCGACGGCGTCGTAGTGGCCGATCAGCAAACCAGTCAACGCGAAGGCGCCCATCTCGAGCGCGAACTGGGTGCCAATCGGCAAGCCCAGTTTGAGCAGTCGCCACAGCGGGCCCAACGCGAATGCACGGGCGCGAATCGCACGATTGCGTAGCTGCATCAGGTGCGGGCCAATGTCGCGCCAGCCAAACCAGCACAGGCCAAACAGCATCGCCCAGCGACAACTGACGGTTGTGATCGCGGCACCGGTCGAGCCCAATTCGGGCATGCCCCAATTGCCGAAGATCAGTAGCCAATCGAGGCCGGCGTTGGCGAGGTTGCCAAATACGATCGTCAGCACCTGCGGCATCAGGCTCGCGTGCGACGACAGCACGCTGCGCAGCACCGAGTACCACAGGAAGGGCAGAATGCCCAACACCTGCAATTGGGCGTAGGTCGCCGCCTCTGGGATTAGCGCTTCCGGTTGGCCAAATAGCGACAGCCAGGTTGCCGCCGGCATCAGCATCAGTCCGGTCGGAATGGTCAGCACCAGTGCCAGCAGCGCCCCGCGCCCGATCAGTCTAGGAATCGCTTCGCGGTCATTGGCTCCGACGGCCTGCGCCAGCAGTGGGTCCATCGCGGTGACCGCGCCCATGCAGAAAACCAACGCTGCCCAGCTTAGTAGATTGCCGAGCGCCATCGCTGGCAGGGCCACTACGTCGTGCCGCCCGAGCATGGCGACGTCGACAAAGTTCATTGCGGTCATGCCGAACTGCACGAAGGCAATCGGCAGCCCGAGTCGCAGCAGCTGGCGCACTTCGTCCGCAAACGAACGGCTTGGCTGCTGGCTTTGGCTAGGGGAGGCGACCATGGGTGGCGAAGCACTGTGACCGTTCGCCATCGGGAAACAAGCACCGCGCACTCGGGTCTTCTGTCGCGGTGGAGGAATGTGGAGTGTGGTGTGGAGAGCCGTGTTGGGAAGCGCGCAAGCCACTGGCTCGCGATGGCTTTTGGTAGTGGTGGTTTGTGGAAATGGAGCTCACTTGTGGAAAGTAATGTGGACAGTGTGGAGAGTCTGCAAACAGTCAGATCTGGATATGTGTTCGCTATATGTTAGGGTCGCGTCCGTGGACCGCCGAATCCTTCATGTCGACATTGATGCCTTCCTCGCCTCGGTCGAGCAGTTGCGCGATCCTGCGGTGCTGGGCAAGCCGGTTGCGGTCGGCACCGGGGTCGTCGCGTCGCGTTCTTACGAGGCCAAACGCCGTGGAGTCGAGACCGCGATGCCGCTACACGAGGCGATGCGGCGCTGCCCAGAACTGATCGTGCGTGAGGGCGATTCGCGTTTGGTCGAGCGCTACCGAAAGAAGGTCGCCGAGGTCATCCAGCAATTTTCCCCGGTCGTCGAGGTCTGTTCACTGGACGACTTCTATGCCGATTTGACCGGAGTGCCGCTGGTCGTCGAGCAGGTAATGGAGGATTCGACGGGCATTTCGGCCGAACGTTCGCTGGCCGGATTATGCCGCGAGCTGCGCCGGCAGGTGCGCAAGGCGACCGGGTTGTCGATTGCGCAGGGGTTGGGCAGCACCCGTACGGTCGCGCGGTTGGCGACGACTAAGTCCAAGCCCGGCGGCATCTGCGAGGTGCCACAGGGCCACGAACGCGACTTCCTCGCCGACTTCTCGATCGAGCATGTTCCCGGCATCGGCCCCAAGAGTCAGCAGTTGCTGCACAAGGTCGGCATCGAAACGGTGCGCCAATTATGGACCGTCGATCGCGAACTGCTGCGGCAGAGCTTCGGTGCGCGCGGTGACGACATTTGGTTGCGCTGTCGTGGCCTTGATGACGCGCCGGTCAAGGAGACGCCGGCGCTGCGCAGCATCTCACGCGAGACGTCGTTCGAACCGCGCGAAGATGCCGGTTCGCAGCAGCGCCTGTTCTTGCGCGGCATGCTTTCGTACTTGTTGGACCGCGCCACAACCGAGCTGCGGCAGCAGCACATGTTGACGCGCACCGTGCAGGTCAAGCTGCGCCATGTTGACGGCGTTAGTGGTGAGCGTTCTCGTTCTATCCGCGAAGCAACGGACCGCACCGATATCTGCATGGACATCGCAGGTGAGTCGCTCGACGAGTTGTTATCGCGACGGGTGTTGGTGCGCTTGGTCGGCGTGACCTTGACGTCATTGCAACCGCAAGGTGTGAAGCAAGGCCAGTTGTTCGCCGAGCAGGACACGTCCCGCAAGAAGCTGTTCGAAGCGGTCGACGCCGTGCGCAAGCGACACGGCTTCGGCGCGTTGGTGATGGGGGCGTCAAGCGAGCTGTTGGGCCAGCTACCCCACGGCCCAAACGGCTTCCGCCTACGCACCCCGTCGCTGACGAAATAGTCAGTACGGTGCCAGGGCAGAAGTAACGTCCTCGCGCGCCAGTCCTCGCGCGCCAGTCTTCGCGCGCCAGCGGTGACAGAGATCCAATACCATCTTGCGCGTCGCGGCTCTGAGAATCGTGACGCGTGTCATATGCGAGAATGTTGTTTGTTGTCCTGGCACCGTAATGACGGCGAGCCGCCGCATTCGACTTGCCGGGCCGTTGATGGAGTATCCTGGCGTATGGCTTCGGCCCATTCCTTGCCAATGCGGGCCCCCATGATACTGCCCACACGATCGCCACGTTGGCTCTGCTGTTCCTTGCCGCGGGATTGCTGATGCTCGCGGAGACTTCGGCCGAACCAGAGCGACGCCAGGTCGCTCAACAGCATGGACAACTGCTGTTGCCGACACTCGAGGACGATGCGCTGTGGAACAAGTGGTTCTACTGCGTGCCGGCCACGTGGAATCCGTAAACGCTGCTACGGCAATACTGCGACGACGAAGCTGTGTGGGTGCTCTGAGAACAACTTCTCGATGTGGCCGGCAGCCGCCGTGTTTCGCTTCTCGGACAGTGCGCGCAAGCCAGCTGCTAGTCGCTTGCCAGCCAGCAGTTCATCGGAGAGCACTTTCGACCAGTTCTCTTGCGTGTTCGGCACGCGGGTCAGCAGTTGCTCGAACACGTCTGCGGCGAATGGGTAGGCTTGGTCGCCGACACCAGTTTCGTCACCGGCCTTGTTCAGTTGGCCGAGGTAGGTTGTGGCCGCGTGGCAGTGCTTGTTGATTGCTAGCAGGCCGACGAAGCATGCAAGGCTTCCTGCCGGCGCACCCTTGACTTGATCGGCCAATTTGAGCCATTGCTCGGCGAGCAGGCTGGAACAGGCAATCGTCTCTTCTTTGCGAACGCGACCGGCCAGGCGAACCTTGATTTCATTCTTCTGACGGTCCCAACCGAGCACGCGCAGGTTATCGGTGCCGACGGGCACCGTCATCTTGCCGGTGGCACAGGCTTGCTCGAGGATCTTGGCGAACGTGTCCGCACTCTGCGTCCAGTCGCTCAGGCCCTTGGCGCGCAGCGCCGCTGCGTTGACCGACGCGTCGCCACCGAACGATCCCACAGTCTTGGCCGCCGTCGTGAAGTCGCAGTTGTTGAGCTGGCTCCGGAAGCCTTGTGGATCCTGCAGCAGCGCGTGGTAGGCCTGCCAAATGCCGGCACGGCGAACCTTCTGTAGCGTTGCCAGCGTGGTTTGGCCGTTGGTAGCGTCGGATTTGGCTTCGGTTAGTTCGGCAAGCAGGGCCTTCGGCCAGCGCGTATCCGGCTTGAGTCCTTGTACAAGTGCGTCGATCGCAACCTTGAGTTTGGCTTCATCCTTGCCGGTGCTCGCTGCGGTGACTGGTTCGCGCAGTCGTTGCAGATGTTCGCGCGCCTTGACCAGGATTTCGCCGCGCAGCTTCTCGAGGCCGGCGGTCAATTCGTCGTCGTCAGTCAGGTCCTGCGGTGGCTGGACGTCGAGCGAACGGATCGCGCGCTCGTAGTCGTAGGCGTCGAGTGGCTTGATCGTCGACTGGCGAACGCTGGTCAGGTGGCCGGCGATGCGCGAGCGACGTTGGGCTGCCAGCAGCGCGTGATCGGCGACGATCACGCGGGTTGCGGTGGCGAGTTTGGTCGCTTCGGCGGCGGCGGTAGTGCCCGCGTGGTTGGCCGCAACGCGTTCGAGTGCCGTCGCCAGGTCTTCGTCGGATAGTCCGGAAACGCGCGTCGTCAGCAACGCGATCGTCGCGTTGCTTTCCTTCGCTTCCCCTTCCATCACCTTGATGCGATCCGCGAATTGTTGCTTCTCGGGATCGTCGTAGATCACCGTTTCTTTGATCGTCTTGATCGTGTCCGGACGCGTGACTGCCCACCAAACGGTGCCGCCTGCGATCAATACCGCAGCAACAGCAAGCCCGATCCACATGCCGCGCTTCTGCGGCGGTTGCAGCATCCGCTCCAGATCTTCGAGCAGGTCGTTGGCCGTCTGGTAACGATCGCCAGCATCCTTGGCCATCAATTGCTGGATGATCGCAGCGATTTCTTGCGGCACGTCCGGGTTGGCGCGCGACGCTGGTTCGGCTTGGTCCTTGACCTGCGCACGCAGGATGTCCTTGACCGTCTGGCCGCGGAACGGCGTCTTGCCAGTGATCAGGCGATAGAACGTGCAGCCGAGGGCATACAGGTCGGTGCGGTGGTCGAGCTCCTTGTTGAGAACCTGCTCGGGCGCCATGAAGTGCGGCGTGCCGATCGCGCGTTCGCCGGTCGCATCCGACGCGTTGCTCGCGAGACCGAGGTCGGCGATCTTGACCGCGCCGTGTTGGTCGAGCATCAAGTTGTCGGGCTTGATGTCGCGGTGCACGATGCCGAGTGATTCGGCGTAGGCAAGGCCAGCGGCGGCATCGGCGACGACTTGCAGAGCGCGGTCGACCGGCATCACGCCGTTCTGCTTCAGCCAGTCTTCGCAGGAGCCTTCATGCATCAGCTCCATCGCGTAGTAGTAGGTGTCGCCGTCGTGTTCGACGTCAAACACCGACACCACATTCGGGTGCTGTAGCTTGGCCGCGGCGCGCGCTTCGGCGATGAATTGCGCGATAAACGCGGGGTCGCTGGTCTGCTCTTGCTTGAGCACCTTCAGCGCCACTTGGCGGTGCAGGCTGACCTGCTCGGCGCGGTAGACCGTGCCCATGCCACCCTTGCCCAGCACATCGATGATGCGGTAGCCCGAGATCGTCGGCAGGCCGCGCTCTTGGGTCTTGCCGAACGCGATGCGGGTCGTGCCGATCTCAATGACGTCGCCATCAGTGAGCGGGCTAGCCTGCACCTCGGAGCCGTTGACGCGCACCGCGCCGTGGGCCTTGATGCCAAAGCCGGGGCCCTTCAACGCCTTGACGACCGCGTGGTCCTCGATGACGCCGGCTTCTTGGACACGCACATGACTATCCGGACTGCTACCAATGAGCGTCGGGACGTCACGTTCTAGATGAACTACGGTGCCGGCAAGCGGGCCGGTCTCTACAGTTAGGCGCACGTTGGCGTATCGGGTTCGGAATACAGAGGGGGTGCATGCAGTATTGCAGAGGGCGGGGTGTTCCGCGAGGGTCAGGTCGAGGTAGTTCGAAACTGTGTTGGGGTGCTGGGCACGGTTGGGTTTGGTTGCCGAGCGGTCTGGACGCTGCCAACGGCTGTGTCCATAGTCCTGTGGCGCCCTAAACCTGTGCTGCTTTGCTAGGATCGAGCGGCCCTCTCGCTACCAACGACTCGCCATGTTTTGGAATTGTGTTTGCGGCCCCATTCTCGGGTGCCTTCTTGCCATAGCTATGTCCTCCGGGATGCTGTCCGCCCAGAGCGGACCGCTGCCCCTCAGCAAAGACACGACCGAGATGCTGGTCGGCCGCTACCAGGCGTCCGAGCACTGGGTGCAGAAGGCCGTCGTGCTTCTGTCGCTCAATCGATATTGGCACCCGGCCGGCAACCAGATGATCTTGGCGGCAGTTCGGGACAAGGACCCGCGGTTGAAGGCGTTCGGCGTCGAGGCGCTGCTGCGCAGTGACCTGGAGTTGCTGCCGAAGCTGGCGACCATGGAGTTGCTCGATGAACTGATTGGTAAACAACTCAGTAAAAAGAACGCGCACTACCAGAAGCGCGTTGGCGAGGTCCTCCTGTTGATGCTGCCGGCTGTGGAGGCGACCAAGAAGTCGGAGTGGGTGAGTTGGTGGCGCCGCAACCAGGAAACGCATCAGCCCGAGGCATGGCAGGCGCGCGAGCAACCGAAGGCCGACGGCGGTGGTACGTCGGCGGCGGCGCAACGCGCCTTCGACCTCTATCGATCTGGGCTCGATTTGATGCTGTGCCTCGACTCAACCGGCAGCATGCAGCCGACGATCGATGCGCTCGCGGTTGCCCTCGGGGAGAT
>JBNMND010000166.1:0-12036 GCA_051274975.1 Planctomycetota bacterium | reverse complement strand
CGTCACAGTGGCACTTCGTGGCAGCGGCTCTTGCAGAGCGACCACACGTAGCGAACCGGGGCCGGGACGGGTGCGCGCCAGCACACTTGAGCCACCAACGATCTTAACGACGTCGCCGGGCTCTTGATGAATGCGCAACCAGACGCCACCGTGCGTTGCAGGCTGGCAACCACGCCACGTCCAGTAGCCGCGTTCGCGCACCAAGAACGGCATTTGGCTGTCGGTCGGCACATGCACCAAGCGGGTATGCGCCATCGGTAGGTTGCTGACTAGATCGGCTTTACCATCGGGACCGAGGTCGACTTCGGCCGGGCGATCAATGGCGCCCATCAGGCGCTTCGCATGCTGTAGCACTTCGTGGCCGCGACCATGTGGCCAAAACATAAAGGCCACGCGCGACGCGAGCCCCGCTTGGGGAGCCCCTCGCCAAACCACCGCGCCATGCTCGACCTCGAGGCGGTCATAACGCGACATCTGCAGCGGCACGATGCACAGGTCGGGCACGCTGCGATCGGCTGACGTCAATACGAACGGCATTCTGCGCGACGTCGCATCATCGCCAGGGGTGCCCGCGGTGACGCGCGCGTAGAGCGGCAACGATAAGCGCCGTTCGACCTGAAGATTGCGCGCCGCTTTGACGCACTGGGTATGCATGACGAAGCCCGGCACGTCGGCCATCGCCGTTAGCGTGACATATTCCTCGTGATAGCTCGATTTTGACCGTTCGACCAGTTGCGCCAAACTGCCGGCCGGCACGCGAACCTCGGCTTCGACACCGATGTCGCCGGCGCGGGCAAGCTGCAGTCGATCGATCACGACCGAGTGTCCTTCGAGAATCTCAAGACGCAGTTCGCGCGGGCCGGCCCTCGCGATGTGCACGGGCACGACGATCTCGGGAGCGCGCGAGTTACCAGGACTGGCAACGCACCGCAGTAAGACTTCATCGAGGTAGATCGCGACCAAGCTGCCGGCGCGCTCGCTGCGCAACTGCACCCGGAGTTCGTGGAAGCCGGTGGACGGCTGCCATTCGAAACTAACCGCAGAAGGCCAACGCGGCGTTTGGTCCAGAGCAAGCATCGCCGGCGAGCGATTCTCACCGTCCTTGCCGAACGTCACGCGCGCCATCTTGCCGTAGCCACCTTCGCCGCGGTAGCTGTGGGTCAGGAAGTCGACGCGTTCGGCGTGCAACTCCGTGCCGTCCGGGCGACCGCCAAATAAGCGCGTCGCACAGAACGACTTGCTAATCGTAGTAGCGTGATCTTCGAAGCGCGCCAGGCCACCCGCATCAAATGCCAAGGCGCCGCCACTGCCCAGCAGCCGAAACCAGTTGTTCTGCAACACGTGAACCGCGGCCGGTGCATCGACATGGGCGCCGAACGACGCGGGAGCGCCTTCGACCAACGAGCGGGCGGCGGCCCGGATGCCGTCTCTGCCAGTCGCAGCCAACGGCACGGCAACGGCCGCGCGCAATGGCTCGAGTGAGAGGCCATGCACGTAGCGCTCGGTGTCCGGGCCAAGCGTGCGCGGATCGTGACGACGCCACAACGCGGTGCCGCCTTTCAGGCGACGCTCGCGAACGAACTCATTGATCTGACGCACGAGCCAGTCGCCGTGGCTGCCGCCACCACGCACGCCAAGGCCTGGCCAGCGATCGCTGATCGCCCGCGCATCGAGCACCCCGACCGGATAGATATCGCCGGGGAAGCCCTCGCGCCAGCCATCACCAATGCCCGTCAACGACAAGCCGCGCAGGGCGCCATCATCGGCGTCCATGGCGCGCAGGCTGCCACCGAGCTGCGGGATTCGCTCGCCAACGCAGTACAACTGCGCGGCTGGCTGGTAGTCCTGCACCATCGCTATGCCGAGCCCTTGCTGGTCCGGCAACCACTGGCGCAAGCCAAAGCCATCGAAGGCGCCAGCACCGTAGCGGCGCAGCGAAGCCAGTTCGCGCGCGTGCATGCGCAACGTCACGAGTCGTTCGACAGGTCGATTGCCGACGGGCAGTGGATCCATGCCGCCGAACACCAACATGCCACGCGTGTGCGCTTCATCGGCGAAGTTGCGGAAACCACCACTGTTCCAGGCACCGCCGAGCGCTTTGCCACGGAAGGAATCGGGGGGCTCAATCGAATCGCCTTCGGACCACGACAGTGGTGAGCCATGCTGCGCATCGGTCAAGGACAGTTCGACGACGTCCGCGCCGTGCTGCCAAGCAGGTAGCAGCGAATCGCGAACCAATTCATCGGGCGGTCGAACGGCTTCCTGCTCTTCGCCATCGTAGAGCGAAGTCTGCCAACCCCAGTGCGCGAGCCACGGCACCATCGGCGGGCCGTTCTCGGCGAGCACCGCTTGCGCGGGGCCGCGCTCGGGAACTTCGAGTAGCACGAGTTCGTCGCCACCGTGACGTTGCGCCCAATCCCCACAGCGGTTGATGAACTGTCGCGCATTGTTGCGGACAGTCTCTTCGTCGTGATGAAGATCCGGCAACAAGCCGCACGCAAGTACATGGCCCTTGCCGACGCGCCATTGTAGAAGCACGGGTGCGCCAAGCTCCCCGGTCTGACCATCGAGAACTGCGCCGAGGCGGGCAAGCACGTGGCCGGACTTCGGCAAGCCATAGCGCCACACGCATAAGGGCACTATGCATGGCGTGCCGCCGGTCACTGGGTAGGAGTCCTCGGAGACCGTGCCGGTCAATCCATCGAACAATTCGGGTTCCCGGGCCGAGGTGACGTGCATCGTCAGCACCGCCTCACCTTGCACCGAGCGGCGATCAAAGCCCCAGCGGTAGACCGAGCATTCCGGGCGCTCGGGTTCGATCTCAAGATCGGAAACCAAGCGGCTGGCGTGGCCGAACAACAGCAAGCGGCCGCCGTTCTGCACGAACTCGCGCAGCGCCGTACGATGCGACTCGAACGTCAGAGAATCGGGAACGCGCCAATTCTGGTCGACAATGACCAGGGTGCTGCGCGGATCGAGACGCGGCAGCGGCCGGTCTGAGTCCACCAACACGCCACGCACGCGCTGTTCCTCAGGGAACGCCTTGCGCCACTCGGGCAGCACTGACATCACATTGGGGAAGGTGCTGTTGCGTTGGCACGCAGCGAACCAGGTGCACACCAAAAGCGCCACCAAAGCCTTGCTCCAAAGCCACTCGGAGCGAGAACGATGTTCGTCTACCATCCTTGCCATCGATGAATCGGCATAACACCCCCTCCTCACTTGAGGACCGTTTGTATTTTCGACAGTGGCTCGCGGGTCGCGACTTTGGTGTCCAGAATCCAATCGCTGGCCAGATGGCGAACTACGTCTATGCCGTAGGAGATAAGGTCACGCAAGAGGTCATGTTGGTCGACGCGTGCTACGCCGTCGACGAGCTAATCGACAAAGTCGAGGCCGACGGCATGAAACTGACCGGCGCGCTGGCGACGCACTACCACCCGGACCACGTCGGCGGCGACATGATGGGACACGACCTCGAGGGCGTGGCGCAGCTGTTGAGCCGCTGCCCTTGCAAGGTGCACGCACAGAAAGAGGAGGCGCCTTGGATCCAGCGCGTGACCGGCTGCAGCGCGTCTGACCTCGAACTGCATGACAGCGGCGACGTGGTCAAGGTTGGTGAGATTCCAATCACGCTGATTCACACGCCGGGCCACACTCCAGGTTCGCAGTGCTTCTTGGTTGAGAACCGCCTGCTCGCCGGCGACACGCTATTCTTGCAAGGCTGCGGCCGCACCGACTTCCCTGGCGGCGATGCGAAGCAGCTCTACCAGTCGCTGACCCAGAAATTGATGCACGTGCCGGACGATGCCGTGCTGTATCCCGGTCACGGCTACGACCCGCGCGGCCACGCCCCGCTCGGCGAAACGCGTGCGAGCAACCCAGTCTTCAAGCCGAGCAGCGAAGCCGAATGGCTGGCAATGTTCGCCCGCTAACCCCGCAAGCGTGCGTGCCCTGCCGCAACAACTGCGGCACGCCGCTGGCATTGCAACCCTCGCAGTAGCGGGCTCGCGTAACAGCAACCCACCCGGGCAGGAATCTCTGGCATCGCGGCACCAACCAGGAATATTCGCGTAGCATGCCCGCCATGCACAAGCTGGCCGCAACCCTGTTGTCCCTCACCGCCTGCATTGCCCAAGACCACGGCGGCAAGCCAGCCGCCGACAGGCCAAGCCAAAAGCCCGTGCCCGAACTCGGCACCGTCACTTGGGAGCGAGACTTCGACAAGGCACTGCAGCGCGCCGCCACCACCAAGCGCCCCGTGTTCTTGCTGTTCCAAGAGATACCCGGCTGCGACACGTGCACCGGCTTCGGCAAGAACGTGCTTAGCCACCCACTGCTCAAGGACGCGATTGAGACTCAGTTCGTGCCCATCGTCGTGCGCAACAACGTCAAGGGTGCCGAGGAAGTCATTCGTGAGCGCTACCAGGAGCCGAGCTGGAACAACCCAGTCGTGCGCTTCGTCGATGCCTTGGGCGTGGACATCCTGCCGCGCAAGGATGGCGTTTGGGATGCGCACGGGATCGCCTCGCGCATGATCACGACGCTGACGAAGAACAAACTATCGGTGCCGGGCTACCTTCAGATCGCGGCAGCTGAGACGGCGCCGAAGACCGATAAGGCCGTCTTCGAGATGCACTGCTATTGGGAAGGCGAAGCCCATCTCGGCGCACTCGATGGCGTCATCAAGACCACCTCAGCGTGGGTTGGCAAAGCCGAAGTAGTCGAGGTCGTCTTCCGTCCCGAAGTCATCAGTAAGAACACGCTGACGAAAGCCGCGCAAGTAAAGAGCTGCAAGCCGGTCACAACCGACAAAGTCCGCGTCGCCAAGGCCAGCGACCAACAGCACTCGCTCGGCGGCACGCCCTACGCAAAGCTGGACCTGACCCCGATGCAGCGCACCAAGATGCACGCCGACATCTCACAGCAGCGCGACCCAAAGCGCTGGCTCTCGCCGTCGCAAGCCGCCGCACTCAGAAAGCTGCAGGCGCGCAAGACGGCGAAGTAGTCGCAACGAGTTTGCGCGTTCGCTAGTCCAGCAAGCTCAGGCCGCTGCTCGAATTATTCTCGAAGCAGGTGAAGTCGATGAGGAACGTCGCGACCAACAGGATCGAGCGAAGTTCGTTCGGCACGGTTTCGTCGACCTCCATGCCGAAGACGTCGGCATCGGTGAACATCTCCTTCAGCATGCCGCCCCACTTCTTGCTGATGCGGCCGACCTCCTGCTCTTGAAATAGCAGCTTGAAGGTCCAGAAGCGGAACATCGGGCTGAAGATCTGCATGACCTCGGTGCCCGCTTCGTTCTCAATCGCGAACTTGCGACTAACCCACGACCACTTGCGCTGGATGGCGCCGATCTTCTTGGTGCCGTCGTAGACCTCCATGCGGTGGAAGAACCAGCTGAACGGTTTCTCGCCACGGCCAACGCGGTTGCCAGCTTCGTCGTAGATGTGGATCGTCGCCTTGCGGCACTTGCCCAAGAAGTTGCGGGCGAACATTGCACCGAAGCCCGCAGATTCTTCGGCGGCGAGCCCAAGGCGGTTGCCTTCGTCATCGGTTAACTCAAAGCGGTTCTTGGACTCGAACCCAAGCAGGATCTCGCCCCACTCCTTCTGCTGCCGAATCATGACACGCGTGCGTTCACCAACAATCGCTTCCAATCCACTCATGAACGCATGGTGAACGAAGCGGGCTACTCGATCACGATGTGAGTTGCAGTTCCGACCGGGATTTCGCGCGAGATGTTGTCGTCAGAGCAAACCCGCACTCCGCGCGTTCCCGTTGGCATGAACACCGTGAACGGCTGCTGCTGGTCGTAGGACTGCCGTAATGGCGCCTCCTGTCCATGCGGCCCGATCAGGCTGATCCTCCCCACACCTGGGCCGAGAACCAGCACACACTCGTGACCACCACGTTCATGCACGACCACGGTCGGCGAACGGTCATCCACCACGAACCACGCAATCGGCGAGTCGTTTGCCCTTCCGTCGCCTTCGAAGAGCGCCCCGGCAAGCTGCTCGCCTTGCTGTAGTAGGACCGGCCTACGCTCCCGATTCGACAGATAATGCACCGGGGGCCAGGCATACGACTCACCCGGGTGACCCTCCATGCGATGAAGGCGGACTTGCCATGCCTTTGCATATTCGACCTGCAGCTCCACTTCCCGAATGTTGCGGGCGAACTCCAGCACGATGTGGTGCCGCCCACCATCGACGTGAACTACACGCGCGGCGATCTTCCGGCCCCACACGGTTCGCACGAAGACCGACTGAGCATCGAAGCCCTGGCTCGAACAGAGCCCAGCAAACGTGAGGTCTTCGCCAAGCTGAAAGCAAGCTAGTTTTTGGCCCGAACCAAAGCACACGCTGCACATTGTGGGCCTGTCGACTAGCGGGCTTGTTCCGCTGATTTCTCCGGTCCAAGCCGCGACGTCGGGCCACCGCAGTTCCACGCGCTCCGGGTCGCCAGTGACACCCGCCACGTCCTGCTCTTCGACGAACCTGCCGCTATGCCAGATGAAGCGCAGCCGACCTTCCTCCGAAGGATGGAACACCATGCGTTCTGCTGCTGACAGCGACTCCGCCCAGCCCTCGCCACGAATGACTTGCAGATTCAATTGCTTGCAAACTTCGGGAGCAGGCTTCTCGCCGATCACAATGACTTCGAGCTCATAACGCGGCGGAGCTTCTGGCTGCTCGATCATCACCACATCGTGGTGCGACGGCCGAAACACGTCGCAAGGAACTGAGACGTCGCCCTTGCCGCCGAGAAACACCGGCTTGCCGAGTTCCTCCGCCAACAACAGGTGATACTCCTGTCGCGAACCGGTGCTCTGGCGCGGTCCATCGTGCACGCTGAAAGTGCAGTGCTCCCCGGTCGCATCCAACATGCCGAGCGCAACGATCTCGTGCTCAGGACAAAGCAACGTTTCATTGAGCGCTTCGATTGCGATAAGCGGCACGCGGCGGAAGCGCGTCCAGATAGCCAGCTCTTCGGCTCCCGTTGACCACATCGCGAACCGGCCCTGCTGATCAGGCGCCACCGTCCGAAACTTCGGCTGCCGAACCCGGCCAGTGGACACTCGCAACAACCGAGACAAGTCTTTGGACGGACCAACCAGGCAATACTGGCGACGGCGCATTCCTTCTTGCTGCAAAGCAACCGAGCGATGCTCCCCGGGAAGCAATGCAGCGATCACACCATGCATGACTGCCATTTCGTGACCACTTGCGAACCGCAACGTCCAGCGGAGACTTTGGCCGCAGACGCACGGAACTGTCGCTTGGAAGCGACCCTGCTTGCGCTTGAGCCATAGCCGCCCCACTTCGCCCTGTTCCGAGTTCAGGTCGACGTGGATATCGCCCGACCAAGCTGCCGGCAGTCCATCGAACAAGAGCGTCAAACTGTTCGTCGGCACGAGCAGAACTTCCTCGCGCGACCAACCATCGGGACCCGGCGCCTCCAGTTGATGCGTATAGGGCAAGTGGTTTGGCGCGATCACCGAGAACTGCGTTGTCGTTCCTGGCAACTGCAACGCCACGAGGTCGCTGTTGTACAACTGGCGGTCGAGAACGACCCGGTTGCCGGCGACGATGCGCACCGGCCCAACCAAATGCATCACACCACCGCTGAACTGATGCCGCATCACAAGCTGGATCGGCACCATCCCCTCTGGCCTCGGCATCTCACTGCGCGGCATTGGCTCGTTCGCCAAATCCGTATTCTGGCGCCGCATGCTTTTCGAGCCACCAGCAGTAGCTCGCCCATTGGCAGCATCGAACGTGACCACCGCGGGCAGGGCCACCGGCGCTGTAGCAACGCCCGCCGAGAGGGCAAGCAACGCCACGAACACCAGCACGATCGCGGTAACGATCCCGCCACGAGCAGCCGGGTTCATGAGAAGCCGACCACCCCGGCTGCTACCAGAAACACCGCCAACACCACCCAGCACACCCACAGCACGACTAGACGTGTAACGCCTTCGGGCTGTTCTTCTTGTGCCTTCTCGTCGGAGCGTTCCACGCGCTGCTCATCGACCAGGCCGACGCCCAACATGTAAGCGATCCAGCCCCAAAGCCCCGCGTTATGGCGCCCGCCGCCGCTCTTCAAGTTCGGCCAACGTCTTTGGCCAATCCTTCTTCATCAACGTCGACATGCCGCGATCGGCAAGCAACTTGCCTTTGCACTGGCAGGTCACGCAATAGTTGCACTCGTTGTCCGCGTAGCGAATGCGTTGCACGGGCGAGTCGCAAACCGGACATGGCTTCTGGTAACGACCGTGAACGGCCATGCCATCACGGAATGCGGTTACCTTCGTCGGCCAACCATCGCCCGCTTCATTGCGAAGGTGGTCGGTCCACTTGGTCATGGTGTCGACGATTGCAACACGCAGTCGTTCGACGTCGTCTTCGCTGAGACGCGTCGTCCAGGTCACCGGACTGAGGCGGGCGCGGTGCAGGATCTCATCGCTGTAGGCGTTGCCGATGCCGGAAAACAAAGTTGGGTCGGTGAGCGCGCGTTTGAGGGTGCGATTCTCAGAACGCAATCGTACGGCGAATGCGTGCGGAGTGGCTTCGAGCACCTCCAGGCCGCCCCGGTCAAAGTCGGCGAGCCCCGCGCGGCCTTGCACGACATGAAGCGACGCGCGTTTCTTCGAGCCAGCCTCAGTCAGTACCAGCGTGCCCCTAGTGAAGTCGAGCAAGCACAAATCAATCTTGCCAGCGAGCTTGGTCTCGCCCGGATACCACTTGAGGCGGCCAGCGATCATCAGGTGCAGCACCAAGAACAACTGGCCCGAGAACTCAAACGCCAGGCGCTTGCCCATGCGGTGCACAGCGACCAGCTTCTGCCCATGCACAGCCTCTGGTTTAGGCTCGACCGAGCGCAGCAGAAACGAGCTACGCAGGCGCAGATCTTCGAGCACATCGCCGACCAGCATCGCATCGATACGTTCCTTGTAGACCGTGACGTCGGGCAGTTCAGGCATATGGGGTGTTCTGCACAATCGTAGCCGAGACAACAGCCACGGATGCCTGCCCCAACACCGTTCTTGACCTGGCAACCCCATCCATGGCATCGCGTGGACATTGGTCCCGCTGCGCCGGAAACCGTTCAGGCTTACATTGAGATTCTGAAGTTCGACCTCGTGTAGTATCAGATCGCCGAGATCAGCGGCTTTCTGTGTGTCGATCGGCCACAGCGCTCCAGCTCGCAGCCGCCCAGTTTGAATGGGTTTATTCCGCGCACCCTATCTGGCAGGCGCGTCGGCGCATTGACTCCCGAGGCCGCCGGTGGTGATGGCTATCCCATTGACATTTGTGTGCTCAGCGAGCGCCCAATCAATGCCTGCGACATCTTGCGGAAGGCTAGGTGATCGGCGGTTTGAAGATGCTCGACGCTGGCGAGGCGGACGACAAGATCGTCGCAGTGCGAAGCGGTGATCTCGTCTGCAGCGAAGTCGACGACCTCCCGCCAGTGCTGGTCGAAAGACTGCGTGACTACTTCGCGACCTACAAATTGGTGCCGGGCACCGACACCAACAATTGGGTGACTTATGCAAGGCGCACGCGCTGAAGGTGATTAAGGCGTCGTTGCTCGACTACGCCAACGACAACGACTACGGCTCGTTGGCCAGATCGCCGGAAGATGCATCTAGTTGAACCACTGGCTCAGGGCAGTCTGGCAGCCCAGCTTGGCTCGGGCCCAACACGCGCAACAGCGACGGCAACAACACCAGCGCCGAGACCACGGCAGCGAGCAGCGAGAGGTCGACCAACAGACCGAAGGTATGCGTGCCGCGGAAGCCGCTGCCAAGAATCGTAACGAAGCCCGTGAACAACATCAGCGTCGTGATCACAACAGGGCGACCTGCGGTGGCGAGCGCGCGTTGCACCGATTCATCAGAATCGTGACCGTGGCGCCGCTCTTCGCGCCACCGCGAGGCCAGATGGATCGTGTCGTCGATCATTAAGCCGAGCGCGACGCAGAACGAGATCACCGTTAGCGGTCGCAGCGTGATCTCAAACAGGACCATCACGGCGAGCACGCACACCATCGGCACGAGGCATGAGAACATCGCGACCAGGGCCAGCTGGAACCGGCGACACTGCAGCCAGACGAGCGCGAAAATAACGAAGATCGAACCGAGGAACGAATTGCGCAGGTCGCCAGTCATCGCCAAGACCTGCGCCGTGCCGACCATCTGCAAGCCGGCCAGCCGCACCTTCAGGCTCTTGAGGTCGGCCGATTCAGTGCGCACCGACGCGGCGAACTTCTGCCAAGCGCGAGTGCCGAGATCGCCGCGGAACACCAAGATGCGGGCTCGCTTACCGGCATTGCTAATCATGCCCGCGGGCAGCACGTTGCTCGCGCGCAATGCGCCGAGCATCAACGGCGACACACCATCGGCAAATAGGTCCGAGATCGACAGAGACCGCGTCACGCCGTCGAGCCGCTCGAGTCGCTCGACCAACATCGCCAACTCTGCGCGTTCGGTTTTGCCAAAGCCGCGCTCGACTTCGACGAGCACTTCGCCAGGTACGATGCCGACGAAGCGCTGTTCGAAGAACCCGAGCTGTTGCATCACTTCCGAGTCGGGCCACAGGTCCGCAGTGATGCGATGGTCGGTCTCAAGCTTGGTCGCTTGCCACGTGCAGACAACCGCCACGATCGCCGCGGTGCCGATCCACCAGCGTGGTCGAATGCGCTGTAACCGGCGAGCGCCACGCACAATCATGGCCGCAGGATCGGCGGGCCGTCTGCCAATCTTCGAGCTGACGAACGACATCGCCGGCGGCATCAACAGCATCGTGTATAGGAAGGCGAAGCCCATGCCCACCGCGGCGAAGCCACCGAGGTAGCCGAGGTCGCGCAGGTCCGCGTGCAACAACGAAGCGAAGCCGACTATGGTCGTCAGAGATGTCAGTAGGCAGGGCACGAACAGCGAGGCAAACGAGCGCACCGCGGCCTGCTTCGCATCGCCATCCCGTTCTCGCTCCTCGAGAAAGCGACCAACCATGTGCAGGCCGTCCGCGACGGACATGCACAACAGCAACGTTGGCAGTGTCGACGTCAGCATCGTGATCTCGACGCCGCACAGTCCCATGACGCCCAGAGTGCTGACCAAGGTCAGCGGCACCACAGCGAGAGCCAATAGCGCCAGCAACCAATGCGGCACCAACCAGAACAGCAATACGGCCGCAACCGCCGTGCCGATCGGTAGGAACTTCGACATGTCGGCCCGCACCAACTGCCGACTAACCATCGTGTGGAACGGCAAGCCACACAAGTTTAGCTCCTGGCCGTGACTGGCCACTTCGTCGCGCAATGCAGAACACAAAGCCTGCAGGTCTTCGTGACGCCAGCCGCGCTGTAGCACAATGATGCCACCGACGGCGTCGCCCAACCGCGAGACCAGCAACTGCCGGAATGTCGCTGAGTTTGCGACCTGCTCGGGCGTGCTTGTGAGCTGACCTGGCACCCGAGCATTGGCCAATGTCGTGATGCTGCGGGCGACCTCATGCTGGTCGCAAATCGCTTCGAACCCCCTGAGCCGATCGAGCGACGCGTCCGCCAGGGGCTCCGCTTCGTGCCAAGCAAACAGCAGCAGACGGTCCGGCGGCTCGCAGCCATCGCCGAGGCTGTCGCCATAATGCTCCATCGCCAGCTGCAATTCTGGATCACTGCTCTCGAAGAACCCGTCGACTTTAAAGCCGAGGCTGAGGTAATTCAGTCCGCACGCAAACATGCATGCGGCCCCAAGAACAAGCAGCAAGGCGGTCTTTCGACGCCGCACCAGTACCGTCCCGATTGCCATCAAGGCACCGTTCGTCGGGCTGGTTGGGAGCTGTGGGCGAGTCGGTTCCAGAAGCTCCAGTCTATGGTCCAGCCAAACGATCGCTATGCTGCTTGCCCGATGTCGTCGCCGTCGTCAGACCAACCGTCCACTCCCAAGCCGCACAACCCGCGCATGCACACTGGTGGGAAGCTAGCCTTCCGTAGCCGGGTGCAGGACCTCGAAGATCTACCCGGGGACCG
>JBNMND010000165.1:0-12121 GCA_051274975.1 Planctomycetota bacterium | reverse complement strand
CCTCCGAACTGTTTGTTCTCTCATTTGGCGTGCTTCCTCTCCGCGAGTGTGTCAGAGCGAGATCGGCGGTGGGGCAGCGGCGGCCTATTTTTGGCTGTCTTGGACGATCCGCGCGTCGGACTGACAATCGTCGCCAGTATCATGCGGCGATGAATCGTCCGTTTACCTTTGTGGTCGTGGCGTTGGCCGCTCTGCAACTTGCCGTTGCATCATCGGCTCAGCAGAAGCCGGTTGCTGTGTTCATCCTTGCTGGTCAATCCAACATGGAGGGCAAGGCGCAGAACATCCTGTGGGAGCATCAAGCTGTTGCGGGTGACACCGCCGAGTTCTTCGCGCCGTTCCGCGACAAGAAGAACAAGGAGTGGGTGACTCGCGATGACGTGTTCATCAAATACCTGGGACGGCACGGCAAGCTGACGCTCGGCTTTGGCTCGCCCAGCCGCACGGGGCTTGAGTATGCGTTTGGCCTGCGGGTAGGCGACGCGCTGCAGGAACCGGTGTTGCTGATCAAGACCGCGTGGGGTGGCCGTTCGATTCGCAAGGACTTCCGGTCACCATCAGCCGGTTTGCCGCCGCAAGAAGTGTTGGCGAAGGAACTCGCGCAAGCGCAGAAGAACGTCACCAACCGCAACAAGAAGAACCAGCGCGACGACCCGTTGCCGACGATGGAGGATCTGACTAAGGGATACGGCAAGGATTACCGCGCGATGATGGCCGAGTTGACGGCGACCATGAGGGATCACGGCAAGCTGTTCCCTGAATTGAAGGGGCGCAAGCTCGATCTGCGCGGCTTCGTGTGGTTCCAAGGCTGGAACGATCAATACGGCGGCGCCGAGTTCGAGTATGAGCAGAACATGACGCACTTCATCAACGACGTGCGCAAGGACCTCGCGAACCCGCAACTGCCGTTCGTGATTGGTGTGATGGGGCAAAACGGCAAGAAGCCGGCGAAGGGCGCGATGGCGACCATCCAGAAGGCGCAATTGGCGATGGAGAAGGTGCCGGAGTTCGTCAAGAACGTGCGTGCCGTGCGCACCGACGTGCTGCAAGACGAGGCAGCCGCAGCGCTCTACCCGGAGTGGAAGAAGCGCATGGAAGAGTGGCAGCGCACTGGCTCGGACCATGCATACCACTACCTGGGTAGCGCGATTTGGTTCTCCCGCATTGGCTACGAACTTGCCGACGCCACGTTGGCTCTGCAAGTGAGGAAGTAGTTCGATGCGCAGCCTGTGGATTCCGATTGTGTTGTTGTCCGCAGCGTGTGCTGGTGTCGGTGACATGCGCCAGACGCCAACGGCTTGGGCCGAAGGAGTCGTTTTGATTCGCGATGCGCAAACCCTGTTCGGCGCGGCGCCCTACTGTTCCAGGCCGGCCACGATCGATTTGCCCAAGGTCGAGGCTGCGACGCCCGAAGGCCGCGAGATCGCAGGTGCGAATGTTGCGCCCGGTTCGGCGCGCTATCGTCTGTTGCGTTCGGCCATGCACACCCGCCTGATTACGGTGTGCAAGGAAGTTGCGCGCTGCGAAGGGTTCGACTTGGTCGTGCGCACAGGTGACATCGCCGACGCCCGCGGGCTGCATGTCGGAGACATGACAGAGGGTGTTGCGCGGGTCGCGCGCCGTTCCCGGTGATGGCCATCACAACATGAGCCACAGCCGCCCGTTGGTTGGTGTTGCACTTCAGCCAGAGCATGTGTTTTTTGAACACAACGGTGAGTTGCTGGAGCAGCGCGCCGAATTGTTCGAGATCACACCGGAGGCGTTGTGGGACTCGCGTTGTGAGCCAACCCCAGGTCATGAGCGCTTGCTGCAATTCTGCAAGCGTCGTGCGGTACCGGTTGTTGGTCATGGCGTGTTGTTCTCGATTGCCTCGACCGATGCGCCACCGCGGCGAGATACATGGTTGCGGGCGTTGCAGCGCGATGCCACGGCGTTTGGGTTCTTGTGGCTCAGCGAGCATCTGGGGTTTGCGGATGCTGACGGCCAACACACGGCATGGCCGCTGCCGTTGCCAGTGACCGAGGAAACCGTCGCGACGGTCACTCAGGCCTTGCAGCAACTGCGGTCAGCTTGTGATTCCGTGTTGTTCGAGAACAATGCGGACTTGTTCTGCCTCGGCGAACCTCTGCAGCAAGCGCAGCTCTACGAACGAATCTGTGTCGCAGCGGACGCGCATATGTTGCTCGACCTCCACAACGCCTACGCGTTCTGTCGTAACACGGGCCTCGAGCTCGAGCGCTTCCTCGATCATTTACCGTGGTCGCGCGTGCGCGAGATCCACCTCAGTGGTGGCAGTGACAGTGATCCCGGCTTCTTGCCATCTGGTCGCTCGATGCGGCTCGACTCTCACGACGCTGCTGTGCCGGAGGCTGTGTGGCAGGCATTGCAGTCGGCACTGCCGCGTGCTCGTAACTTGCGTGCAGTCGTGTGCGAGTGGTTCCCGGATGCGATGGATGCGGCTGCCGGTCGTCAGTTCGCGGCCGACTTCGATCGGGCCCACGCCATGGTTGCCGACGCGTTCTGATCATGCTGTCGCGAATCCAAGAACTGCTGGTGATGTGCCTGCGCGAATCGGACCCGCGAGCGTTCTTGCAGGCAACCGTACCAAGCGATTCGGATCTGACAGACGAAGAGCGCGGCTGGCTGCTCGCCGTCGATGAGGATGGACTGCGATTGACTCGTATGTTGATCCGGAAATTGCGTCTGCAACGCATCGTGCGCGGAGATGCCGAGGCCTCAGCCTACATGGCTAGAGACCCAGCGGGTTTTGCCGCGTGCTTCGCGCGCTACGACCAAGAGGTCGCGTGGACCTGCGTGTTCCCGCGCGAAGAAGCGCAGGCTTTCCGACGCTATTGGTGACGTCGCGCGCGTGGCGGTGGCCAGTCGGCGATTGTCTTACGCAGGTGGCTTGCGAGTTGGGCGCGGGTTTTCCGGTCCATCTGTACACTGCCCGGCGGCACACCGCGTTCGATGGCGACCTGAAGCCGCGCGAACACCCGACTGCGCAGTTCGGCCGGTAGGCGTTGGAATGCTTGGGAATGGATCATCGGCGACATCGGTAGCGCAAACGTGCGCTCGGTCAGATCGAGTTCGCCAAGTTGCACGCCATCTGCATCGGTTGGCCACATCGCCGCAAAGTCTCGCGCGAACTCGGCGTCGCTCTTGGCGCGACGCTTGGTGAGTGAAGCCTCGCCATCGAGCAGCAAGGCTTTTGCGATCTCCTTGGCTAGCGTGTCCGCAATGCGCTTGGTCGATGCGCGCATGGCATCACCACCGCGCTCTTCGTCGTCCAGCAACTCGTTGAGTAGTCGATCTTTGTCGATCAGGTAGCGCATTTGATGCGTTGCACGAACCAGCAGGTTGTGCACCGTCACCTGCTGTTCGAGAGCGAGCAGGGCTCCGATGTCGCTGGTCGGCCGCAGGTAGCGGTCGGCATTGAAGTCGCTCGCAAAATTGTGCAGGTCGCGCGCGGGTCTTGGTTTGACCATCCACTTGCCATCCGCGTCTCTGGTGGCGGCGTTGTTGCCGCGATGCTTGCCTTCGAACTGTCCGGTTACCAACCAGCCACCCCAGCGTTCCTCGATCGGCGAACGGAAGTTCATGTCGGCTTCGCCGGCGCTCGGAATCGGGTCGCCAGCGAGGTCGGGGAACACCGAGCGCAGTAACAGCCCAGGTTCGTCGTGCGTGCGCGACGAGGCGTGGCAGCCTAAGCAACTGTTGTCACGCGTTAGGCGTGCTGGTTGCTTTGGGTCCTGAGGAAGCGAGTAGAACGCCAAACCAAGGTCGGGGTCACCGACGATGACTTCGAGAGACGCTGCACCGGGAATCCAGCCGACGTAGACATCGTCGTTGAAGTAGAGCGCGCGCGGGTTCTGCGGTGAGATCCGGTGTCGTTGCAAACTCGTCTTGCTGAACACGAGCGTCTGGCTGCTCTGTGGAATGTCCAGTGCCTTGAGCAGCGCGCGCAAGCGGCCACGCGAGGTCTTGGGTTCGCTGTCGAGTTGCAGGTCGCCGCTGACCAGTCGCTCGTTGAGCGCGGTCGCCGCGTTGTTGTCCGCGGTACGCGAGTAGTTGTTTGGTCGACGCGTATGGAACGCCTGGGATGAGGCGCTACCCGCAAGCACTAGCAAGGCCACAGTCAGGCGCGCGAGCGCGGGCCTGGGCCAGTTGGTTGGGGGCGGCAGGGCGCGTAGCAATGCAGTTCGCATTTGGTTCGCAATGGTGCGCGCGCTCGCCCTGGCGCGCAAGTGGTCTAACGGCGGTGCTAGTGCAGCGCCGCTCTAACGGCGGTGCCCCGAAATGCCGCAGACTCTCTGCTACTTTTGGCGCATCAACCAGACGAAGCCGGTGACCTCGTCCGCGGTCGCGGCTGGCCTTCTGTGTTGGTTGACCGTTTCGGTTGCCCCGGCGTTGTGGGGGGGCGGATGGGGCGAGTCCGCTGCCGCCGGCGTTCGAGCAAGGGCGCGAGCTCGCCGTTTCGCATGAGCAAGCCGGTGATGCAGGTGCTGGCACGTCCGGCGGGCCGGCAGGCGTCACCCGAGCGTCGCAGAGTCTGCAGCGCAAGGCGACGTGTCGCCTGATCGGATTGCATGCTGATGCTGCGTGGACGACGCCGATTCGCATCGATATCGGCGGCGCCAATGAGGCGATGGACTTCTATCCGAAGCAGCAGATGCGGTTGCTGCCGGATGCCGATGGTGTGTTCGTCATCGACTTGCCGGGTTGGGTCGATCAATGTGTCAACCAGTTCTGGGTTATCGTGCGGGCGCACGATCCATTCTATGTGGAGTTGGGCGCGGAGGACTATGCCGCGTCGTTTGCGGCGAGTTCATTCCGACGCAACGGCGGTATGGAGTTCGAGGTCCGGCCGTGCGCCGTGCTTACCGGCACCGTTAGAACGGAGGCCGGCGATCCGGTTCCGGCGGTTGCTGTGCATGCTTTATCCTTGGTTGGGCAGCGGCCGATCGGCAGCTGGAAGCCGATGGCCTTCTCGGGAGGCGAGGGGCAGTTCACACTGCAGGTGCCGATGCACGCGGACGTGATGGTTGTCGCGATACCTATGAACTTGACGGTGATGAACGCCATGCCATTAACCGGCGCAAATCGTGGCGTCGCCGGTAGCGTCCGTTTGCGCCGAGAGTTGCTAGCTGCATCGACGCGCTGCTCTGCTGCGTTTGGAGTGCGAAGCGATATCGGCGTGTTGACCGTGCATGCGGCGAGCGTTGTGCGAACCCAAGTTCTGGTGAACGGCGAGCCAGTTTCCCGTGCCGAAGTCGAATATCCTCGCCGAGCAGTGGGCCGTGCCCGTTGGTAACAATCGGCTGATCGGTTTGCTGGACGGCCGGGTGCACGCGGTGCCTAGTTTGTGGTCGAGCCAACGTTCCAGAACCAATCACGAAGGGCGTTGTGAGTTGCTCTTGCCAGAAGGGGTTGCGGGCGAAGTGCAATTGATGCTTAACGCGAAGTCCACCGAGCCACTGATCGCGAAGCGCTGGCTAACCGCACCCGCCGAGCGTCAGTTCGATCTTGTCGGGCCATTGCGGGTGCGACTCTTGCAAGGCGGAGAACTAGTCGAGGGCGCGGGAGTTGTTGTCGATGGGGTTGCCGAGCGCTATCAAACCAACGCCGATGGCGAGGTGCGATTCGCACGTGAACGCGCGGCTCCCGTGCATTTGACCATTCATGCTCCGGGTTGTGCGCCGTTCGCAGCCGTCGCTCCAGGTGAGATCACTGACGTGGTGGTGATTGCTGTGCCAAGTCCTGGGATGGTTCCGGTTCGGCTCGACGTGACTTGCGACACGTTCTTGTCGTTGATGGCAGGCGTGTTGGATCCGCTCGACAGCGATGTGACCGCGATTCCCTTTGGCTGCCGCCGTGTCGCTGGCGAACCATTCGTGTTGCATGCGCCGCCCGGTCGCTATCGCATGCGCCTCTTGCCGCGCTACGACCACGGTAAGACGCCGCTCAATGCTGCTGCCTACCTATGTGACGTAGAGCAGGAGATCACTGTCTCAGCGAACGGTGCGGATGTTTTGGTGCAGGCATCGCTCGGTGGTCGCTTGACGGTGGACATCGTGGATCGCCACGGCGTGCGATTTGGTGGTGACGTGCGCCTGGTCGGCCCTTCGGGAGTGCAATTGCAACCGCGCTTCTGGCACCAGGAGTCGGCGGGAGAACCTGGCGTGTTGACGCGCAGCGAACCGGCGAAGTCCGTCTCCTACTTTGGGCCGGGCACGTATCAGGTCGTCGTCGACCTCGGCGCGTATGGTGTGCTGCGCCGCGAGGTCGAGATTCGCGCTGAGGACGAAAGCAAGCTGCGCGTGCAGTTGCCGTAGCCGTCCTGTCGGGCTAAGAATCGTGCGGCAGGGAGCCGCGCGCGCCCCGCAGGTAGCCATACGGCGTCACATGAAGCAGGTTGCTGACGCGCGACATGTAGATGTCGGCGTGGCCTTCGATTTGCCGCGCGAGTCGACTCTTGTCGTTGCCTGCGCGCATGGCAGGTCCCCAGATTTCGTGGCCCATACGGCCACTCGCTTGTGCCAGTGGCGTGATTTGTGCGTCGAGCTGTTCGGACTCTTGGCGCAAGGCTCGCAAGCGATCTTGGACTTCGTCGTGATCTGCGGGCACGCCAGTTGGTAGTGCTTGTTTGCGTTCGATGCGCAGGAGGGCGACTCGCAAGGCCGCTTGTTCTTCATCGAGCGCGACCTTGTCGCGCATGAACTCTTCGAGTTGCCGTTGCTCGACCACGAACAGTTGCTCGCTCAGCACTTCTTCTTCGAGTTCACGCAGGATCAGCGCCGTGCGCCAGCGACGGATGCGGCTCGATACGTGCACGTCGGCGTAGACGTGGTCGCCAACATAGAGAATCTGGCTACCGTCCATTCCCAAGTGTTGTTGCACCGCTTCGGCGTTGCCGCCGCGGTAGATCACGCCCCGTTGCAGCGGGCCTTGCAGAGGCCGTTCGTTGCCGTCTTCGTCAAACACCTCGAAGAACGGCGCGCTGCGCTCGAAGAACGCTGGCTTTGCCGCCTGCACGATGACTAGGTCAAACAGGTCTCGCCAATCGAGGTCGCCAAGTCGGCCATTGAACGCGTAGCGCATCATGGCGCGCGTGTAGTGCCACTCGGAGTTCGTCGCCAAGAACATTTTCTTGCCGGCGTGCTTCAGATCGAGCAGCGTCTGTGGCAGTTCGGGATCGAGGTCCACAAACCGTTCGGGGGCGGCGATGATCTCGGCCTTCAGTTGCCCTTCGAGGTGGGCGGCATTCATGGTGTCGCCGACGATGAGGTAGAGCTCGCTATAGCTCGGCGAGTTACCTGCTGCATCGTTGAGTTCGCCGCGATCACGCAGTTCGACTAGCTGGCCGTAGATGCAGGCCTCGGACAGTGAGAAGAGGGTGTTGAGGAATACCCACCTGGGCTCACCCAGATCGACCCACGCCTGGCTGTAGATCTTGCGTTGGGCCTCATGCGTCAACTTGTCGGTGCCGTGAGCGGCCTGGGTGATGTAGCCAAACCGGTTGGCTTTGACGATGTTGCCCAGCTCCAGGTCCACGATCAGCCCGCGCGCAAACAGGTCTGCATCGAAGCGTAGTTCGGCTACTGGCAGCCCGCGCTCGATCAACCGCTCCTTCACGTGGTGGTAGGCCCGTGCTTCCCATTCGCGCACATCGTAGTGCACGAGCGTGTAGTCCATGTCGAAGCCCACGGCGTGGATGGACCGCATGTTGAGGGTTCGATTGCAGAATACGCGCCGTTCGGGTGGTGGCGACCAGGCGGCAGAACGGTTGTTCATGACTTGGGTTGTAGCACGATTTGGTTCGGTGCGGCCGGTGGCATCGAATGCAGGCGGCCGCAGCCGTCACCTCAGATGCGAGGTAGACTAGTACATACGATGAGTATGAGAATGCGAAGTCTGGTGGCGGTGCCCATGGCCTTAGTGGCGCTCAGTCTGAGTGGCTGTGGCGCCGGCCTCATCGGTGGAATTGCGTCGAGCGGCGGTGGCGGCAATGTCGAGGTGATTGCTCCGCAGTTGAATTTCGCCGACCAAAACTTGCCGATGGCGCCACGTGCTGGCGATGTTCGCACGGTCATTGTTGCGGCCGCGCAGCTCGCCGGCCGCGCTGTCGAGGTCAGGATTACGGCAAGCGTTGGCGTGGCCGAGCAACGCAACGTGATTGCTCAGGTACAAGGCACGTCGACGATCGTAACGTTCGAGCTCAGCATGGACGGGATCTTCTCGTTGGAGAGTGTGCCAACGCCCGTCGACCTTCCCGCCACTCTGTCGGTGCTTGCTGATGGCGAGACGATTGGCGATCCGATCAACATCACGCTCGTGCGTCGCCCGGTTGCGACGCTTGTGTTCGAGGATCCCTTGGTGACCGTCGCGGAGCTGTCGCCCTTTGGTGAGCAAGTAACGATCGCTGTAGACGGGTTGCGCACTGCAGATGCTTCGCTGTTGCAGGTGCTTGTCACGGCCCCCGATCCGGATGCCGGTGTGCTCGGGGCAATGATCACGCGATTGGCGACGGACGTCACGTTCGATACGAGGCCTTCGAGCGTGCCGACGCTGAAGGCGACGATTCCTGGCAACCCGTTCCCAGATCGTATCACCATCCAGGTGCTGGATCCGATCGCTGGTCAGTCGACGGAAATCAAGAACGCCTACTATCGTCCAGAGTTTGCCATCGCGCTCCCAGGCCAGGGGGCAACGACTGGTGGAACCCTGTTGACGCTGATCGGTTCGGCGCTCGTGCCCTACGACTTTAGTGCGGTTCCGGCGCAGTATGACTTTGACCGCATCACGGTCAAGCTGGCGAAGGGCGAGCGCGTGACCGAGTTGCCGAGTGAGGAGATTCGTATCCCGGAATCCGCGCTGGACCGCTTGGTGTTCACGATGCCGCCGTCTCCCGATGGGCGGCCGGGTGTCGTCGACATCATCTTGACGGTCGCACTCGAAGGTCACGACGTCACCGTCACCGCCAAGTTGTTCTTGTTCGCAAACCCCGACCCGTTCTTCGGGCCGCGCGGTGCGGTGCTCGATCGCACGCCCGTCAAGTCGGTGCCGATCCAACTGGACAACGCTCCGCTCACGACGGATGCGCCTGACTTCGCGCTTCTCACCGAGCAAGGTGGCGTCGGATACGTGCAGCTTCTGCTTGCCCAGCAGAATGGGATGTTCCAGCCGTTTGCCGCGCCAATCCAAATCGGGAATCATGAGTTCGCCGCCGAACGCAATCCGCGCGACTTGTTAGTCGGCGACTTCGACGGCGATCAAGTGCCCGACATGTTTGTCGTGAACGAAGGCGCTGGTATCGCCGTGCATCATGTCGTGCTTGGTCAAGAGCGCCCGAAGCCTCCCATCGGATCAGTTGTGCGCATCAATGGTGGCGTGGGGGCTGTTGAGGGGCGCGTTGCGGATTTGGATGGCGACGGCCTGCTAGATATTTTGTTGGTCCCCCCGCCGCAGTTAGGCGTGGCTGCCCCTGTTCAGGTGCTTCTGTCGAAACCCACAGCGTTTGGTCGACCACGGTTTGTCGCCATGCCTGGTCTTCACTTCGGCCCGTTCCTCTATGAAGCGATTGAGGTTGCGGACTTCAATGGGGATGGCGTGATGGATGTCGCGGTTGCGAGCGGCACGAGATTCAAGGTCGCGACCATGCTGGGCAATGGCGATGGCACGTTTGTGCCAGAACACTCGCTTAACATCACTTCGATCCCGCTGTATGGCGACGCGGATCCCGAGTCGCCAGCCGTTGGTTTGCACTCGTGCCAGAATGGTGGTCGACCGTCGATCGCCGTCGTGCTGGCGGGGTCCGCGAACGGCAAAGTGCCGGCAGTTGTCGTGCTCAATCAGGAGTTCGAAGATGTCAGTGGGGCGTGGGTTCTCCAGCAGCCAATCCGGGAGGGTGTCTTTGTTGCTCCGCAGTTGGACGAGCCGTTGGGCCAATCGCTGGTTGCCAATATTGATGGGCGCGGTGACGTCGAGATGGTGCTCGCCGTTTCGGGAGAGCCGACGGTTGTCTCAGGCGGATTGCTGCAGTTCGACCCTACCGAGCGTGGCTTCCGCGCACTGTCCATTGAGGGGGCGGATGGAACGGAAGTGCCGGTGAACGTGAGTGGAATGTCCTTCGCTACGGCGTTCCCGGGTGACTCGCCATCAAGTGAGCGGAAGGCTGTGTTCGTGGTGCATGAAGTCGATGTTGACAACACGCGCGAGCGTCGCCTGTCGACCCGCTTGGTGCAGCTCTCGGATACGCCGCGCTTGCTGACGCCGGATGCAGGTGGCGGCATTCCGTTGGTGATTGATGGCATTGTCGCCGGTCTGTTTACCGGGGACGATGTCGCGCCCGATCGATCGGCCCTGGACTTGGCGTTGGCGTCAAGGGGCGGAGTCAGTGGTGGTGAGATCCGAATCATCGATAACGATGGCTTCGGTGGCTTTCCTCAATTGGATGCGCGTCTGGTCGTTCGCAACCTGCTACCACGATCCATTGCGTTGCTGCCGGGCGGCATTGGTCAGCCGGACCTATTGGTATGCCTGTCAAGCGATGGAGTCGTCACCATATGGAATCCAGCTTCGGGTGACGAGGTGCCAGATTCCAATGTGCAGACGCGCAAGCTAGCTGTACCCGATTTGCTGGATGACGACTCGCTGATACAGATCGAAGATGTTGATGGTGACGGCTTCCTCGACATGGTCCTACTGTTGTCCCTTGAGGCGGCGCAACCGGGGCCTGACGACTCGCTAATTGTCATGATGCGTGGCAAGCCAGTCGTTGCTGGGGACTTCCCGTTTACGGTTCCGATCAAGATGTTGGAGGTCCACGGCAATGCCTCCTCGTTCACTTTGGCGAACTTTTCCGAGGCTACTGTGGCGTTGGAGATGGCAGTGACCATTCCTGAGGGCACATCGCCGACGTCGCTGGATGGCAATCACATCATCTTCTGCAAGTATTCTGCGGGTCCACTCCCGAAGGATGACCAGTTCGTGCTCAGCTCCTTGCCTGGAGGCCCCGAGCGTTTGCTTGCAGGTAGCCTGCCGATCCGCGTTTCCTCAAGCGACTTCGATGGTGATGGCGTCAGTGACTTGATCGTTGCTTGTCGAGGCGATCGATCCTTGCGATTGTTCCGCAACACGGATGCACCGGGCGGGCAGTCGAACCACGTGAACGTTGGCGCCTTCGAAGAGGCGCTTGGCTCGCCGTGGCAACTGGCCTCCGGCGAGCCGACGGTCATGAAGCTCAGTGACGTCAATGGTGACGGCAACTTGGATGTCGTTGTGGTGACCGAGTTCACCGGCGTCGAGACGACTTCGCTGGTGGCAAGCTACCTGAGCTCGGGGACCGGCGGGTTCGGTGAAGCTCGGTTCGTGTCCGCGACGCGCGTGGGGCGGTTCTCTCGCAAGCTGTCATTGGACCTCGGTGACTGGAACAGTGACGGCGTACCAGACTTGTTCCTGGGTTGGGCCATGCAGGTGAGTGGGAGTGCGAACTTGCGAGTTCTGTTTGGCGGTACCAAATAGGAACTGCTCCCCGACACCCTGGGGAGCAGTTCTGAGGTGGCGCTAGGTTCGGCTGCTGCCTATGGTGCGCCGCGTCATGAGCCTTACCTCGCAATCCAATCGCAGTGGCCAAAAGCAGCTGCCCGTTCTCAACATCGCGATGGTCGGACACGCCTTCATGGGGCGCGCACACAGCAACGCGTACCGTCAGGTGAACCACTTCTTCGATCTGCCGGTCCAGGTAGTGCCGAAGGTGATTGTCGGACGTGATCAGAAGCGTGCGGCAGCCGCGGCGCAGAAGCTCGGGTTCGAGGGCGCGACGACGGACCTCGCGGCGGTTCTCGCCGACCCATCCATTGACGTGATCGATGTCGCGACGCCGAACGACAGCCATTATTCGATTTCGATGCAGGCTTTGCTTGCTAAGAAGAACGTGCTCTGTGAGAAGCCGCTCGCGATGACGTTTGTGCAGGCAAAGGCGATGGCGCAGTTGGCCAAGAAACAGAAGGTGCGGGTTGGCTTGTGGCACAACTATCGCCGTGCTCCGGCGACGACGCTGGCGGCAAAGATGATTGCACGTGGCGACATCGGCGATGTGTTGCAGGTGCGCGCCGTCTAC
>JBNMND010000164.1:0-12161 GCA_051274975.1 Planctomycetota bacterium | reverse complement strand
TGACGGAGTTACTCCGTGTCTGATCTGCCAGAACGTGATGCGCGGGTCGTCTGGCATCCTTACACCCAGCACGGCATCGAAGCCGCGCCGCTGCCGGTTGTACGCGCGGAAGGTGCGTGGCTTGAGCTGGCCGATGGTACGCGGCTTCTGGACGGCATTTCGTCCTGGTGGGCGACGTTGCACGGTCACTCGCATCCTGCGTTGGTGGCCGCGATCAGCAAGCAAGCGGCGTGTCTCGATCACGTTCTGTTTGCTGGCGCAACGCACGAGCCGGCAGTGCAGCTCGCCGAGCAGTTGCTGGCGATTGTGCCCAAGGGACTGTCGCGCGTTTTCTATTCGGACGATGGTTCGACCGCGGTTGAGGCCGCGCTGAAAATGGTGCTGCAGTCGTGGGTGCATCGAGAGCAACCGAGTCGTCGGGTGTTCGTTGCGTTGGAAGGCGCATATCACGGAGACACGTTTGGCGCGATGGCGGCCGGCGACCCGGACCCGTTCTTCCGTCCGTTCGAATCGATGATGTTCGAAGTACGGCGGGTGCCGACCAACGCTGTGGCGTTGGCGCAAGCGTTCGACGAGCTTGGCGAACGCGCGGCTGGCTTCATCCTCGAGCCATTGTTGCAGGGTGCCGCGGGCATGCGTGTCATGTCGGTGGAGTTTGTGCAGCAAGCGCGACGTCTGTGTGATGAGCGCGGGTTGCCGCTGATCGCCGACGAAGTGATGACTGGCTTTGGCCGCACCGGATCGATGTTTGCGTGCGAACTCGCGGGTATCTCGCCGGATGTCATGTGCCTCGCCAAGGGTCTGACCGGGGGCATGCTGTCGTTGGCCGTGACGTTGGCGACCGAAGAGTTGTTCGAGAGTTTCCTATACCACGAGCGTTCGCGGTTCTTTCCGCACGGCCATACGTTCACGGCCAATCCGATTGCGTGTGCCGTGGCGTTGGCGTCGTTGCAGGTGTCATTGGCGAATGATGTGCCGGCGCAACTGGAGCGAATCGGACGCGGCGTATTTGAACAGCTTGCCGACCTTAAGGGTCACGAACGTGTCGCTGACCTGCGTCACCTCGGCGGCATGGCCGCGTTCGATATTGTTGTGCCCGAAGGCCAGTCTGGCTACCTCTCGGACCTGACCCCGCACCTGCGACGCGAGGCCGTTCGCCTCGGAGTGCTGTTGCGACCGCTCGGCAACGTGGTCTACGCCTTGCCGCCAGCGTGCCTGACCGACGAGCAAGTGACCAAGGTTGCTGACGTCATGCGCCAACTCGTGACCACGTTGCCCTAGGTGGCGTCCGTGAGTAAGGCGGCCCGCTAGGGCGTGAGCTACTAGTAGAGCTTGAAGCGTTCGTCGTTCCGAACGGGGTCGTAGAGCTTGTTGACGGTGAGTAGCTACCCGGCTTGATTGGCTTGCACGCGCCATCGCCTCGATCAATGACAGTTGCTCCGTGGAATGCTTGCGCTGTTCCTGCTGGAGGATCATCTGTTCAAAAATGCTGGCGGGGCGCGGCTAGCGCCAGCCCGAAGCCTTGCCGATCGCTGAGTTCTTCCGCGCCCAGATACGCCATTCGGTTTCACACTCGGCAACGTCGAATGCCAGGTTCTCAGCGAACAGGTCATCGACGTCTTCTTGCGTGGCGTTCTTCTTGTTGAGCTCAGCACACAGGTCGAGCCAGTCTTCTGGGTGGCGCGCCAGCAGCCAGACGCAGAAGCTCCAGGATTTAGCGCGAACTGGATCGCGAAAGTTGTCCATGCGTTCGCGCGGGACTTGCACGAGAGGCCAATCGCTTGCGCTGTCGATCTCCTTCTCCAATCGCTGACGCCAGATCAAGGCTTTGATCGGCCACTTGTCGTGCTTCTTGCTGACAGTGTGGGCGAGCTGCATGTAGCGCGTCTTGACGGTGCCACACATCATCCAGGTGAGTGCGTGCACGAGTCCTTCGGAGAGTCCCTGGTTCAGGCGCTGGGCGGCGCATCGCATCATGACGTGCGCGACGGCGAGATCGTTGTCGTCCGATGGGTTGCAGAGGGCCCACTCGGCCGACTTGCCTTGGTCTTGGTAGGACACACGGACGAACAGCTTGGCCTTGACCATGTCGAGCTCGCCCAAGGTGGCCGGCGCGCGTTGCAGCAGTTGGTCGCGATGGCTAACGGTGCGCATGATTGCGAGGTAGGCGCGCGAGTCCGTGGTAAGAGCTTGCGATGCCAGCGGTTGCTCCCCGAGCAAGTGACGCACCATCACGAGTGCGCGTTCGGCCCAGACAACGGACTGTTGAACCTGCTCGTCGGACCCGATGAGCCAGTGTTCGAAGTGTTCGGATCGTGCGCCATGAAACGGCAGGGCGGACTGCTTTAGCGCCGGCGGCATTTGGTCTGCCGCGAGCAGCTTGCTGTCGAAGGGCAGCGCCGCGCACTTCTTCGCCTTGGCAAGCATGGCCCGCATGCTGCGCACGAACACAAGTTGTTCGTCAGTGCCGAAGAAGCCGTCAATGTCTTTGTGGCCGAGTGCTTGGTGGCTCTCCAGGTCGTTGGCGTCGAGCGCAACCGCGCGCTCTAGCTGCAGCTTGCCTGGTTCGACTTTGCTCGGGTCAGCCTTACCCTCGGCCAGCAGTTTGAGCCCGAGCACGCGATGCAGCTTGCTCAGTTGCCTGGCGGTCGCGCGCCAAGTCTTCTCCTGCTGCGCCAGTTGTCGCGCGCTGGCTCTGTTTGGTGGCAGTGTCTTGGGGTCTTTGACTTGTTGCCACTTGTCGCCGCGCTTTTCGTGGCCGAGCGCTGCGCGTGCTTTGGCGTGGTCCGCGTCGTAGTGATCGACGAGCATCTGGTAGGTGTTTCGGCTGCGTGTCAGGGCCTTGGCCTGCGCAGCCTTCTTGGCAAAGCTCTGTAGCGTTGCGGTCGCCTTCTTGGTGACCGCAGCGACGCGCGGGTCGAGATGGCCCTGCGCGCGCAGTGGCAATGCCGTTGCCAGCATTGCGCAGAGCATCGCGCAGAGCATTGCGCAGAGCATCGCGACCCTCGGTGCGAAGGTTGGCGCGGCGAAGAAATGGTTGCGAGTTGCTGCGGGCATGTTGGTTCCCGCAGCCGAGCCTACTTCTTGCTGCTGTCCAGCTCCACCGGTAGCAGGTGCAGTCCGCTGTTGGCTACGGCCTTGCGGAACGTCGGTAGCGTCTTCGCGAAGAACGTCTCGACGACCCGCTCGATCTCGGCGACCTTCTTTGCGGCCTTCTCCATGCCATCTCGCTCGGTCTTGTTGGGCCCGTCAATCGAGTCGGAGATGCGCATGTGCCCGCGGAGCTTGCTCATCAAGCCGTCGTTGCCGCGGCTTATGCCCTGCACCTTCTTCTCTTCGCCCCAGATCTTGTTGCCGAGATCCTTGTGGGCCTTGTCGACGGCCTTTAGCGCGTCGCGAATCGTCGTGAGCGGGTCGTCGCCTTCTTCGGGCTTCTGCTCGATTGCTAGGCGCGTGCGAACGACGTCAATCTGGCCCTTGATCGGAGCCAGTCGTTGCGTGACTTCGTAGAGCCGCAGGTTGAGTGCTTCGCGCTTGGTGCGCAGCACATCCTTGGCGACGCTGTCGGCGCGCGCAATCGTGACGCGCGGATCGTCGAGAACCTCGACCTTGACCGTTTGCGATTCACCTTGGAAGCGAACCGTCAGTTCATACTTGCCGGTCAACACGCGGCGGCCAGCTGGTGGCATCTTCGGCTTCTTCTGGAACGTGCGGCTCGGGCCACGGCCACCGTCGCGCTCGAAGCGCCAGTAGATGCGGTTGAGTCCGAGGTGCACGTCGCGGCGGAACGTGCGAATGATCTGGCCGGCCGAGTCGCGCACTTCGACGGTGACCTTGTCCTTCGGGTTGTCATCGTCGGCCTTGTCGTCGTCGTTCTTATCTGAGTCCTTCTCCGGGCTGGCCTTCTTCGGCTTCTCTCGGGCTTTCTCGATCTTCGGATCCGGGTGCTTCAATTCTGGCGCGTTCGCCATCAGTTGCAGCATGACTCCGAACGACTTGGTCGGCCCGCGGAACTCACCTTGGCCCGGGAAGCGCGTGCTCGGCGTTTGCGCGATGCCGTGCATGATCGTCGGTCGCGGATCGAACACGTGCAGCTTCTTAGTCTGCATCTCGGGCGTCATGTTGCGCAGGGCACTGATGTCGTCGATCACAAATATCGAGCGGCCGTGGGTCGCAACGATGAGGTCGTCGTCGCGGGCATGCGTCGTGATGGCGCGGGCGGCGCAGGTTGGCACGCCATGTCGCCACGCGTGCCACTGCATACCGCCGTTGAGCGAAACGAACAGGCCGAACTCGGTGCCGACCCACAGCAGGTCCTTCTGCTTGGTGTCTTGTTCGATGACGTGGCAGTATCCATCGATGTCGTCGGTCGCTAGCGACGTCCAGGTCGCGCCGTAGTCGCGAGTGACGTAGACGTAGGATGTCCAATCGGAATTGCGGTGGCCGTCGAACACGGCGAACGCGGTCGCCTTGTCGTACTTACTCGCTTCGATGTGCGGGCACCACGTGTTGCGCGGCAGACCCGGCAAGTTGGTCTCGACACTCGTCCACGAATCGCCGCCGTCGCGGGTGACCTGAACGCGGCCGTCGTCGGTGCCTGCCCAGACAACGCCACGGTCCACGGGGCTCGGCGCGATGGTGATGATGCAGCAGTGGTTCTCCGCGGCGGTGACGTCGATGGTCAAGCCACCGCTCTCCTCCTGCTTCTGCCACTCGGGGTTGTTAGTCGTCAGGTCCGGCGAGATCACCGACCACGCTTCCCCGCGGTTCGGGCTGCGATGCACTAATTGGCTGCCGTAGTAGATGGTTCGGCCATCGAACGGGTCGAGCGCGATCGCTGCGTTCCAATGCCAGCGAAGCTTGCTGCCTTCGGGAGTTGGTGGGCGGATCGACTTGCGCGAACCGGTGCGCAGGTCGTAGCGCACGAGCGAGCCACCTTGGCTCATGGCGTAGCCTTGGCGGCTGTCGGATGGATCGGGCACGGTGGCGAAACCGTCGCCGAAGCACACTTCCTGCCAGTGCAGATTGCGAATGCCGCCGTTTTCCCAAACCGTCGAGGGGCCGCGCCAACTGCCGTTGTCCTGCAGGCCGCCGTAGATGTTGTATGGAACGTCGTTGTCTACGGCGACGTGATAGAACTGTGCCAGCGGCATGTTGCGGCAGAACCGCCACGTCGAACCCTGATCGCGACTGGTGTAGACACCGCCGTCATTGCCGATCAGGATGCGCTGTGGATCTTGCGGGTCGATCCACATCGAGTGGTGGTCGGGGTGCGCGGCGTTCCAACCAACTAGGCTGTCAAACGTGCGGCCACCGTCGGTCGAAACGTCGATGACCGTGTGCAGGCTGTAGATGCGATTCGGGTCCTTCGGATCGACGCGGATGTCACAGAAATAGAACGGCCGCGGGGCGATGCTGTCTTTGCTATTGACGGTGCGGAACTTGAAGCCGCCGTCATCACTTCGCAGCAGCACGCTCTTCTTGGCTTCGGTCAGTGCGTAGATCGTGTCGGGCGAACTTGGAGCGATGGCGAGACCGATGCGGCCGAGCTCACCTTTGGGTAGGCCGTCGTCGCTGTCGAGCTTCTTCCAGTTCTTGCCGCCGTCGAGCGTGCGGTAGAGACCTGAACCGGGGCCACCACTCTTAAACGCCCATGGCCAGCGTCGGTGCTGCCACATGCTCGCGAACAGCTTGTCCGGATTGCGCGGATCGATGATCAGGTCGCTGCAGCCGGTGCGCTCGTCGACGTAGAGAACCTTCTGCCATGTCGCGCCGCCGTCGGTTGTCTTGAAGACGCCGCGCTCGGGGTTCTCACCCCAACTCGTGCCGAACGCCGAGACCCACGCAACGTTGGCATCACTTGGGTGCAGCACGATGCGGTGGATGCGTTCGGTCTTGTCGAGACCGAGCTTGGTCCACGTGCGGCCACCGTCGAGCGTCTTGTAGATGCCACGGCCGACACTCGCCGAGTTGCGCGGATTGCCTTCACCTGAGCCGACCCAGACGATGTCGGGCGAGTGTTGGTTGATAGCGATCGCGCCGATGGAAGCGACATCCTGATCGTCGAACAACGCCCTGAAGGTGACGCCACCGTCGGTGGACTTCCAAACGCCACCGGCCGAAGCTCCCGCCCAAATGATGCGGGGGTCACCGGCGACGCCTGCGACGGCGCCGATTCGGCCGCCAACCACGGCTGGACCGATGGCTCTCGCCTTGATCTTGGCAAGCAGGGAGAGGTCGGTTGCCGAGGCCGGATCCTGTGCGAGCACGGGAGCGGCAAGGGCGGCGAGGAGAGATAGGGAAACCAAACGTGCAGCCATGAGGAGCGCAACATACGTGCTGCGCTCGCTGACTGCAGGCGTCAGTTCAGGGAGAGTTCGGCCGTCAGCCGCACATTGATGGTGTTGCGCAAAGCTTGCAGGTCGAATGGCTTTAGGAGCAGTTGGGATTCGCCGCCGATCGCTCCTACGGCAGACGGTGCGTGGCCCGTCATCATCACGATCGGTAGGTCCAGCACTTTGCAGCGCAAGTGTTGGGCGAGCGTGGGGCCATCCATGCCGGGCATGGTGACGTCGAGAATCGCGAGATCGAGGCAGTCGCAATACTGCTCGGCCAATTCGAGTGCGTCGATGCCGTGTTGGGCAGTGATCACGGTGTGGCCGTCTACTTCGAGCACGCCGCGAATGACTTCACAGATGGTTGGTTCATCATCGACTACGAGAATCGTGGCTGGCGTGATTGCTCCGCGCGGTCTCGGGATTGACGGTGTAGGTGGTTGGAGCACGACCGTGGGCTGCTCTGGCGGGAGCGCCGCGGCATCGTGCTTGGGCAGGTAGATAGTGAACTGCGTGCCCTTGTCGGCAGCACTCTGCAATTCCACGATGCCTTGGTGGCTACGCAGGATGCCGAAGGCAGCGGCGAGCCCAAGGCCACGGCCAGCGAAGCGCGTGGAGAAGAACGGGTCGAAGATGCGACGGATCGTTTCACCGTTCATCCCTTGGCCGTTGTCGAGCACGGAGATGGCCACGTAGTTGCGCGCTTTGCCATCGAACTCGCCAAACCAATAGCCGGCTGGGGGTGAACCATCGAGCTGTTGATCATCCACCGAGATGTGGATCTTGCCGTGGGATTCGATCGCATCGCCGGCGTTGACCAGGACGTTGAGCAGGACTTGCTCGATCTGCGTGCAGTCGACTTTGACTAGGGCAGACTGATCGCCTAGGTCCATGGTCACTTCGACGCTGGCACCGAAGCCGGCGCGCGCGAGCGGCACCATGCCTTCGATTGCTTCGCGCACATCGACAACGTCCTTCGGCGAGGGCTCGGAGTTGGCGTAGTTGAGGATGTCCTTGCAGAGGCCGGCTGCGCGGTCGCTGGCAACCAGCACTTGGTCAAGCAGTTCGCGTTGCGAATCGGTCGTCGCTGGGTCAATTAACGTTAGCTGGGTATTGCCGCGCACGCTGACCAAGATGTTATTGAAGTCGTGGGCGAAGCCGCCAGCGAGCAGGCCAATGCTGTCCAGGCGTTCGATCTGCTGCAGGTTCTCTTTGAGCGCAGTGCGTTCGAGTTGCAGTTCGCTGGATGCGGTAAGGGCGTTCGCGAGCTTGGCATTGGCTCTGCGCAGGCGCTTGCGATCGCGCAACAGCAGGCCACTTGCAAGGGCCAGCACGAACAGCAGCGCCCCAGCCGCGTAAAGTAGCGACCAGCGCTGGCGCGCGGTCATTGCGTCGAGTTCGGCCTCATGGCTCTTGGTCGTCTGCCGGAGCTTGTGGCTCAGGCTGTTGGCTTCATGCCAAAGGCGTGTCTTTTGATCTGGGGTTACTCGTTGGTCGATCTTGAGTTGCAGGGACGTTGCGTGTTCGCCGTAAGCCCGAGCTTCTTTGTTCTTGCCAGCGCGCAACGCGACATGCGTCGCGGTGCCATAGACCGTGAGTTCACGGTCTGCCATGCTCAGGTCTGTGATGGCCGCGATCGCAGCTTGGCTTGAAATCACGGCATCGTCGAACTGTCCTGTGTGCAACAGGAGGCGAGCCGCGTAGTCGTGGGCGAGAGCTAGTTGCTCTCGATTGCCGTGCACTTGTGCCGTGTCGATGGCTAGCCGAATGTGCTCCAGTGCACGATGCAGGTTGGTGGGCGCGATATCGCGTGCGCACCGTTGTTCTAAGTAGCACTGCAGCGAACGGTCCCCAAGGCGCTTGGCCTCTTCGAGAAGGGCTGCAAATTCATGTCTTGCGGCTGCGGCTTCTCCCTCGTTGAAGCGTGCAACTGTAAGTAATACGCGGCATTCGAGTGTCAGGCTGGGGCAGCCAGCGGTTTGCGCCAGGCTTAGCAGGCGAGTCAGCTCGGCCTGCGGTTGATCAGGCCAGCCGAGGGCAGAAAGGGACAGAATGTTGGCTTTGACGAGAAGCCAGTTGGCGTTCGCATTGTCCGCCAAGTCAAACGCTTCGCGCAACGCTTGTACGCATTGCGGTGGTTCGTCGTGAATCCAGTGTAGGCGCGCGGCTGCCAATAGAACCTCGGCGCGGATGGTTGCCGCCGCGTTGCTCGGCAATGCAGCTTTGGCGGCTTGCATCGCGGACTTCGCCTCGGCTGTGCCGATCGCGCGTGCTGCAGCTTGTGCCTTGATTGCTAGGGCGATGGCGCAGCTGGCTGCATCGTTCCGTTTACTCGCGACGCGATGTGCATCGTTGGCGCGCTGGATCGCGAGCAACATGTCGAAGCGCAGCAGCACGCGTGCTTCGTTGAGCAATGCTGCGACGCGTTCTGCACTAGCCGGAGCCGATGTAGATACCGAGGCCCTCGCCGTTTGCACGAGTTCCTGGCTCCTGAGGGGCGGCGATGCAATCGTCAGCGCCAGTAGCGTTGCGATTGCCCCCGACTTCACACCTGGGGGGGTGAATGGCATTCCATCGATGCCATCGACAGTTCCACACCAGGACGTTAGTGAAACTCGCTATTGGTCAAGAACGCTGCGCACGGCGCCAGCCAGCTCGATTGCCGAGTACGGCTTCGCCAAGAAGCCGACCGTGTGCTCCTGCACTTCCTTGCGGATGACGCCGTCGGCCGTGTAGCCGCTCATGAAGACGACGGGCAGACCGGGGCGGCGCTTCTGGAACTCTTCGGCAAGCACGCGGCCGCCAATGCCCGGCATGACGACATCCGTCAGCAGCAAGTCGATCTTGGTCTCCTCCGGCACCTCGAGTGCTGCATGACCGTGGTCGGCAGTCATGACGTTGTAACCGTAGGACTTGAGGATGCTTGCGGCGAGAAGTCGGTTCGCCTCATCGTCCTCGACAACCAGCACGGTCTCATGCTTGGTCGAGTGCAGTGAGCGCTCGTCGCGAGTCTGTTCGACGACTTTGCCAAGCGATAGCGGCCAGTCGATTTGGAACGTGGCTCCCTGTCCCGGTTCGCTCGTGGCCGAGATGGTCGCGCGCGATTCGGTCACGATGCCATAGATCGTCGACAGTCCGAGACCGGTGCCGCGACCGGCTGGTTTCGTCGTGAAGAACGGTTCAAAGATTCGGACTAGGGTGGCTTCGTCCATGCCTTTTCCCGTGTCCGACACGGTCAGGGACATGTGCGTTGGGTCTGTTGCGGCTGCCGGGTTTCCATCCGCGTCTTGGGCCGTTGTCTCGACGTGGATCGAGACGGTGCCACCATTCGGCATCGCATCGCGCGCGTTGACGACCAGATTCAGGATGACCTGCTGTAGCTGGTTGCGGTCGGCTTCGATGTGTGTCGTCGTGGTTGCCGACAGTTCGATGTGGATGTTCGCTTCCAGCAATCGACGCAGCATCGGGATCATCTCGGTGATGGCGTTGCTCGCATCAAACACCTCGATGTTCGTCATTTGGCGGCCACCAAACGTCAACAGTTGCTTGGTCAGCGCGGAGCCGCGTTCGGCGGCCGTGCAGATCTGCTGCACCAACTCTACCTCGGGCGCATCCTCGTCGAGTTGCATCGTTAGGAGATCTGCGAAGCCGCGAACCGCCGTTAGGATGTTGTTGAAGTCGTGGGCCACACCGCCAGCGAGTTGGCCAACGGCCTCGAGCTTCTGGGACTGGCGGCGCTGGGTTTCGAGGCGCTCATGTTCTCTCTGAGCGGTGACGCGTTCGGTGACTTCCCAGGCGAACACGACGACGGCTCCAGCCTCGTCATTGTCGACTAGCGGGAAGAACACGCTCTCCATCCAAAACTTCTCGCGGCGTCGCGATGAGTTGGCGTAGGCCGCCGTGGTGAAGTCGACTGCGTGTTGACCGATGTGTGTCGGCTCGCCCGCGAGGGCCTGGGCAAACATCGTGTCGATGCCGGTTGTCTGAGACTGCGGGTCGGCGAGTAGGTTGTAACGCCCAGTGCCGGTTTGTCCGTCAGGCAGTCCGAGCAGGTCTTGCATCGCCGGGTTCATGCGGCGCGACGTCCCATCCGGTGCGAAGACCTGGATGCCGATGGGGCTGCCATCAAAGATCGCGTTCAAGAACTGCTCGCGCTCACCTCCGAGCTGCACGGCTTCGGTGCGAGTCAGTGCTTCGAGGGCGCTGGCTAGGTAGCTGGCGATCGTGCACGCAAAGTCGAGTTCGTGCTGCTGCCAGACATATGGTTTGTCTACGTGCTCGAGGCACAGCGTGCCGTAGCAGCGGCTGCCAAAGCGAATGGCCGCGTCCAGCATCGAGGTGATGCCGAGCGGGCGAAGGTAGGAGTCACGATAGCCGGCGGCACGTGGGTCGGTCTCGGTGTCATTAATGTCGACGTAGAGCGAGCGGCGCAGGGCGTCGAACTCCGTTAGGCAGTCGCTCGATTGCAGCGACTCCCCGGAACTGTGGGTCTGCGTGCTGCGCACAAACAGATCGGTGCAGGTCAGCTGTTGCTCATCGTCCGAGAATAGCCAGACGGCGGCCCGGGCGAGGCCGAACAAGTCCGCAATGCGTTCCGTCAAGTCGCGCACGACTTGCTGCAGATTACTGCGCGTGATCGGGGTGCGCGCAAGCCAGTCATGCAGGTCGCGCTGCGTGTGGGCAAAACCGTAGCGGGCAACGCCGTCCGTGGATGCGCCGTCGGCCGGTGGCAAGCACGGCGACTGTTGTGTCCACGTCGCGACGCTGAGTTGGTGTCCTTCGCTAGGTTCCAGTGGGTTGACGCGGAACGTAATCAGCTCACCGTCCGGATGCGTCCACCGCAGTAGCACTGCATGGTGGTTGCGCATGGCGCCGGTCGCGAGCTCGAGCTCGTTTTGCGGCGGCCGCAGTAATTCCGCGAGCCGCTGCTCGGGGCTCGCGTCTTCGGTGAATCCGAAGTCGCGTGCCGCGGCATTGGCAATTACGATAGTGGTGTCTGCGGTTTGACCAGAAACGACAACCGTGGGCGAGGCGAGGTGCTCAAGCGATTGGCGAAGCAGATCCGCAGCTACCGATGGCAAGAGGTCGGCGCGCATACGATTCGAGGGCGAGGAGATGGAAGTGTAGACTTTCGTCACGCACTCCTTGCACTAGAAGTCGTCCGTCACGCGCGTCAAGCTGAAGTGCAAATCTCCTTGGCGCCGGGTATTCCACTGATTTTGGCTACGCACAATCACCGAGCATGCAAGCGGCGCAGTCTGATGTCCCCACGGCCGTGAGCAACGCGAATACGTGTTCTGTGAGCCGTGACGAAGCACTCGATTTGGCGCGTGGATTGGCGGTGCTCGGAATGGTCTGGGTGCACCTCGTCCCAGAGCCAGGTGCCGGTTCGGAAGGTGTCATGCCTTTTTTGCAATGGGCGAGTGTTGCGTGGCTCGATGGCTTGCCGGCGGCGTTGTTCCTGGTCTTGGTGGGGGCGGCGTGGTCTGTGAGTGGTGGGGCGATAAGTGCGTATGTCGTTCGTCGCGCGATCACGCTGAGTTTTCTTGGCTTGGCGTTTTGGCAATGGGTCTGGCCCAACGACATCCTCGTTCCGATCGCGATCATGATGCCGTTGCTCGCCATCGTGCATGGCATGGGTCGTCGAGCTTTGGTGGTGGTGGCGGTGCTGTTGCTTGCCTGTGTGCCGCTTGCGACGGCGTTGTGGGGTGACTATGCGTGGACCGATGTTCGCGCGGATGGCACCCACGAAGCCAATCATCAGGTCGGTTGGTGCACGGTGCGGTATTTCCTGATCAATGGCGCCTACCCGCTGTTGCCATGGTT
>JBNMND010000163.1:0-12179 GCA_051274975.1 Planctomycetota bacterium | reverse complement strand
ACGCCGATCAAAGAGCCCGAAGAAATCGGCTTCTTGATGCTGTTGATCGCGAGCGCGATCTGTTGTGCCACCCTCAACTTCTTGTTGTTGGTGATGATCCTCGGCATCTCGTTCTCGGTCATGGTCAGCATGCGGCACTTGCCGTGGTGCTTCGGCAGGCGGACGGCGGTTGCGTCGTTGGTTGTTACCGCCTCGTCCGAGGAATTTGATGAGGTGATGCCGAAGTTGCGTGACCTTGCTAGTAAGCAGAGTCGCGGCGCAACCCTGGATGCGATTACGGAATGTGCCGGCATGTGCACGGCGACGCTGAGCTTGTATGGCGGTAGCGCCACGGAGTTGGCGGAGCTTCAGAAGAACGTTCGTAAGCTGCTGCAAAAGGGCGAAGTCAGCTTGTTCCTACAGCGGTCCATCACTCTCTGATCCTGATTCGTGAATCCAACTTCCCAGTCATCGAGTTTGCGCGTCCCCAAGGCGATGGCATTGCTCGTGCTGTCTGTTGGGCTCGTCGCATTCGCGATCCTGTGGCAAGCTTCTGGGCAGCGACCGGTGGCCGAGCAGGCGCTCGCTCGCGGGCAACTCGGCAGTGGCCGTGTGTTGCGTGCGGTGACGCAGCTGGGCCAGATGGGAGTTACGATCGATCCGCGGGTGTTTAGCGGCAATCCACGGAGCGTCGCCGGGTTGCTAAGCTACTCACGAACGGTTGGTGACAAGCGCGATGCCGTATTCCCGAGCACGCAATTTGTGGCGGACGTTCTCGGCGATGTGCCGGCCCATGACCTGCTTTCGGTTGCCCTTGATCCGCGGGATTGGCGCGGTGAGCACGGCCTCTTCGATAACAGCCATAAGCGTGGTAAGAACTGGGAGCGAGGAGCGTGCGTTACCCTGTTCTCTGGCGGCAAACTCGTCACGGAGAGCACCGTTGGCCTGAGGATTCACGGTGGCATGAGTCGACGCGCAGGTGAGAAGAGCCTGCGCATCTACTTGGCAGAAGAGTTTGGATCGTCCGTAGTCTGTGGCGACTTGCTGCCAGGAGCAGTTGGCAACTCACTGGTGGTCCACAACGATCAGCGACGGATGAAGTTTTGCAATCCGATCAGTTACGAACTGATGGGGATGCTGGGCTGTGACATACCGAGGACGAGGCCTATGCGCGTCATGGTCAATGGGGAGATGATGCGTCGCACGTACTTCCTTAGCGAGCATCTGAGCGATAGCTATGTGGAGACCAAATTAGGGCACAAGCACTTCGTTCGTATCGATGAACAGGGTGGGCACCATGCGCAGTATGACCGGACGTTTGCGCTCCTGAAGTATGGTGGCCCGTCATTGGATGATGTTGCACGAGTCCTTGATGTCGAGGACTTGATGGCTTGGTTGACGGGCGTGTTGTTTTGCGCGCCGTACGACTGTCGGCAAGGAGTTGCCTACTACAACTCGCGTGACCAGCGATGGCGTTGGGTGATCTGGGACTTGGATTGGTCGTTTGGTCCGTGGCCCGAGCGAGTTGACGGCAGTCGTATTGAGGACCGCAGCATCACCGCGTATCTGCGTCATCCTTGGGGCGATATCCGGACCCTTCTGTTTGACCGGCGAATGCCTATTGCAGGTGAGTTCCGGGCGAGGTTGCTTGCGCGCATCAGCCGCAGCCTCAACCACGAGGTGACGCCAGAATGGTGTGACGCGTTGATTGAGAAGTATCGGGGCATCGCCCGTTCGTATTCGCCGGGCTCCAGAGGGGCGGAGCAAAATCTCGATGCGATTGCCGCGTTCATGAAGGCGCGACCCAAGTTGTTGCGTGAAGAGCTGAATGAGGAGTTTGCCGTTGGGCCGGTGTATTCGTGCACGGTTCGCGTGCCGAAGTCCGCATCGGTGACTATCGATGGCCATGAGTATCGCGCCGACTGGCTCGGCCACTACTTCGCCGGCCAAGAGGTCACGGTTGCTGCCGGGCCTGGCTACGGCGTGGCCGTCGACGGTGTTGCCGTTGCGGGCCAGGTTTGGCGCGGCGTCATCGTGGCAAACACGGTTGTCGAAGTGATTCGCCGGTGATCGCGACTTTGACCTGCGCCTGTGAGGCGGCAATTGCTTGGCACCAGTGATACGCTGCGAACGTCGATGTCTGACCCCTTGAAAGAAGCCACTGTCGAGAGCCGCAAGATCTGCCTGCCGGCCGCATTCATGGCGATTGCGTTGCTGGTTCTGTCGACGGCGTGCAGCGATCCAGACGACTTGTCGGACGGCACCATCAGCTTGCCGCCATCGTTATCGGAGCTCTCGGGGATGGTTGCTGTCGACGAGCACACGCTTGCTTGCGTTCAGGATGAGTTGGGCGTCGTGTTCTTCGTCGATCTGCAGGGCAAGAAGCCAATTCGCAGCGTGTCGTTTGGCAAGGACGGTGACTACGAAGGCATTGCGGCCAAGGATGATGCACTGTGGGTGCTGCGCAGCGACGGAACCTTGCAGGAACTGGTTTGGGTTTCCGAACGGCTGGTCAGCAAGCACACCTACAAGTTGCCGTTCGAGGGTGAGTTCGAAGGGCTTTGTGTCGACGCCGCGGGCGAGCACCTACTGGTGCTGCCGAAAGGTCCCATTGACGGCAAGCGTCGCGAGAAGAAACGTCGCCGCATTCTGGCCTTCCACTTGTTGCTGCGCACGGGTTTGAAGCAGCCGGTCGTGACGTTGAAGGTGAATGACATCGAGGACCAGATCGAGGAGCGCGATTTGCCGGGGCCGCGGCGCACAACTGCCAAGGGCAACCGCAAGGTCGACTTGGCGCTGTATGGCAGTGAGTTGCTGGCGTTGCCTGGAGGTGACTTCCTGATGCTCTCGCCGAAGGACCGCTTGTTATTGCGCCTCAAGAGCGACGGAAATGTTGTCGCAACCCAGGGCCTCGACATGAACCTGTTGCCGCAACCGGAGGCGATGGCGCTGATGCCGGATGGGCGACTGTTGATCGGCAGCGAAGGCCGTGATGGTCCGGCTCGCATTGCTGTTGTGGCGATCCCGCAATGACGAGCGAGAAGTCGGTGGTGCCGCAAGGCGAAGCGGTTTGGTTCGTCTACGTGATCGCTTCGCAGGTGATCACGGCGACTTATGTTGGCATCTCGACCGATGTCGAGCGCCGCTTGCAGCAACACAATGGTGAGCAGCCGGGCGGTGCACGTTCGACGCGGCGCGGCCGGCCATGGCAGGTGCGAGCCGTTTCTGGACCGATGGCATCGCGAAGTGCCGCTCTGCAACTGGAGCACCGCGTCAAGGCAGCGACCGGTTCGAAACGTAGCGTGCTCGTCTGCGAGTTGGGCAACGGTCGCCACTTGCCCGTCAGTGAGGGTAGGCTTCCGTAGCCGTGCGATACGAAGTCAAACTTGTTGGGTCCGAACACGACTATGAACGTGTGCGCGCCGAGTTGCGGATGCTCTCGACGGGGCTGTCGCCGCTGTACAAACCTCGCATCGTGCAAAGCATCTACTTCGACACGCCGGAAGGGCGCGCCGTATCGGAGAATCTGGCTGGCATCTCCAGCCGCACCAAGCTGCGCTTGCGCTGGTATGGCGAACAGAACTGTGCTGTGAAGGCTCAGTTTGAATGTAAGCAGCGCGAGAGCGGTCTTGGCAGTAAGGAAACGCACTACCTCGAAGCCCCGGTCGATATCGAAGGCCGTCGTCGCGCGACGTTCGTGCGCGAGTTGCGTGGTAGTTTGCCGGATTCGGTGAACGTTTGCTTGAGCGGTCACGAGCCGGTGCAATGGATTCGCTACGACCGCGAATACATGAATAGCCACGACCAGACCATTCGGGTCACGATGGATCGCAAGTTGGCGACGTTCGATCAACGTGCCGAGCGGGCGTTGCAATGTCAGCGCCCGACGCCATTGCCGCAGCTGCTGATTGTCGAGCTCAAGGCCGACGAACAACATCGCGACGCGATCGAACGGTTGCTTCAGGGCGTGGCGTTGTCGCCTAGTAAGTGCTCGAAGTTCGTGATGGCGTCGTCGCCCGACGAAGCACCGACTCCCTCGGAATTTTGGTAGCTGGTCGGCTTCGCGCTGCCTAGCGCGGTAGGGCTTTGCCGAGCGCGACGAGCCATGCGTGCACTTCCTTCTCGGTCAGGTCGGCGCGGTAGAACGGTTGCATCAGTGCCGCGATCGAGTTCTTCGGCCGGTTGGCTTTGATCCAGTCGGAGTTCTCTAGCAGGCGGCGCAGCGAAATCTCGACGCGTTGCAGCATCTCGGTGGATGCCAGCGGGGCGCCTGCGATCTCTTGCCTGCTCGGGGGCGATGCCACTTTTGCTCTTTGCTCGCACGCGGCGTAGAGCTCGGCACCATAGATGCCAACGGCCTGCGAGAGGTTGAGAGAACTCTGCTCACCGGCGGTCGGCACTACCGAGACCACTTGGCACCGCAGTAGTTCGGCCGGGTCGAGGCCGTTGATCTCGCCTCCGAATAACAGGGTTGGGGCGCCGCGCTCAAGCGCCAGTTCGGCGACTTCGCGCGGCGTCATCACGCGCGTGCCCGGCGGTGGCTCGTTGGTCGTGCCGACGATCCAGCTCGACTCGGACAGCGCCGCCGTCAGGTCGGTGGTGGTGGAGTCTTTGAGAATGTCATTGGCTTGCACGGCCATCTGGTAGGCGTCGTTCCACGAGCCAATTTGCGAGTCGACGATCGTCAGCTTGTGCAAGCCGAAGTTCTTCATCGCGCGCGCCACCGAACCGAGGTTGCGCGCCCAGCGCGGGCGCAACAATACGACGTGCACGTCATCGAGCAGGCTGTAGGCGTTGTCGGTCATGGCGGGGAGCAGTGGCCTGCTACCAGGGCGTTGGCGCGTAGTCCTTCAAGAACTGGCCCCAACAGTGATGGCCGGTGTTGAAGCCTACGAAGATTGGGTCGACACACCGTGCGGCGCCGTCGACCGGGTCGAGTGGCGGGGCAAAGCGTTGTGCTTCTTCCTTCTCGACCGCCTTCTCAAAGTGGTCCTCATCGGTGACCCAGCCCGTATCCACACTGTTCATGTGGATGCCGTCCTTGACGTAGTCGGCGGCCGACGTGCGCGTCATCATGTTGAGCGCCGCCTTCGCCATGTTGGTGTGCGGATGCCGGGTCGTCTTCAACGCGCGGTTGAACTGACCTTCCATCGCCGACACGTTGACGATGTGCTTGTCGCGGGATTCGACCGCCAGCATCAGCGGCTTCAGCTTGCTGTTGAGCACGAACGGGGCGATCGAGTTGACCAGCTGCACCTCCAGCAATTCGATGGTTGGAACCTCGTTGAGTTCCATGCGCCACGAGTTCTTGTCGCGCAGGTCGAGTTGTTGGCCTTCACCATCCTTGATGCCTTCGGGGAACAAGTGGCTTTGGTCGCCTTCGCCGAGCAAGTCCAGCTGGCTCAACTGCGCGACGTTGTTGGGCGTGCGGTGGATCGCCAGCGCGCGCTCGGCCGTGTGTTCACCGAGCAACGCCTGCAGCTTCGGTGGCAGCTCCGCTGGGTTCTCTTGCTCAGCCATCTCCTTGTAGTAACCCGGCGGGCGGCGAACGGTTTGGCACGCGTTGTGGATCAGGAAGTCGAGTCGCGACTCAGTCGTCAGCAGCTCGTGGCAGAAGTTCTCGACGGTGGGGGTGTGGCGCAGGTCGAGGGCGCGCAGGTCGAGTCGCTCACGCCACTCGTCGAAGTCTTGCTCGGCTTCGAAGCGACGTGCGGCATCGCATGCGAAGCGTGTCGTTGCGATGACGCGGGCTCCGGCGCGCAACAGATAGAGCACGATCTCGTAGCCGATTTTGACGCGTGAACCGGTCACCACGGCGACGCGGCCCCGCAGGTCGGCAGTCGCGTTGCGCTTGAGCCAATTGATGTCGGCGCAGCTCGGGCACATCGAGTCATAGTGGTGGTGCAGTTCGGTGTACTGCTCCTTGCACACGTAGCAGCCCTTCGGATCGTTGAGGACGCGACGCTCTTCCTTCGGCCGTTCGCGAGCTTGGTGCTCGAGCAAAGCGCGTTGATCCGCGGTGATCGCCAGCTCCTTCGGTGCGGTTGGGAACGACAGCGCGCGCTTCATGGCGCGGTTACTGGTCGCCTCCAGCGCGCGGTCATCTTGGTCGCGAATCTTGCGGCGCACCTTGCCGCGGCGCGCGTTGGCGAGCTTGCGCCGGGCAATGCGATCCGGCAGCGCGATCTTGCCGCTGGCCTTGCGTAGGCGGATCAGCGTTTCTTCGTCGACATCGACCAAGCACTCCTGCGATGCGGCCACAGTCTCGAGCCATTGCACATGAGCTGCGATCGCGTCAGCATCCGCGACGGCCTCACGCGCTGCTTGTTGTGCACGCTTTAGTTCGTCGTCTTCTGGCTGGTTGCCCAGCTTCTGGTCAGGTGGCGAATCGCTCGACATTGGGGCGAACACTCTAACGAAGACCTGCAGTCGCCGAAACGCTCCTGAGCAGCCAGTTGTGCTCGCCCGGGTAGTTGGCGCGGTGCAAAGCGTTCGTTGACGCCTGCTGGCGCAGCCCGCATGGTCCACACAACGTGACTGCCTCGATCAACTGCAAAGGTCTCGCCGCCAGCTATGGCGCGAGAGAACTGTTCTCCGGCTTCGATCTCGATATCGGGCCCAACGATGTGATCGGGTTGGTTGGCCCCAATGGCACCGGCAAGTCGACGTTGTTGAAGATCCTCGCCGGTGTTAGGCCGCCGGACATCGGCGTGGTGACGGTTGCGCCGAAGACGGCGGTGCTGGGGTATCTGGCACAGGAGCCGGACCGGATTGAGGGTGAGAGCGTGCGCGGGTTGCTGGAAAGGCGCACCGGTGTGCGAGCGGCAGAACTTGCGATGAATGCGGCCGCCGATGCGATGGCCGATGGCAAGCCCGGTTCCGACGACGTTTACTCGGACGCGCTCGAATTGTGGATGGCGCTCGGCGGAGCGGACCTTGAAGAGCGCACGGCGTCGGTGACGGCATCGCTCGGGCTCGATGTCGACATGGACATGGAGATGAAAGCGCTGTCGGGTGGCCAGGCAGCGCGGGCGGGTTTGGCATCGTTGTTGTTGTCGCGCTACGACGCGTTCTTACTTGATGAGCCGACCAACGATCTCGACATCGAAGGTCTTGATCATCTCGAAGAGTTCGTGCAGAACCTGTCGGCGCCGGCTGTCGTGATCAGCCACGACCGCGAATTCTTGACACGAACGGTCACCAAGGTCGTCGAGATCGATCGCAGCATGTTGCGCGTCGCGGTCTACGGCGGCAGCTATGAATCCTATCTTGAAGAGCGCGAAACGGCGCGTCAGCACGCGTCCGATGCCTACGCAGAAAACAGCGGTCGCCGCGCTGAGCTCGCGGCCCGGGCGCGTCGTCAGCGTGCCTGGATGAGCAAGGGCGTCAAGAACGCGCGGCGCAAGGCCAAGGATCGCGACAAGATCGGCCGCGCCTTCCGCAGCGATGCGACCGAGAAGCAGGCCGCCAAGGTCAAGCAGACCGAACGCATGATCGAACGGCTCGGGGAAGTCGCGGCGCCGCGTAAAGAATGGCAGTTGCAGTTTTCGATTCTTGCGGCGCCGCGTTCTGGAGACGTGGTCGCGGTCGTCAAGGATGCGGTCGTGCAGCGCGGCACGTTCCAGCTGGGTCCGGCCAACTTGGAGTTGCGGTCGCGCGACCGGGTGGCGATCACTGGTCCGAATGGCGGTGGCAAGAGCACCTTGTTGTCGATGCTGTTGGGTCGGTTGCAGCCAACCAGTGGCTCGGTGACGCTCGGCACCAACGTCGAGATCGGCGAAGTGGACCAGGCGCGGTTGACGTTCGTTGCCGACGCGCCGATGGTGGACGTGTTCGCCGAATGCGTACCCGACTACTCGACGTCTGAAGTGCGCACCCTGCTAGCCAAGTTCGGCATCGGCACTGGCTTCATTGACCGTTCCGCCGCGTCGTTGTCACCTGGCGAACGCACGCGTGTTGGCCTCGCGCTGTTGCAGGCCCGCGGCGTGAACCTGTTGGTGCTCGACGAGCCGACCAACCACTTGGACCTCGAAGCTATCGAGCAGCTCGAGCAGGCCATGGAGACGTTCGACGGCACCGTGCTGTTAGTGACCCACGACCGCCGCATGCTCGACAATGTGCGATTGACGCGCCGTTGGCATGTCGAAGGTGGCCAGGTGCGCGAGATCGCTGCGGATTAACGCAGTTCATCCCAGTTCTGCGGTGGTTCATCCTGCGGCGCGGTGTTCACCCAGCGGTGCGCGCGTGCCGTTGGGGCGAAGCTATCGCCAGAGCTTCACCGCTGCGTGGCGAGGTTAGCTCCGCCCTGAGGCCGTTCGGTGTAGTGTGGCCTCATGAAGCGCTTGGCCATGGTGGTTTGCTTGTCTGCGGTCGTCGGAGCGCAAAGCGATGTCCCCGGCCCGGTGCGCGCGGAGCGACTCGTCAAGCAGTTGGAGCTTGCGGACAAGTGCCCCGATGCGATGTACGCATTGTGGCAGTTGGGTGCGGATGCGGTGCCAGCGCTGTCACGCGCGGTTCGAGATCCGCGGATCGAAGTCGTTGAGGCGGCGTGCGCGGTGATCTGCGAAATGAAGGACGTCGCCACTTCGGTTCGCACGCACCTCGAACGTGAATCGAAACAGGCGAAAGGACGGCGCAAGGAGGTCCTGGTGTGGGCGCTGCGTGCCGTCAATTCGCAGACGATTGCGGTGGCTGGGTGGAGTGGCGAAGTGGTGTTGCTCGATAGAAGTGGCAAGGTGCAGGCGCACCACAAAGGCTTCGGCAATCTGTGGGGTGTGCAGCTACTGCCGGATGGCAATTGTTTGGTTGCTCACAATGGGGACGCTGGTGTCAGTGTGATTGATGCCGGCGGCAAGGTAGTCAAGGAAGTCGATAGCGACGGGAAGCACATCGATCTTGGGGCTGGGTTGCGAGCGCAGCGTCTGCTCAATGGGCATACCTTGATTGCTGGCAACGGCGCCAAGGTTCGCGAGCTGGATCGCGACGGTAAGCCCTTCTGGACGCACGACGTGGTTGCCACCGCTGCGATACGTTTGCTCAACGGGCATACGCTGATGCTGAACAACTCGGACAAGGAGTTGGTTGAGGTGGATCGCGAAGGCAAGGTGGTGTTTTCTTGTGAGATACCTGTGATGGCGTATGGACTCAAGCGGCTTCCCAACGGGAACACGTTGGTGACGACTCGCTCGAACCATCGCCTGATCGAAATCGATGCCAAGGGCAACACGGTTAAGAGCACCAAGGTCGCGAGCGATCCTAACGACGTGCTGCGTTATGCCGATGGCACCATGGTCATCGCCGGCAAGGAAGGGGTCACTGCGTATGACGCCGGCGGCAAGACGCTGTGGACATACGAACTGGAGTGGGCTGGCAGTCTCGCTCGTTAGTCCAGTTCTGTGTCGGCACGGCTGTCGGTAGCGTCGTGATCGCGGAGCGGCGGCGGCACACTGGCGCCGTCACGAGCGAATGGTGGTGCCTCGCGGTAGCCGCAGAGCTTTGCCAACATGACCGCCGGGAAGCTTTGGGTGCGGTCGTTCCATTCGCGAACGATGTTGTTGTAGAGCTGGCGACTGTGCGCGAGCTTCTCTTCGACCGCCCATAGCCGTTCGTGAAGATCGCGATACACATCGTCGGTTCGCAACTCCGGATAGGCCTCGTGCAGCAGAAGGACCTGCCGCGCCGTTGCTGCAGCGTTGGGTTCTGCTTCGGTCGCCTCTTCGGCTGACCCGGTTGTGCGAATGCGAGCGAGCTTCGTCAGTAGGTCTTGCTCGTGGTTGCATGCAGCCTTGACGACGGCGACCAGGTTTGGAATGAGGCCGCTGCGAACCGCGAGGTCGACGTCCACTTGTCGGAAGCCGGCATGCACTTGCTGGCGAAGCCGCACGAGTCGGTTGTAGGTGGCGAGTGTCCAGAACGGCACCGCAAGGGCTAGCCCTGTACCAATCGTGATGGCGATGTTGCTTGGTGAGTTTGCCCACGCATCGCCGGCCAGTAGTGCGCCGGCGACGCATCCCACCAGGAACGGTGCGAAGTAGCAAAAGAAGAAGAGCCACGATTCGCTGCCGTGTGATGACCGCACGCGCGCCGCGGGCTTCTTGCGGGTCAGCAATAGTGGTACTTCACGCCTGCGACCGAACGTGTTTTTCTCGCTGGTGACCCCGAGCACGGAGATCGTCGTGCCGACGCGGATCACCGAGGCGCTGTGACGCCGCCGACTCGTTTCGTAGCTCGTTTGCAGTGGCGTGAGCGCCTCGTTGGTCGCGCCGTCAAAGTGTACAAGGATGCGCTCGCCGTCATCCAGTTCGAAGGAGAGGTCGCGTTGCTCTGTGGCCTCCGTTTGCCAGGAAGTGCGCCTGCGCCGCTTGCCCTTGCTGTCCTTGTAGGTACTGGTGACCTTCTTCTCGATCTCGTAGTGGTAGGAAACGCACGCAACGTCAAACCACGGGCAGCTCAGCGGGTTGTCGCTGCGCACCTTGCCTCTTAGCCACGCGTCATCGCCGACCGACAAAGCGCGAATCGGCAGCTCCGGCGCGCGCGCCAGAACCCACGTGTGATCATCCTGGCGCCGGAGTCGCCACTGGAAGATACAGCCGAGCACCCCGCCAACCGCGACGGCGATCCACGCTCCTTCAGTCAGCATCAGTTGGGCAAGCACCCCGCCATCTTGCCGCGAGCCCCAGCGCTTAGCTAGCGACCTCACCCCACGGCCATACCGTCGAAGAAGTGCGTGCGGTGCCAGGACGAGAAACCACATCTTCGCCCGGTCCCGGTGACGAGAGAATGCGCCGCGGAACTTGTTGTTCTTTGTCCTGGCACCGTACTGACGTTGCCGCGGTATCGTGTTTTGTGCATGAGTGCTCGATGGATAAACTTCGCATGGTTGTTGGCTGTCACTGTGGTTGCGATGCTTGGTGGGTGTCGGGGGCCGGCTCGTATGCCTAACGAATGGCATGGGTTTCGGGGTGGGCCGCTGCATCCCGGCAGCGTGCGTGCGTCGGCTGGCATCCAAGAGCCGAAGCAGGTGTGGGAGTTTGATACCGGTGGATCGGTTGAGTCGTCGCCGACGGTTGTCGACGGCATGGTCTACGTCGGCACGTTCGCCAATCATCTGTTCGCGCTCGATGCGATGGACGGGGAGGAACGTTGGCGCTTCCCGGTCGGCGGGCTGGTGCGCGCGTCGCCTTCGGTGGCCTATGGAATGGTCTACTTCGGCGCCGACGATGACACGTTCTATGCGGTCGACAAAAAGACCGGCGAAGAACGGTGGCGCGTGCCACTCGGTAAGGGTGGCGAACAATCGTCACCGGCAATCGTCAAGGGCGTGTGCTACTTCGGCGGCTTCGACCACAAGGTTTACGCCGTGAATGCCAGGACTGGCGAAGTGCTGTGGACGTTCTCGACGGCGGGCCAGATCTTGTCATCGCCGGCAGTGGTGGGCGATCTGCTGGTGATCGGTTCGCGCGATGGCACCGTCTACGGTTTGCACAGCAGGACGGGGCAAGAGCGGTTTCGCTTTGAGACCAAGAAGGCCGTGTGGTCGTCACCGGCGATCGCTGGTGACTGGGTCGTCGTCGGTTCGGATGACGGCAACGTCTACGCACTGGAATCGTCACTCGGGCGCGAGCAGTGGCGATTCGAGACCGGCGGTGCCGTGTTCTCTTCGCCAGTGATCTCGTTCGAGGATCGAACCGTCTACTTCGGCTCGGACGACCAGCATCTCTACGCCGTCGATTTGCAGACTGGCAAAGAACGGTGGCGCTGCAATCTGCAGGGCCGCGTGCTTGGCACGCCGGCGCTGGTCGGCAATCACTTGTATGTCGGTGGTGGCGGTGCTGGCGGCGATCATCCCGGTGCGCTATTCGCCGTCGACCGCCGCGATGGTTCGATCGTTTGGCGCTTTGGCATCGGTGCCACGGTTTGGAGTTCACCGACCGTGGTTGGTGATTCGTTGTGGTTTGGCGCCCACGACGGGCTGGTGCGCCGGCTGACGAACCGATAGGAAGACGGGTAGATGGCAGACTCCAAGCAACCAAGCGCGACCCTCGTCGATGGTCTCGACGTCGAGATCACTCGAGCCATCGATGAGTCGACGGTCATCGCCGAACTACTCGAACTCGACGGCAAACAGATTCTCGATGTCGGCTGTGGTCGCGCCGCGCATACGCGCGCGATTGCCGAGGCCGGGCGCAACCGCACCGTGC
>JBNMND010000162.1:0-12217 GCA_051274975.1 Planctomycetota bacterium | reverse complement strand
CGCACGCTAAACGAGTTCGCCGCGCACTATCACTCAGACCGGCCGCATCAGGGCATCGGCAACAACCGAATCACTCCAACCAACGACGAGCCACCGGATGGCAACAAGGTGGTCGTTGATGAGCGACTCGGCGGACTGCTACGCAGCTACCGTCGCTCTGCCTGACGGCCTGGGGCCTCGCGACAAGCTGGCTGTCGACACCTCACCGAGCCACCGATCTGCCAGTTTGGCGCAAACCAACGATCACTCATTGGTCATCGGCGCGCTTGAACTGGCCAATTCTGTGTCAAACAGGCTCGGCGCTATTCCCGGACAGGACGCGATCGAAAAGGCCGACTCGTACGACACCGAACGTGACGTGCGACCGTGGCTTCTCGGTGTCTTGGCGAATCATGTTCGCAAGGAGCGACGCCGCACGTTGCGGCACAGAGGGTCGGATGTGGCCCAAGCGGAATTGCAGGCTTACGGTTCGAGCTGGTGGCAAGGATGTGCAGGTTCACCGGCTACGTTGTCGTTTCGCCGGACCGATTCAAGGGCGGATCGAGTTCTTGGTTTCTCTGCCGCCGGGAGATCTCAATATCCAGGTCACGAGTTGGCACAAGGCGTCCGGATCTTCTGCGATTCGCTTGCCAGTAGATGGCGGCGGCGAGGTCGTCGTGCAGATCCGGTGACCACTGCTTCCGGTGGAGCTACCTGTCGTGTTCGATACGCGCATGAGCTCCACCGACAAAGCACTGCAGACGCAGTTGGTCAACATTGCAACGCGCACCGGCAAGACGTTGAAGCAGCTGTTTGCGGTGTTGAAGAAGGCCAAACTTGAGAAGCACGGCGAGATGGTCAAGTTCTGCAAGACAGAGTTGGAGATGGGGCACGGCGACGCGAACACGCTCGTGCACATGTATCGTGCCGACTCGGGTGAGGTCGGTGCGCCTGCTGCCAAGCCGAAGGCCGGTAGCGATCCACTCGATGAGATCTACGCCGGCAAGAAGGAGCCAACCCGTGTGTTGCATGAAGCGGTGATGGCAAAGATCAAGAAGTTCGGCGACTTCGAAATCGCGCCAAAGAAGGCCAATGTGAGTCTGCGCCGGAAGAAGCAGTTCGCGGTGGTTGGTCCTGGCACGAAGGGTCGTCTTGAGATCGGGATCAACATGTCGGATGTGCTCGGTGGTGAGCGGTTGATCGCGCAGAAGCCTGGCGGCATGTGTCAGTACAAGGTTTGGTTGACCGAGAAGAGTGAGGTCGACAAGGAACTGGTCGCGTGGATCAAACAAGCGTTCGAAGCTGCTGGATAGGTTCGGTTGATGGCGCGATTTGCTCTCTTGATTCTTGGTGTGCTGATGGCCACAGCGGTGTGGTTGTGGTCACCCATGGATCCTGCGCCGATCGCGCCGGCGATGGCATTCGCGAGCGCAGAGCATCGCGGCGACGTGCCGCCAGCAACCTCGGCGGCAACCGGCACGCAGGTTCCCGCCAGCGAGGCGAAGCAGGCCACGCAGCCACAGTCCTCGAGCGTACGCACAGCCGTTGTCGCCAGTGCCAAGCGCTACACGATCCGCGGTACCGTGACGCGCAATGGCGTTGGGCAACCGCGGCGCGAAGTGGTGTGTTCGAGTGGTTGGGGTAAGAAGTCGGTGACGACGGTGTCCGGGCGTGGTGGCCTGTTCACGTTCGAGGTCGAACCTGGCGAACACGAGCTATACGCGCCGCACATGGTTGGCACGACACAGCGGCAGTCGGCATACAGCAACTTCCCGCTGAGTGTGCGCGATCGAGTCGCTGCTGCCACAGCATCGTGCACGGTCAAGGCTGCTGATGTTGCCTTGGCGATGCAGTTGCCGGTGTGCGCCCTCGTGGTGACCTTTCGCAACTCGCAGACGTTCGCGCCGATCCCGTCGGCGACGGTTACGTGGCGACCACCCATTCCCGAAGAGGATGAACTGCTCGTCAAGGCCGATCAAGGTGGTCGGGTTCGCTTGTCAGATGTGACGCTTGGCACAAACACGCTGGTTGCGTCTGCGCGCGCATTCGTTGGTTTGGTGAAGGAAGTCGAAGTGGTCGCCGGTGAGCCCGATCAACTGGTCGAGTTCTTGTTGGATCCCGCCGGTGCAGTCGATGTCGTGATGGTAGACGAGCGGCGGCAAGCGATTGCGGTCTCGCGGGCACTGGTAATCGCGTTGCATCTTGTGAGCCCGCCAGCAGTCTTGAAGGTCGGCTATCCGGGCGGTGAGCCGGTGTACCCAAGCAATCGCAAACAGTTCCTGAGCAAAGAACGCCCGCTGCTAACGCCGTTCGATCATGTCTTCCCCGGGCAGTACGAACTGCACATGGATGGCGATCTCTATGGGGCGGCGGGTGACGAGTCGACTGTGAGATTTGCGCCATACATTGCCACGGGTGAGCACGTGATCGATGTGCGTCTCGGAGAGTTGCAGCGGTTTGAACTGCCGGTTGTGCAGCGAAGCTACGCGACGGTCCGCGCCGTGAGCCAGCAAGGGAAACTGCTCAATGGCACGCTGCGCGTCACGTTCCAGGGCAGTGACGGCGTGTGGCGACTTGTGCATCCGGCGCCATGGCAGCATCGCGCTCGCCACGCTGGAGCGCACTTCAACGGCTACCTCAAGTCGGGAACCTACGCTCTCGCGTTTGCCATGGGGGACCGCGTTTGGCGCGAGCAATTGGTGGTCACCGAGTTGGTCGTCGACTGCACCCTGCGTCTGCCGTGGTAGCGGCGTTGCGCTGTGGCGCGCTCGTGTAACAACTGCGCACGTCATGAACGGCGATCCACGCAGTGGCATGATTGTCATCATGACCAGGATCCTCGCCACCCTCTCCGTCTCGCTACTAGCAGCGGCGCTGTCAGGCCAAGCCGCGTTCACGCAGTTGGCGCCAGCCGTCAGTCCGTCTGCTCGCGCCGGGTCGATTGGCGTGTCCGACGGTGCGTTGCTCTACCAGTTTGGTGGCAAGCCGGGGCCGGGTGTCGAGTTCAACGACATGTGGATCTTCGATGGCGCGAACTGGATTGACATCACTCCAGCGGCTGGCGTGTTGCCGCCGGGGCGCGATTGGTATGGCGCTTCTTATGACACCAGCCGCGGCCGCTTCGTTCTGTTCGGTGGCCGTTCGAGTGCATTGGGCGGCAACCTTGGCGACACGTGGGAGTTCGATGGCGCGACGTGGACGCAATTGAGTCCCGCGGTTGCGCCGTCCGCGCGTCGTTGGTGCGCGATGGCCTACGACGCCGCAGCTGGCGTCACGATCCTGTTCGGCGGCGAGGATGGCGGCATCTACAACAACGAGACTTGGAGTTGGGATGGCACGACTTGGACACAGTTGTCGCCGGCGAACAGCCCGTCGATTCGTGGCCGCGGTCGCATGAGCTATGACCTCACGACGAGCGAGATGGTCTACTTCGGTGGCCGCAACGTGACGGTGGCGTTGGGCGACACCTGGATCTGGGATGGTTCGGATTGGAGCCAGACAGTGACTGCAAACGCGCCGTCGACGCTGGGTGTGGTCGGTCGCTTTGCCTATGGCATGACCTACGACTTGCTGCGTGATCGACATGTGCTGTACGGCGGCACGCGCAACGGACCGACCCTGTCAGACGTCTGGGAGTTTGATGGCGGCAACTGGGAGCAGCGAACTGCTAGTGGCCCGTCAACACGAACCGGCCCGACGTTCGCCTACGTCATTGGTTTGCAGAAGACATTCTTGTTCGGCGGCTTTGGCGGTCCGCAGCTGAACGATACGTGGGAATACCAAACGTCGGCGATGCCGTCAGTGGTCTCCTACGGAGCCGGCTGTTCGGGCCCCGGTGGCGCGTTGACATTGTCCTCGAATACGCCACCTTGGACCAGTGAGGTGTGGTCGACGACGTGTGGCCTGATGGGGACGACCTCGTTGGCCATGGAGGTCTGGGGGATTTCGCCGTCGCTGTTCCCGCTCAGCGCGGTGCTGCCGATTGCCGGTGCTGGATGTAACTTACTGAACACCGCCGATCTGCTGTTGGGCCCATCCATCCCCGTGGCGGGCCAGGCAACCGTGCAGTTCGCGCTGCCCAACTCGTCGGCTCTCGCTGGGGCGACGTTGCAGTTGCAAGTCGCGGAGTTGGAGTTCGACCTCAGCGGCAACTGGGTTGGCCTCTACACGTCGAACGGTCTGACGATGACGGTTGGCGTTCGCTAACTACGTCATGACGGCGTTCACGACAGAACCGTGCACGTCGGTCAGGCGGTAGCGGCGACCTTGGAAGCGGTAGGTCAGCCGTTCGTGGTCGAGGCCCATCAGGTGCAGCACCGTCGCTTGTAGATCGTGCGGCGTCATCGCGTTCTCGATGACTGAGAAGCCGAACTCATCGGTTGCGCCATACGTGCCAGGCTTGCTGCCACCGCCCGCCATCCAGAGCGTGAACGCATACGGGTGGTGGTCACGTCCCTTGTTGCCCTTGTCGATCGCGCCTTGCAAGAACGGCGTTCGGCCGAACTCGCCGGCCCAGATGACGAGCGTGTCGTCGAGTAGACCGCGCTGCTGCAAGTCGAGCACCAACGCGGCGGACGGCGCATCGGTGTCCTGGCACTGGATTTCGAGCTGGGTGTAGAGGTTGCGATGTTGATCCCAGCCAGCGTGCATCAGTTGCACGAAGCGCGTGCCGCGTTCGATCAGGCGTCGCGCCATCAGGCAGTTGTAGGCATACGAGCCCTTGCGATGCACATCGGGGCCATACATCGCGAGCACGTGCGCCGGCTCGTCTGAGAAGTCAGTTAGTTCGGGCACCGACGTCTGCATCTGGTAGGCCATCTCATACTGCGCGATGCGAGTATCGATCTCCGGATCGTGCACGCGTTCTGCATGTTGTTGGTTGAGCGCCGCCAGGTCGTCGAGCATCTTGCGCCGCAGTTGCGCGTCGATGCCCGGTGGGTTCTCGAGGTAGAGCACCGGGTCTCCCGAGCCGCGGAACTTCACGCCTTGGTGCACCGATGGCAGGAAGCCACTGCCCCAGTAGTAGTCGTAGAAGATCTGGCCGCACGACGCTTCCTTGTCGCGCGACGTCATCGCAACGAACGTCGGCAAGTCGTCGCAGCTGCGGCCAAGGCCATACGAAAGCCACGCGCCCATCGATGGGCGACCCGGCCGTTCGCTACCGGTCATCAAGAACGTGATTGCGGGGGCATGGTTGACCTGCGTCGTGTGCATCGACTTGATGAAGCACAGGTCGTCGGCAATCGCCGCGGTGTAGGGCAGCAGATCGGAAACGGTTGCGCCACTTTGGCCGCGTGGTCTGAGTGGTTGGATGGCGCCGAGACACGGGCGTTTGCTTTGCCCGCCGGTCATGGTGCTGAAGCGACGGCCACCGACGACGCTGTCGGGAATCTGTTGGCCGTGCATTTCGCGGAGCTTTGGCTTGTCATCAAACAGATCGACGTGTGATGGCGCGCCATTCTGTTGCAGCACGATGATGCGCTTGGCCTTTGGCGCGTGGTGGCAGCCGATGGGCTCGGTGCGGAGTAGGCTCTCAAGCGCCGTGCTGCCGATGCCGGTCAGTCCAAGTGCACCAAGACCGGTAGCGCCATGTCCGAGCAGAGACCGGCGCGTCAGGTCGCGTGCGTGGTGCAGTAGTGGGTTCATGGCCTTGTGATAACCTCGTCAAGGTTGCATACGAGCGAGGCGAGCACGGTGAGTGCTGCGAGTTGCTCGCTTGAGATGTTGGCGTCCGGTAGCGTCGCTCCGACGGCGAGCAAGCTGGTCGCGGCCGCTTGGTTTGACGTGAAGTGAGCGACGCTTTGCTGCAGGCGTGAGCTTAGTAGTTGCAGTTCGTCTTTCGTTGGACGGCGCGCCGTCGCTGCGCGGAACAGCCACGTGATGCGTTCATTGGGCGTTTTGGCGGCATGCCACGCGCGTGTCGCCAAGCCACGAGCGGCTTCGACGAACCCCGTTTCGTTCAACGTCGTCAATGCGTGCAGCGGCGTATTGGTAATCGAGCGCTTCACGACGCACGCCAGCCGCGCTTGTGTGTCGAACAGCATCGTCGGTCCGACGATGCGTCGCCAAAATACGTAGAGGCTGCGGCGGTAGAGCTCACTGCCGCTACCTTGCTGGTATCGAATCGTGCCGAACGTCGCTTCGGCCCAAATGCCGGCGGGTTGATACGGCCGCACTGGCTCTCCGCCAATCGTCGGAACAAGGCGGCCACTGAGCGCGAGCGCTTGATCGCGCAACATCCAAGCCGGCAACCGCAGGCGCGCACTGCGCGCGAGCAGTTCGTTGTTCGGGTCCTTGGCGAACGCTGCCGAGGTGGTGGCAGCCGATTGCCGGTAGGTGTTGCTGGTGACGATCAAGCGGTGCAGGCTCTTGAGGTCCCAGCCTTCGGTGACGAATCGGTTGGCTAACCAATCGAGTAATTCGGGGTGGGTCGGGCGATCGCCTTGCCGGCCGAAGTCTTCACTGGTTGCAACCAGCCCGCGGCCAAACAACGTCTGCCATGCTCGATTGACGGCGACGCGCGCGGTCAGCGGGTGCTTGCCGGAGACAAGCCAGCGTGCCAGGTCGAGGCGGGTCGCCGGTTCTCTGTTCAGTGGCGGCAAGAACGAGGGCGTGCTAGCGCTCACTTCTTCGCGTTGTTGCTCGTAGTCGCCGCGCTCAAGCACGTGCGTCGCTCGCCGTTTCGCGCGCGGCAAGTCGTCCATCACCGAGACGTCGAGTGCGGTGCCTTCTCCCTTGCTCTGTCGGGTGCGCAGCGTCTGCAGTTGCTGGTCGCGCGTTACGAACCCCTCAACGTGCTGCATGCGGTAGTGGTGTTGCAGCAGATGCCTGTGGGCATTGGTTCGCGTTGCCGCGTCGACAAACAAGGCCTGTGCCACCTCGAAAGGCAGATCGCCAACCGTTTCGCCGACCCGTCGGAAGTAGATGCCGCCGGCCCCGCCGGTGTTGATGATCTTGATCAGCAGTTGGTTGGCGCCCTTGTGCAACGTCAACTCGGCGCGCTCCTGATCGGCCTGCACGCCGCGGCGCGTGTCGTTGGCTAGCACCAGCTTGCCATTGCACCAGACCTTGATGGCGTCGTCGCTGCCGAGCGAGATGCGCATGCGGCGTGGGCTATCGGTTGTGATCGTGCGGTGGAAGTAGTCCGTGTAGACGCCTTGGCCGAAGAGCGTCACCTTGCCGTCGACTAGCTCGGGAGCTGGCCGCCAGTCTGGACCTTGGCGGGAGTCGATAGACGTTTCGGAAACGAATGGCTCGGCGAACATGGCGTTCGGGCCGCCCTCGCCTGGTTGAAAGCGGATGCTCCTCAGCCATGGCCCCAAGGTCGCGGGCTCTAGCGATGGCGTGCTCTTTGCTAGCTGCTGCTGCGTGGTTTCCCACCTGGCTTGCTCGCGATCGAGTTCTCGGTCGGGGCTTCGCTGTGTCCTGTCGAGTTCTTCAATCTGCGAAGCTAGCGACTCCTGCCGTGCACGTTCCTGCTGGTCGTGTACGTAGCGCATCGTCGGCGCCAGCTTGCCACCGCTGCGGCCGTTGCCGGTTTCGGACGTCTGATTGAAGAACGCAAACAGGCTGTAGTAGTCGCTCTGCGCGATCGGGTCGTACTTGTGGTCGTGGCAGCGCGCGCATTCGAACGTCATACCCATCCACACCGTGCCAACCGTCTCGGTGCGGTCGAAGATGTTCTCGATGCGCGTCTCTTCGGCGATACGGCCGCCTTCGCCGTTGTGTGCGTTGTTGCGCAGGAAGCCGGTCGCGAGTTTCTGCTCTGGCGTAGCGCTCGGCAACTGGTCGCCGGCCAGCACCTCCACGGTGAACTGATCGAACGGCAGGTTGTCGTTGAGCGAACGCACCAACCAATCGCGCCACGGCCACGCCGTTCGCGTCGGGTCGTTCTGGAAGCCGTCGGTATCGGCGTAGCGCGACGCTTCGAGCCATGGCCACGCCATGCGTTCGCCGTAGTGAGGCGACGCGAGCAGCTCGTCAACGATGCGTTGGTAGGCAGCATCCGACGGATCGTTGACGAACGCGTCGAGTTGTGTCTCGGTGGGGGGCAGGCCGGTCAGGTCGAGCGATACGCGACGCAGCAGCGCTGCGGGTGTGGCGGCGACGCCGTGTGGCATGCCAACGGACTCGAGTTTGCGCAGCACGAAGGCATCGATTGCATTGCGGGTCCAGTTCGTCTGTTGCGGTGTCGGAGCGGGCGTTGCAGTTGGCGTGGCGAACGCCCAGTGCTTGCTCCACGTCGCACCTTCCGTGATCCACTGGCGCAACGTGGCAATCTCTGTCGCCGATAGTTGCAGGTTGGAGTCGCGCGGCGGCATGACATCGTCATCTGACGCTGTGATGCGGTGGACCAGTTCGCTCTGCTCTGGCTTGCCCGCGACGACGACCGGAGCTCCATCACGCGTAGCGAACACGCTGTCCTTGTTGTCGAGGCGCAGGTCCGCTTTGCGCGCGGCGGCATCGGGGCCGTGACAGGTGAAGCACCGGTCAGACAGAATCGGCAGCACGTCGCGTGCGAACGAGACCTTCTGGCGCGTTACCGTCGGCTGATTTGTTGCAGTACTCTGTGCCGTGGCAACAGACGCGACGAACGACAGAGTGGTTGCGAGGGCGCAAGCGAATCGCATCGCGCGTAACGCTACTGCAGATCGTGAAGCGCGCGCATCGACAGTTCGTCAAACAGTCGCTTCCATACGGTCCACTTGTGGCCGCCGGGGCGCGTCAGCACTTGGGCAGCCGGCAGTTCGGTCGCCACCAGCGCGTTGGTATCGGCGAAGCGATCCTGCTCGCCGTAGCCCAACAGCAGTTTTGGCGAGTCGCCGGGCTGCGTGACCACTTCGTGATACCACGTCCAAACATCGCGGAAGCGCCGATGAGAGCCAGTGGTCGCTTCCGTATCGGTCGGGCGCGTCCACGTGCGAACCCCACCAGCCGCACGCACTTCGTCGATCGCCTGTTCGCAGCCCATATACGGAGCCATCAGGATCACGCCGTCGACGAGTTCCGGATGTTCATCGGCGTAGGCGACGCAGCCAAGTCCGCCCAGCGAGATGCCGACCAGCCAGATGTGCTCATAGCGCCCGGCGATCGGTTGGATCACATCGACGTGCAGGCGTTCGACGATCGATGTTTGCTTGTAGTAGCCGAAGTGCGCGTCGGCGCAGATCACATCGAAGTTCGGGTTGGCCGTACGCGCCATCTCGACCAAGCCGTGCGATTCGTAGTAGCTCGGCCCGTCGCCCATACCGGGCAACATCACCAGCAGTCCGTTCGCGTGGTCGCTAGTGGCGGGGTGCACGACCATCGGCATCGGCACGCTGGCCGAACGGAAGAACGTGCAGCTACCGCAGAATAGTGCGGCGAGGATCAGGGGCAGGTAGCTGCGAGTCGGCATGTGATCTGTTCCTACTTCGGTCGTGGGACGTCAAGGTTCTGGATCAGCTTGATCAGCTTGTGCATGTTGTTCGACGTGCCTTCGAGCAACAGCGTGTTGGTTGCTGCATGCGCACGAATCGTCGGGTAAATGGCACCCATTGCTCGCGCTTCCGCCAAGAACTGGCCAACGGTGTCAGCCATCTCCTGAGCTTTGGTGTGCTGCAGATGGAAGGCCGTTGTATGGGATTCTGTGTGGGATTCCTGCGACGGTGTTGCGCATGCAGCCGCAAGGCAGGCGGCCACAAGAACGGATGGCATTGGGCTACGCATGATCTGGCTCAGTCTAGCACCCCTTGCGCACGAGTCTCCAAACGACCTCGGCCGCTTGGTTTTCGGCCACATCGACATGCTCGCTTGGTGCGTAGTAGCCCATGCCTGCCCGCAGGTAGATGCGGTTCTTGCCGGCGGGCGCACGGATGCGGAACGTGCCATCCGCGTGGCACGGCAGCTTGTCGAACGAAAAGACGCCGTCCCCGTTGGCAAACGTCACCGCCATCATGCCTATCGACACGCGCGGGCCGTCATTGTGCCAGGCCGTTACCTGCACGCGCTCGCCCTGATCGCCAGCGACAGCGCCTCCCCAGGTCGCAGTGAAGCGGTTTCGCTTGCGCAGCGCCGATTCCACTCAGCAAGCAGACCGACAGGAACCGTGTGAAGAACATCATCGAGTTCTTGCCCATGGCGCGCAGTGTAGTCGAATCGTGCTTCCCCCCGTTTGCACACCCCATTGCCTGTGAACTTAGAAGACCGCAACCGTCTGCTGCACGAATGCCTCGAACGCTGGTTCGGGTTCTCGTCGCTGCGCCCCATGCAAAAAGAAGCGGTCGACGCGGCACTCGATGGGCGGGATGCCCTGGTGGTGTTGCCGACCGGCGGCGGTAAGTCGTTGTGCTACCAGCTGCCGGCTTTGGTGCTCGATCGCCTGACGGTCGTGGTGTCGCCGCTGATCGCGCTGATGCAGGACCAGGTCGATGGTCTGCGGCTCAACGGCGTGCCGGCGGCTGCATCGCACAGCAATCTCAGTGCTGAGGGTCGGCGCGAACTCAATCAACTAATCGACAGTGGCGAGCTACGCATTCTGTTTGTCGCGCCCGAGCGATTGTTCCGCGAGGACTTCCTGCAGTGGCTGACCCAGCAAGACGTCGCCGCGATCGCGATCGACGAAGCGCACTGTATCAGCCAGTGGGGGCATGACTTCCGGCCCGAGTATCGCCGCATCTCTGAGTTGCGCGATCGCTTTCCGGGAGTGCCGGTGCATGCCTACACGGCGACGGCGACGCCTCAAGTTCGCGAAGACATTTGCGAGCAGTTGAATCTGAAGGATCCGGTCGAGTTGGTGGGCACGTTCGATCGCCCCGAACTGACCTACCGCGTATTGCCACGCCAAGGTTTGATCGATCAGGTCGTCGAAGGCATCGGCCGCCACGGCGATACAGCGACGATCGTTTACTGTATTTCGCGCAAAGACACCGAGACCCTCGCCAAGCAACTGAAGTCGCGCAAGATCGAGGCCGAGGCTTACCACGCTGGCCTTTCCGCCGGTGAGAGAACGCGCATCAGTGCCGACTTCCGCGCCGAGCGACTGAACGTCGTGTGCGCGACGGTTGCGTTCGGCATGGGCATCGACCGCAGTGACGTTCGCCTGGTTGTGCATGCCGCGATGCCGAAGAGCATCGAGCACTATCAGCAAGAGACGGGGCGTGCCGGTCGTGATGGGTTGCCGTCGGAGTGCTTGTTGCTCTACTCCGGCGCCGATGCCGCGAAGTGGCGCATGATCGTGCAGCGCGGCGGCGAAGAATACGGCGACGACGCAACTGTGCAGGCACAGTTAGCGTTGCTGAATCACATGCAGCGCTTTGCGGGACGCGCACGCTGCCGCCACCGTTCGCTCAGTGAATATTTCGGCCAGGACTACAACGAGCCGAGTTGTGGAGCCTGCGACGTCTGCCTTAACGAGCTCGACCTGGTCCCAGATAGCCACGTCACCGCGCAGAAGATCCTGTCCGCAGTCGCGCGCACCGGACAACGCTATGGTGCGAGCTACGTCATCGATGTGTTGCGCGGCAGCAAGAACGAGAAGGTTCTGCAGCGCGGCCACAACGAGATCCCGACGTTTGGGTTGTTGAAGGACCTGACGGCCATGCGGCTCGGCAACTACATCGACCAGTTGATCGACGAGAACGTGTTGGTACGCACCGACGGCGAATACCCGGTGTTGGTACTTAACGATGCCTCGGCCGAAGTGCTTCGCAGCACGCGCGAGATTGAGCTTCGTTCGCCGAAGGGAGGTCTCGACCAGAAGCCGCGCCGTCGCCGTAGTGCTGCAGGCACGAGCGTCGCCCGCGAACTGAATGGCCCCGAACAAGAGGTGTTCGATCGTTTGCGCGCTGTGCGGCGCAAGCTAGCGAGCGATCTCGGAGTGCCGCCCTACGTCGTGTTCTCGGATGCGACACTCGAAGATCTAGCGCGCGAACGCCCGACGACCCGTTCGCAGATGCTCGACATCAAGGGCGTCGGGCCCAAGAAGCTCGACTCGTTCGGCCCGCAGTTCCTCGAAGCGCTGGCCGAGTAGCGGCGATCCGCTTCGTTCGACATGTGCGCACCGGTGGTGGATATCTGGTGTTGTTGGCAACCAGACGGAGTGGGGGCTCGTGGTCGCAGTGGGGTGACTACGCGCCCGCTCCGGATAAGCACCGTCGCCACGACGCAGCTGGTCGGTTGATCAATGTGCTCGTTCCAGGTGCAATGTAGCGCGCCGACGTACCGACCATCATGACCACGCCGTTGAGTTCGGTCGCGC
>JBNMND010000161.1:0-12237 GCA_051274975.1 Planctomycetota bacterium | reverse complement strand
GACCGTGATCTTTTTCCCGAGGTCGCCCTGGGCGACGGCGGTGGTGACGGTGGCGATGGCCCGGACCTGAGTGGTGAGGTTGGTCGCCATGCCATTCACGTTGTCGGTGAGATCCTTCCAGGTGCCGCTGACACCCTTCACGTCGGCCTGGCCGCCGAGCTTGCCCTCGGTGCCGACCTCGCGCGCAACCCGAGTAACCTCGGAGGAGAACGCGCCGAGCTGTTCGACCATGGTGTTGATGGTCTGGCCGGCGCGAAGGAACTCGCCTCGCAGCGGGCTGCCCTCAATTTCGAGGCGCACTGACTGCGTGAGATCGCCCTTGGCGACGGCGTCGATAACGCGGGCCAACTCGCGCGTAAACGTGGTGAGATTGGTGACGAGCGAGTTGATGTTCTTGACCTGCTCGGACCAGCCGCCATCGATGCGGCCAAGGTCCATGCGGTGGTTGATCTGACCCTCTTTGCCAACGAGCCGGGTGACGCGCTCAAACTCGTGGGTGAATTGCTGCTTTCGCTCGATGACTTCGTTGAACGTGTCGGCGATCTTGCCGCTGATGCCGGTCCAATCGAGGGGAAGGCGGGCAGAGAAGTCGCCGTGTTTGACGGCGGTGAGGGCTTGGAGGAGAAGGCCCGTGTCCAACTGGCCGTCGGCGCCGAAGGGCGGAGTGTGCTTGGTGGCCATAGGGAGTATATGCCTTCGCTTAACCGGTGGATGTGAGATGCGTTAGGGGGAACTACCAAATGGCAACATCCCGATCGACGCCCACCTTGATGATGTGAAGGCCCAGGCAGAGCCTGGCGACGATCCACTACAGCACTTTAGCCCGGGTTAATTACCCCTTCACTCTACCCGCACACGCACCTATCGCCCATAGCGCCCCACAGCCGCCACCTATTTTCACCTAGCGCGCGACTTTGCGCACTCGCCTAGCAAGCACCATAACGCGCGCCGATCACACCCCGAGCCAACCACCCCGAACTCCGGCCGAGCCCGTGCCACGGCCAACACCGGCGAATCCCGGCGTTGGTGCATGAATCGCAGAGGTGCTCACGCACCAATGCGCACAAGGACGGGGACTTCGACAGTGTGCGCGGTGCCGCGTGGCATGCGTTGCCCCAGGCCAAGCGTGAGGCATGGCAAACGCTCTGGGCAACGATCGAAGACGCTTTGAAGGCTCGCGGACGCTGAATGAGTAAACGAGCGTCGGCGGTGGGGAGCGGTCCCCCCGTCGCCGCTGACACCCCCGTCAGAGTCGATCTTGACGACGAGTGCCGCAGGGCGCCCGCGGCCTTTGCTTTGAGCCGGCCCAAGGATTTCTGGTTATTCCCTGCTGAAAACCGGGGAAGCGGTGAAGAGCTAGTGAACCGGCGACCCACCAGGCCACATGCACGACTCCAACCATCCCAATCCCGACCACCTCATCCCGAACCGGATGGACAAGGGGCTAGCCCTGGCCAACGTCCTGAGCTTGGTCGATGAGCGCGAGCAGCTGGAAGATTTGCGCGCCGTGCAGGTCCGCTACGGGCGTGGGACGACGATGTTGTCGGCGGCCAGCGCACTGTTGCTTCTGGCCTTGGGGACCGGCGCATTGTTGTGGCTCAGCAGTTAGGTTCGAGGGCACTACGACTAGGTGTTGGTGCATGATTCCAAACTCGGCAAGACCTTGGCCGCATACACCCGGATTCACACCCGGAGCGAGTAAGAAGCCGGCATTCCAAGTTCGGTCACTCGGTTGAGAATGTTGCAGAGTCCGCTGGGCAACGTGTGCAGCGGCGTCGTGTGCAGCGGCGTCGTGTGCCGCATCGTCCCGGCAAGCGGCGTCGGGGTGGTCTTCACTACTACACGTGAGCTTCGCCGTGTGCTGTGGGCGTTGCCAAGACCGCAATCCAACGACCTCCTGCGGAGGCTTGGCGGTCAGGACTGGACCATGTGCTTCGCACGTTCGGCGTAGACGTGGCTACCGTGTCCGCGCTGCCGGGGTGTTCGTCGGCTCCTGGCCGCGATCCAAGCCCCGGACTCGATTGAGCGGGTGCTTCCGGCGATCAAACTGTCGCTTGATGCGCCGGAGTTGGCACAGGCGCGCGCGCCGCCTTGCAGTGCGCAAGGTCGGCGTGGCGCTAGCTTGCTGGTTGACTGAAGGGGTGAGGGACTCGGCTGGTTGAGGACGGCTAGTCCGCACCGCAACTTGCATCACCTACACCCCTACAGGATCAGAAGACCAGCGTGAACAGCAGGTCGAGGCTGGTTGCGTCGGTGTTCGCAAGATCAGCACTGACTTGACGGACCTGGAGTTGCGTCTTCAGGTTGTGCGCCGCGTAGTAGGCGTTGACGCCAACAAGGACTTCCGTCGTCTCTTCGTTAGCCTGCGACTCTTGGTCGATCGAGGAGAAGCGAGCGACGAAACCAGGCTGCCAGTTCTCGCCTTTCGCCATGGTGTACGAACCCTGAACGTAGAAGCCACTGTCCGTCGTGCTGGCGTTGTCTTCGTCTTGCGTCCAGTACTCAACCTGAGCAGCGATGCCGTTGCCAAACTTCATGCCACCGAAGGCGTTGATGGTCATGAAGTTGCCAGTGGCGGCGTTGTCCTGCGTCAGCGTTGCGCCGGCGAGCCAGCTCTGACTGCCGTCGCGGGCGAGGTCACCTTCTGACCATGACTCGCTGTTGCCACCGCTACCAAAGCTGCCGCCAACCGTGAAGGCCATGTCGGTGTTGCTGTTGGCTTGGGCTGCTGGGGCCGGACCGGTACCGTTGTTCATCACACCAGCATGCCAGTTGAGCTTCCCTTCCATGGCGTCACCGGTAAACAGGGCGCCAGTTGCGCGACCACCAGCGAAGGTGCCGGTCGCGAGGGAACGGGTTGCCGTCTCAAAGTCCGTGTCGTTAGCGCTCGTGTCAGCCGAAAGGCCTGAACGCATCTTTTGCTGACCAAGACGAACGTGGACCGCCTCGTGGAATTGCCAGCCGACCCAAGCATCAACGAGGTTGCCGTTGCCTTGGCCACCACCTTGCGGATCGAGCTGCATGAAGTAAGTCAGACCATCCATGGCCTGGCCGCCAACGCGCAGACGCGACGATGGCATTGACCAATTGCTGTTGGTGGTTGCAGTGCCTGCAGGGGCATCAATCTCGGTCCAATTGTAGCCGGCTTGCAGTTGACCACTGATGTTCATGGTCGCTTCACCGTCTCTCGACGTGAAGGTCAGACCACGACCGAAGTCGTAGCGAGCGTTATTCAGCACATCGCTGACGCTAGAGCCTGAACTCGAAACGCTCTGCTCGAGTGTTTCAGAGTTTTGAGCGACGGTCTGGCTGGCGAACGTCAGAAGCGCCGCCGTCGGCACGAGGTAACGAGTGAAGGGGTTGTTCAAGTTGCACCTATTTGTGGCAGATGGTCGACCGCGGCTAACCCGGTGAGGGATTTCGCTGGGAGGCGTCCATGGAAAGCCCAGCTAACCGCAGTCGTCCACGGTCTGACCGATGTGGACCCCCATACCATTTCCCTTTTGCCGAAATCTTTCCACAGTTTTCCCCATGTTTTCGGCGAGTAGCAATAGTTAGCTCAAAGTGCCCCTCAGACCGTCCAAACCACCCATACGCGCGATCCACAGCCCAAGACGCTATCTCAGCCCAGAAAAATACCGGCAATACGGCCCTGGCATTCCAACCGCTCCCACCCAAAAAGCACACCGAGGCCCCAGAGCGAGGGTGTCGGTGATTCAAGCAGCGGTGCGGACCACCCGTCTCCAACCACCCGATTCCTCACCCCTTCAGCCAGCCGTCAACCAACAAGCCAGCGCCCTGCCGCCCAACTCCCCCCCCCTCCTCCTGCTCACCAGCAGGCGGAGCACGCGCCGGCGCCAACTCCGACACATCGCACCACAGCCCCATCGCCCGCAGCACCCGCTCAATCGAGTCCGGATGCTGGATCGCGGCCAAGCTGCGGTCGCAACGATCTAAACCCCGAACTGCGCGACGCAAAGTCGCGAAGCGCTTGCGCACGAAAGACCTGCAACCAAACCAACAGACCCGTTACCAAGAGCGTCGTGAACATCGTAAAATGCTGCACCGTGGTCGTCACCCCGACATCCAGGCTGCTGCCAGCGATCAAGATTCCGTAGGCAAGAGCTGCCATGGCGGTTGCAGCAACCACAGCCGAGTGCTCGAACCACAAACCGGTAGAAACGATGAGCAACGGATAGAGCAAGGTCAGCGATGAACTCGGACCATCCCCGACACTCAATAGCCACGTAATGCCGGCGCAGTCGAGCAAAGGCCAGATGTAGCTCATCGCGCGCGGCCGCAGTCCACTTCTGTTGGCCCAGTCGAGCACGGCCGACGCGAGCAACAACGACGCAAGCAGGATCTGGATGTCATAGAAGTAGGCCGCCGGCGTGCCCAAGAACATGTAGTTGACGATGGTCAAGGCCTCGAAGATGGCCAGCGCTACCAGACGTGCCGCCAGCACCCGGCGCTGGCGAAAGAACGACCGTATGCGCCGCCATGATCCGGGTGGCGTTGCATCGGTCGCGTCACCGCGCAACCAACACTCGAGGTCGTCGGCGAGCGCCGTCGCGCTAGCATAGCGGTGCGCCTGCACGCGTTCCAAACAGCGGCGACAGATCGCCGAGAGTTCTGCTGGCATGTTTGGCAACGCGGCTGGCAGATCGCGTTCGATCGTCGCCATCGCCAGCTGAATCACCGTGGCGCTCTCGTGCGGCAACACGCCTGCAACGAGCAAGTGCAACACGGCGCCCAAGCTGTAGATGTCGCTCTTCTCGCTGACGGGGCCAAACTCACTGCTGAGCTGCTCAGGAGCCATGAAGCCCGGTGTGCCTGCGGCTTCGTGGCCCTGGTCGCTGCGAATCAGCGCAAGGCCGAAATCGGTGACTCGCGGATGGCCATCGCTGTCGATCAAGATGTTGTCGGGCTTGAGGTCGCGGTGCACCACGCCGCGCACGTGCATCGCAGCAACCGCCCGCGAAACATCCAACACGATGCGCGCGGCTTCATGGGCGGGCATCCGTTCGCCCGACGAAGCTGCAAGCGAACCTCCTTCAATGAACTCCATTGCGAGGAACGCGGTGCCGGCGACCACGCCGGTCTCGTGCACCGTCACGATGCCCGGATGGTGCACGCCAGCGGCCATACGTGCCTCATCGGCGAATCGTCTGCTCGCCTGCGCATCACTCGATAGCACGCTCGGCGCGATGATCTTTAGAGCCACGCGCCTTTGCAGGTCCTCCTGGAAAGCCTCGTAGACAATCCCCATCGCGCCACGGCCCAGTTCGCGCACAATCTGGAACTTGCCGATCGCATGCGGGGTTGTCAGGCCGTCAGCATTGTCTGCGCCAATGTCTACCACGCAACCAGACTACGCCATGGACGGCGAACTCCCATACTGATGATTAGGTCACTGGTCCGAGTCTGCGGATGCGCCCGTCACGAGTTAAACTTCTTGCCGTGTCCGTGTAGTCGGTTGTTGTGAACGTCAGCTCCGGGCGGCCCTGGATGCCGTAGGCAACCTGAACAATCGCCATCTTCAGCCCGGGCCGCGCTTGCACCCGATCTGCCAGTGATGGAACGCCGACAGCATTGGTGCAGCCAACGTCGGCGCTTGCTGGCGTCGTGCGCAGCGACGCGATCCGCTCACATAGCAGGAGTCACGCCGCACCCGCACAGCAAGTTCATGGCGCCAAGTCGCGCGCAACCTCACGGACAGCGTTGGTGACTTCTTGCGCGGCCTGACGGCCTACTTCCTCGCGCCAGTCTGGTTGCCGACATCGAACCGTAGCACCGGTCTGCGAACCCGGCGGAAACCAGCGATCCCTCATTGGTCATTAGCGAGTTCGAAACAGCCAATTCGTGCCCAAATAGGATCGGTGCAGTTTGCGGATACTGCGGGCTCGACGCCATCACCACCAATTGGCCCGAGCGGTTCCGGTCGCTAACCGCGAGCGGGTTCGTGACACAGCCGCGAGCACGCGGAGTCATTCTGGTGCAGCAAGACCCGGCAGCTTGTAGCCAGTCGCTGCGATGACTGTGCCTTGGGCGAAGCCCGGGCTAGTGCCTGGCCCCCCGGGCAGAACGTAGAGCCCACTCGACGGCATCGCATACGGGCGCGACCGTTTCGAAATCGACTTACTCGGGCGCGACCGCATTGTCGTGAACGTCGACGATGCACGCAGCGATGAGGTCATCTCGGACGATCGGCTTGGTCGCATAGCCGTCGCATCCGGCGTCGTAGCATTTCTGGGCGTCGCCACTCATCGCGTGAGCCGTGAGTGCAATGATCGGGGCCTGCCAACTTTTGGCGCGCAGGCTGCGCGCCAAGGTGTAGCCGTCCATCTCCGGCATCTGCATATCGGAAAGCACCAGGTCGCACAGGGATGGTGTGATCAACTCGCCCGCGACTGTCCCGTCCACAGTGAGCGCCTGCAAGCAGAGCTTACCGTTCTCAAACATCGTCACCTCGGCACCAGCCTTTTGCAGGTGGTAGCTGACCAGTCGTCGGTTGTCAGGGCCGTCTTCGGCAAAGAAGATTCGGACGCCGAGCAGTGGTCGCTGCCGCGGCAGGAACTCCTTGCCAGCGGGTTCCAACGACTCCGACTTCTGCGCAGCATCGATCATCGCGACGTCGTCGAGTGGCCCGGTGGCGATGGTCAGCACAAACACTGTAGACTTGCCAAGCTCACTCGCGGCGACGATGCGGCCGCCGAGCTTGTGCGCGAGCGTCTGACTGATACTCAAACCGAGCCCCGTACCACCAAACTTCCGTGTGGTGCTGGCGTCGGCCTGTTCGAAGGCTTGGAAAACCTTCGGTAGTCGCTCGGGCGAGATGCCTACGCCAGTGTCCTCGATAACGAAACGAAGCATCGATCCCGCTCGATTCTGCGGTTCGCACCACACGCTTACAGTGACCCCACCCTGCTCGGTAAACTTGATCGCGTTGCCAACCAGATTCACGAGGATTTGGCGCAGGCGCACCGGATCGGTCTGAATCCACTCAGGCAGCATGGTCTCCGGCACGACATCGATGCGGATGCCCTTCTCGGTCGCACGGGGCCGCATCAGCGACTCTACTTCGCGCAGGATCTGCGTCGGCGAGACCTCGATCGACTCGACGGTGAGCCTACCTGCCTCGATCTTCGAGATGTCCAGGATGTCATTGATCAGGGCCAGCAAGTGTTCGCCGTTCCGCCTGATTGTGCGAACCTGCTCAATCGCATCATCAGGATCGCCACCCGCGGCGACCGTCTCACCGAGGATATCGGCAAAGCCGAGGATCGCTGTCATCGGCGTACGGATCTCGTGACTCATGTTAGCCAAGAACTCGCTCTTGGCCCGCGTCGCCGCCTCCGCGCGCGCCGCCAACTCTAGCGCCGCCTGCGACTTCTCCTCGAGCTCGTCCAAGACCACCTGCAGTTCGGACTGGGCTGCCTTTTGGGCGGTGATGTCGAAGCGAATGGAAACATACTTCTCGATCCGGCCGTCTGCGCCGCGCGAAGGCGTGATCGTGCTGTCAACCCAATACAGTTCACCATCTTTACGACGATTGCACACTTCTCCTCGCCAGGTGCGGCCCGTTGACACCTGCTGCCAAACATTGATCCAGAACTGCTTCTCGTGATGGCCGGAGTTGAGGATGCGATGGTCTTGTCCGAGCAGTTCCTCGAGCGCGTAGCCACTGATCTGGCAGAACTCGGTGTTGGCGTGCACGATCTTACCCGAGCGGTCTGCGACCGACACCAGCGAGTTCTCAGCTAGCGCTGTATGCAGCGTCTCGATCTCGTTCAAGGCCGCTCGCGCCTCTTCGCCAGCGCGAACGACTTCGGAGCGAGCGTAGAACTGCTCGGTAATATCCGTCATGCTCGCGACGACGCCTGTGATAACCCCGGTGACGTCGCGCAGTGCCGCCGTGCTGACCGAGATCCAGCGTGATTCGCCGCTGACGTGGGTAACACTGTAAACGAACGAACGGAATGCCTGGCCAGTGCGCAGCGTCACCATGGCGGGATGCTCGTCGCGCGGCAGATCGCAGCCATCCGTACAAGTAGCCCGCCAACATGGATGGTCCGGCGCACGCACGCACAGCTCATCCTTGGTCAGTCCGAAGATCTTCTCCGCGGCGGGATTTGCCGCAACGATCCGGCCAGTTGCGTCGGACACCAGAATGCCGTCAGCAGTTGCGGCGAAGACTGTCTGATGATGCTCGATCACCTGGATGTGCTCGGTGATGTCCGTCTCAATTGCCATGAAGCCCTTGAGCGAACCATCGTGCGCCAACTGCGGCTGAATGTTGATAGCTAGCCAGTAGACCTTGCCGTGCTTGCTCTGGTTCAGGATCTTGCCGTGGAAGGCTTCGCCTGCGTTCATCGCTGCGCGCATCGCCGCGATGGTCGCCGGATCGGTAGCCGCGCACTGCAGAAGCGCGCCAGGTGACTTGCCGAGCGCCTCGGCCTCGGTGTACCCGGTGAGGCGAGTAAAGCTCTCGTTAACCCAGGTGATGCGGCGTTCGGCGTCGGTAAGCACGACGATGTTGGTCGCATGTCGCACGATGTCGGCCAGACGCTCAGCGCTCTGTTTGGCATATGCAAGCTCAGTCGTCATGTCGCGAGCGAGTCCCAAACCCCGAGCGCGTCCATTCATCAAAACAAAGCTGGCTGCCGCGGCGAACATGCTGGCGAGTATGCCAGTGATACCGAATAGCCACGGTATGTGCGCGGCCAGCGTCACCTCAAACGAGGGGCGAGTACCGGTGCGGAACGTCCAGATTCGGCCCCCGATCACCACCGGCGTAGACGCCACCATCATCCACGCGCGAGGCGCGGAAGTGCTCGATCCCTCCGAAGTAGAAAGGTTGTCCTCGTGGCCGAACAACTGATTGTCTGAGCCCACGTCCGAGCCTTCGAATACCTCGAGGTCCAGCATTCCGCCCGCCATTTGCGTAACACCAGCAAGGGTCTCTTCGAGCAGGATCGACGAATAGACCAAGCCTTGGATCCCGGCGAGGCGTTCCGCGGGCGTGTTGTGGGGAGCACCGTTCAGATACACCGGCATGAAGTATAGGAACCCGGTCCTACTCTCACCCGACTGAGTGAGTTCAATCTTGCCCGTAATCGCGGGCAAACCGGTAGTCACGGCTCGCAGGATGGCCTCGCGCCGCACCGCTTCACTGCCTAGGTCGAGTCCCCAGGCCGCGGCATTACGTTCCTTGGGGAAGCAGTGCTTGATGATCCACAGGTCATCGTGTTCTGCCACCGGCACCCCTGGTGCGGCGCAGGTCTTGAACTCAAAATCGGGAGCGTCGTCAGCCCGTTCGTTGGCTACGAAGGATTGCAGATCTGTGCGGTGCACGGGTGCAACGAATCCCACGCCCATGATTCCTGGGATTTCGACCGGCAGGTCCTGCGACGCAACGTAGTTGGCGAACTCGGACCGCTCCACCGACTTGCTGGCGGCGTACACGCCGCGCGCGCCCGCCAAACCATAGCGGGACCACTCCACGCGGCGAACGGTCTCGATCGTCAGACCGTCGGTGAGTTCTTGGAAGCGCGCCTGTGCTTCCGCGGCCGTATCCGACGCGGCCCTTGTCGTGACCAAAGCAGTGACCGTGAGCCCGACAAGCAAGATGGCGCTTGAGACATACACAACAGCGCTGGTCGCCTTCCTCAGGTAGCCGGTAGAGCTTCGCTCGCCGTCCAATGCAGGAATGGTATCGACCATAGTAAGATGCTGTTTCCTTGCGATTTCCGCGAACCTGATTCCGCTGCATTGGCTATCGGTGCGCAAAACAAGGGCACTTGTGCCAATCTGCTGTGCGCATCCTTCTCGACGGCGCAGCCGACTCGGGGACAACCCTGAGTGATTGAGAATAATGCAGCACCAGCCAGGAGGTATGGACGTGTGCCGCACATGGGATAATCCCGTATTCAGCCGAGAAGTATTGAGTCACATCGTGCCTCTAGAAGCGGGTCTTGCAGGCGTTGGTGAATGAGTCAGACCTCAAAGTGAACGCTCCCGCGGAAGCATCGAGTCCGCCCCATCCAAAAATTCCGCAGAGGCGATTCGGACGTAAATTGGTCGCCTCCGACTCGTCACGAACCAAAGAGCGACTGCTGTTTTGCGCCGATTCCATAGACCGGTGGCGTGTTCCTTGTCGCCAACCAGCCTGTCAACGAGGCCCCAGACCGTCAGGCCGGGCGTTGCTGGACGAAGCCAATCTTCAACAGATCGCTCGCGCAAACGCCGCGATTCACAACCTAACCGCGTACGACGCAGGCATTCCAAGTTCGGTCATTCGGTTGAGTATGCTGCAAGCAAGTAGAGCTTCGGCCGACTGCCCATACGCGTCACGCGCATGCAGCCGATCGCCAAGCATCCTGTTGTAGCGAATGAACGTGTTCTCAGCGCGAGCCTGCTGGTGGTAGCCAGACTCCTTCTTCCACCGGCGTCGCCCAACCTTACGAATGCGTCTGACGATTCGATCTCGCGCTCGGCATCCGCGACCTCTCGTTTGCGCGGTCTTGATCGGCGGCACGACCACCTTCGCGCCTCAACTCAAAGCTACGTCGTATAACGCTCGACTATCGTATGCACCGTCGCCGGTGACCCTACGGACCTTGCCTGGCACGTCACCCACAAGATCGACGCCCACGTTGCCGCCATCAACACTCGCATCAGTCAACCGCTGGCCGACGATCACGCCATCGCTGTCGACACCGAGGTGCAGCTTCTTCCAGCCCCCAACACCATTGCCACCGTGCTTGACGAAGGCCCACTCGCCCTCACCGAAAATGGCAAGCCCGCTGCTGTCGGTGATCAGATCAATCCTGCCAAGCTTCTTCGGCACCCGTAGCGGCACCTTCAGCTTCTTGGCTCTACGTGAGACCGTTGGGTGATCCGGAACATCAAGCACGAGCCCCATCAGATCGAACAGCGAACGTAGGAAGCCCTCAGCGTGGCGCAGCGGCAACTGCAACAAGAGCCGCAGCGTGAGCGCCGTCTCGATCGCTAGGTCCCTTTACTGGCGCGGCCCTCTGCGAGGTAGTCCAACGCCTCCCTCAATGGCTGGATCTGGGCGCGAATGGCGAACAGCTTGGCCTCCTGGGAGCCATCACTAACGGCCGCAACGGCACTCAGTTCATCTTCCAGTTTGCCCATGTAGGCGCGCAGCACTTGGGCCGACTTGCCAATGCCCTCTGCGAGGTTCGTCAAGTTGCTCGAGCCACGCTGGTGCCGGCGTGCGGCCAAGAGCGGCCTTCTGCTGTCGTGCTCTCGTCAGCGTCTGCGTCATGCTCTTGAGAGCCTGCACGGTAAACAACTTGCCCATGTCGCCGCCGGCTGGCGTGCAACGGGCTCAGCGCCGGAACTGCCGGTGATCCAACCCCACGCTGCCTTGACGCCGCTCTTGATGGACTTGCCGAGCCTGCCAACCGAACTTGCCGCCTTCTCCAGTGCGGCGCGATACTTCTCCGGAGTCGATACCGGGGCGGCATTTTCCTTCGACTGCTGCAGTCCAAACGTCATCAAGATCTCGGCGCTGTTCGCCACGATGTCGGCTTCGGTCAGATCGCGATCGAGGAAGAACTGGCGCGCGAGGCTGCCTGCCTTCTTGGCCGGGGCCTGGATCGCGGCCAGGAGCCGCCCTGCTCCTCCGGTTGCTACTGATTACCGATCAGCCAGTCGATGCCATTGCTGACAACTATCTGCAACTGGTTCTCGCTAGGCGCAAAGCAGTAAGCCTGCAAGTAGACGTTTTCGCCGAGCAGCGAGCTTTGCAATGGAATCGAAACGTTGAACTGCAGCGTAGTTGTAGTGAGAGGAGTCACCGGCAAACCCAACACATCGTTGCTGTGCAAGAGTTGGCATCCTGGCATACCAATGAACGCCAGGTCGAGAGGCAGGAGCGACACGCCCCCCACATGAGAATCACTCCATCCCATCTGAACGCCCGCGATAGGCGTTGGTGCGTTAGAGATCAACGCGCCCGCAACCGATCCGATGATGGGGTTAGCTGTAGGGAAGAAGCCAAGTGCTGGGTTGCCGCACCCAACCCCATAGACACTCGCAGCCGAGGTGTAAGCGACGCCTAGCTGGTAGAGGTTGGCACCGAAGTTCGTCGTGCAGAGTGGCAACGCTCCAGCTGGCTGCATCTGCGAGCCGCCGCCACCGATTTGTGTGACGCCGGGTGGCAACGGCAGCGCGCTCCAGGTGCCGCCGGTGAGTTCGTAGAGGTTG
>JBNMND010000160.1:0-12242 GCA_051274975.1 Planctomycetota bacterium | reverse complement strand
GCTGATCACGCCGTTCTTGCCCGAAGGTGCCATCGATGAAGTCGGCTTGGTTCGAATCGTGCAGCACGTCGTCGAGGGTGGCGCCGACTTCTTGGTCGCGCTCGGTTCGACCGGCGAGGCGGCGATGCTCGACGAAGCCGAACGGCAACGTGTCGTCGCGATCGTCGACGAACACCGCGGTGATGCGAAGATGCTCGTCGGCACCGGCACCTCGGCCACGGCATCGAGCTGCAGGTGGACCAAGACGGCCCAAGACAGTGGTGCCCACGGTGCGCTGATCGCGATGCCGCCGTACACCAAGCCAACCCAAGCGGGCATCGTCGCGCACTTCGCAGCCATTGCAGAAGCGGCGCCCGGACTGCCTCTGATCGCCTACAACGTGCCCGGCCGCACCGGCGTCAACCTGACCCCGGCCACCGTGCGCGAACTCTGGCGCATTCCAACCGTCGTCGCGCTCAAGGAGTCGTCGAACGACCTGATGCAGATCTCGCAGATCGCCAACGAACTGCCCGAAGGCAAGACACTGCTCGGCGGCGATGATGCTCTACTACTGCCCACCATCGCGGTCGGCGGTCATGGCATCGTGTCGGTGGCCGGCAACATCGTTCCCGGTTCGATGCGCGACCTGTTAGCAGCCGCGCGTGCGTCCGACCTCGAAGCCGCACAACAACAGATTGTGACACTGCAACCGTTGTTCGAAGCGCTCAACCTCGAACCCAACCCCATCCCCATCAAGGCCGCGATGGCCCTGGCCGGCATGGCCTACTCGGCACCGCGCCTACCGCTTCTGCCCGCAACGGAAGCAACCCGCATCGCTCTGCGACCGGCCCTGCAACAAACCCGAAGCCTCACGATCAATGTCTGAAGAACAATTGCAGGCGTTCTACGAACGCGATGACCTCGCCGCCAACAACGACGCTTGGCGCGAAAGCCACGAGCAACTGCTGCGCGGCCTCGAGTCAGGCCGCATCCGCGCCGCCGAGCGCGGCGCCGACGGCAACTGGCACGCAGTGATGTGGGTCAAACGCGCGATCCTCGAAGGCTTCAAAAACTCGGACGTCGTGCGCCAAGGCCCGATCGGCCAACCACCGTTCTTCGACAAGGAATCGTACCCCGCCCGTTCGTTTGAACAGTCGGACAGTGTGCGCGTCGTACCAGGCGGCACCTCCGTTCGCCGCGGTGCCTTCGTCTCCTCGGGCGTCGTGATCATGCCGCCGGCCTATATCAACGTCGGCGCCTACGTCGACTCCGGCACGATGGTCGACAGCCACGCCCTAGTCGGTTCCTGCGCCCAGGTAGGCAAGAACGTGCACCTCAGCGCCAGCGCCCAAATTGGCGGCGTGCTCGAACCGATCAACGCGAGCCCAGTCATTATCGAAGACAACGTCTTCGTCGGCGCACTTTGTGGCGTCTTCGAAGGCTTCGTCGTGCGCGAACGCGCCGTGCTCGCCACCGGCGTCACCCTGACCGCCGCCACCATCGTCTACGACCTAGTAAACGGCGTAGAACTACGCGGTGAAGTCCCACCAGGAGCCGTAGTCGTTCCAGGCTCCCGCCCAGCCAGCGGCGAGTTCGCCAAGCAACGCGGCCTGCAGGTCTCGGCACCGATGATCGTCAAGTACCGCGACGAACGCACCGACGCGTCGACGGCACTCGAAGCAGCGCTGCGCTAGGCCACACGCCGCACAGCGCAGCAAGAACGCGCGCTACTCTTCGGTTGCCTTGGCGGTTCCGCCTTCGACTTCGGCCAGTAGGTGCGCTGAGATCGCACGGGCGATGCGCACGCTGCTTGGTGATGCGGCGAAATCGGCGGCGATGGCGATGTACACAGCGACGAGCGCAGCTGATGGCACGTTCGCGTTTGAGCCGCGGCCGCTCTCTAACGGTGCCCACATCGTCGTGCAGCGCGAGGGTTACGTGCCTCACGAAATCGCGTGGCATGGCCAAGAAGGCGCTCAAGCTCCGCGAGACCGACAAATACGCCAAGGACCTCGCGATGATGCAGAAGTAAGACGCGAACGCGTTGGTACTGTGCCTGGCCCAGCACCAACTAGAGGACTTCTTTGTATTGGCCGCCGGTTAGGGCGGCCAGGTCCATTAGCAGGGTGGACTTCATGCCGACCGAGATGCAGTGGATGATGACCTGGCGCGTACGGTTTTCGCGCATTACTGCTTCGAGAATCTCCTCGGCGTCGACCACCTCGCCCTGGGTCGGCACACCATCCGTCAGCAGGTAGATGGTGTCGACTTCAGGATCTTCCATCGCTGCCATGATGGCGCCGTAGGTATTGGTGCCGCCGGCGAGTTTGATCTTGTTGATCTCTTCGAGCAACTCGCGACGGTTGCTGTTGTTGAGCGACTTCAACTCGCGCCAGACTTGGGCGACAGCGCTCTCGAACGGCACCAGGTTGACCTTGTGGGTCTTTGGCAGCGCGCTAATCACCTGAAGCAACTGCTCCTTGGCAGCCGTCAAGCGGTTGCGCTTACGATCGGTACCAACCTTCGCGCCCATCGAACCACTGTGGTCAACGAGGAACGCGATGCGAGCACTGACCAGCGGGATGTCGTAGTAGCTGACGGTGTTACCGCCCGTCGTGCTACCGCCACCCTCAACGCTTTTTGGGTGCGGCAAGGCGAACCCAACCTTGTTGTGACGCCACCAAGCGGTCCACTCGCGCTGCTTCCAGCAACGCGTGCCCGTGTGCTTGAACAGCGCCGTGCTGACCTCATGTGCCAAGCGGCCTTCTTCCTTGTCGAAGCGGGCTATCAGCAGCGGGATCGACGTCACGTCGCGGGACTTGGTCAGGTAGCGGTAGGACAGCGAACGCAATTCCCACGCACGATTTTTCAGGTAGCGCTGGGCGTGCGTAATGGCTGCCGGCGACTCCATCTCGTGCAGCATCGCAAGCCCAAGCATGCGGCTCTCAAAGTCGGTCGCGCTTGCCAACCCGACCAAGTCTTGCACCCAGGTCGGATCCTTGACGAGCAAGTCGTGTAACCCCGCAGCGCTCTCCAGCACGTTCTTGCGGTTGCGCTTCAACTGCTTGCGAATGCGTGCAACCAGCGGTGCAACCGCGGACGCCGGAGCCTTTCTCAGCAACGTCTTGGCAACCGAACGCTCACCTGCCGACTTGGACTCGAGGCCCTCTTCGACCAAGAACTCGATCAGCTCATTGTTCTTGCCGGCTGCATCGACAACTCGACGGAGCGCCACCTTGACACCGTTGCCGCGCGTCGCGCCAAAGCGAAGGATCGCTGGAAAGAAGTCGGCATCGCCAACCAACACCAGGCCCTGCACCAACTCGGCAGCCGAACGCGCATCGGGCTTATCGAAAACGCGTTCGAGCACATCGACCGTCAGCCCCTTACCGCGGCGATGCCCTTGCTCGACGAGCAAGCGCCATGCGGTCGCCGATACGATCAGGTTGCCTTGCTTGACGCATTTGATGCGGGCGTCATCGATCTTGCGGATGCCCTTGGCGTGCCGCGTCGCGAGCAACATGCCGAGTCGATGGGCGTGGTCACCATCGAGGATCAGCTGAGCCAACTTGCGGTGAACTCTCACCGACCCGCAAGTGCTCAGCCCTTCGACCAAGCCAGCGCGAACCTTCGGGTTCTTCGCCATCGTGGCGAACTCGATCAAGTCGTCACACGCATCATTACCAAAGCTGGTGATCAAGCGCGTCGCGAGCACGCGCACACGGTGGTTGCTGTCGGCGCGCTTCAAGGCGTTAAGCAATGCCGACTCGAGTTCGGGGCGCGGCACCTTGGCGATCGCGCCGACGGTGTACGCACCGGCCGCCTTGGATGCGTAGCGCTTGAGATCCTTCTTGAGGTACTCGGTGATGCGCACATGCTCGATCTCGCCAATCCACCCGAGCAACCGCTTGCGCTGCGACAGCTTCTTCGGATCCTTGAGAACCTTCTCGTAGGCCGAGATCGCTTTGTCGATGCGCTTGGTAAGAGCAGCTTCGGCTTTGGCCTCTTCGCTCAAATCACCCTTGCCCCGATCACCCTTGCCCCGATCACCCTTGCCCCGATTAGCCTTGCCCGCCTCACCTTTGCCCTGCTCAGCAACTGGATCCTGCTTCACAACAGGTGGCTCGTTGGCGACAGGCGGTGCCTGAGCGGACAGAACTGGCAGAGCGACTGCTGGCACAGCAATCGCCAGCGCAGCCGCTGCAAGCAGCGGCATCAGTCGAAACATCAGGGTAGGGTGCATTCGGCGGACGGAGAGGGGCCACAGAGTTGTACCCGACCAGACTCCTGGACCAAGCCCCCCAACGATTCCGCTACCCCCACTCGCGTCAAGATCGGTCACGGCGTAGAAGCGGGCATGGCCCTCGCCGCGAGACTCATCTTCCTTGCCTTCCTCGCCATAACAGCGAACGCTCAGGTAGGCGGGGCGGATATGCCGCCAGCCGGTGACCGATTGTTGGTGTGCAACAAAGCCGAGAACACCGTTTCCATCTTTGCGGTGGCCAAACGCTCCGAGGTGGCTGTGCTCAAGACCGGACTTGGGCCGCACGAAGTCGCGGTTTCACCCGACGGCCGCATGGCTGTGGTCACCAACTACGGCGGCACCAAACCGGGGCACACATTGACCGTCATCGACGTGGTCGCGGCCAAAGTCCTGCGCACGATCAACCTGCCGCAGCCAAGTGAGTCGCCGGCCGACAGCAACAAGCTGTTCTTGCGACCACATGGAGTGCAGTTCGTCTCAGAGCATCGAGTGATCGTCACGAGTGAAGCGTCGCGCAGGCTTGTGCTTGTCAACATCAAGACCAGTAGCATCGAGCGCACATGGAGCACGCCGCAGAGCACCATGCACATGGTGGCCGCAACGAAGGATGGCAAGCACGCGGCCGCGTCCAGCGTTGCCGACGGCACGGTTGTGTTCTTCGATCTGACCGAAGCCAAGAGCGTGATGCCAGCACCGATCAAGACTGGCAAAGGTGCAGAAGGTTTGGCGGTTCACCCAATCACCGGAGATGCGTGGGTTGGTAACCGATCCGACAACACCCTATCGATCGTGTCGCGCCAGACGGGCAAAGTCGTGAAGTCGTTCGATACTGGAGCAGTGCCGTTCCGCGTCGCGTTCACGGCAGACCACAAGCTTGTGCTGGTGACGTGCGCGGAGGGCGGCGAGCTGATGATCTTCGATGCGGCCAAGCGAGAACTCGTGCGCGAAGGCACGATGCACGGTGATCGCAGCGAACAGAGTTCGCTGCCACTCGGTGTTGTCAGTGGGCCCGACTCACGATTTGCCTACGTGACATGTGCACGTGGCGAGTTCGTTGCGATCATGGACCTTCTGACTGGTCAACTGATCGATCGCATCGATGCGCGTAAGGGCCCGGATGGCATTGCCTATGCCAGACCGCGCGAGGCAGCGACTAAACGCTGAGGAAGCCGCTACCGGCGAGCTTCTGGGCCGTCGATGCAAAGACGGCATCGCTGTCGAGTTCTCCCGACAGAAGTTTTTGACGCGCCGCTTCGACTAGCGAGTCACGGCTACCGTCGTCGTCGCGAGCTTGATCGACTAATCGATCGACGCTGGCAGCGGTCTTGCGGCCGGTGTCGCTGATGCGCGCATCATCCTTCGCAACGAACGGAATGAGCACGTCGGCCCTGGGCTGCGCACGTTTGCCGTGCTCGCCGGTGCGATCGATGTTGCCGTGGTTACCTACGTTTCGAATATCCATCAGTGACTCTCTGTTACTGGTCTATCAGGATCATCGGCAGCCGCACCCGTCGCTTGAGAGCGCAATCCAAAATAGTGTCGAAACCCGCAGCGAACAGACGGTCCGGCTCAAGCGGCAAGATGTGCCAGTAGCGGCAGTAATTGCCGCTGTCGCAGGTGGCAAGAACTGCCACCCGCCGCCATTTGGTGTCCATATGAACGGCAAATGAACGGCGCTACGGGGGCAATGGATTTGCAAAGCAGCTTGGCACGCACGGTGCTCATTCCAGGTGGCAAGGAACGAGATCATTGTGGCGATACCAAACATTCAACTAGGACGTGTCGAGTCCGACCCCATGGCAATCCCCATGGCGGCAAGCATGCAGACCGGCGAGGACTCCCCGTTCGATCGCCTGCTTCGTGATTCCGTTGCCAACGAGTCGAACGACAACGCTGCCCAGGCACAGACGCAGCAAGAAGAGGCACCTATTGATAGTGAGCTCGAGCACGGCAGCAAGGACGTGCCGGACTCGCCTGAGGTTGTTGACCAAGACACGACTGAGCAAGTACAGGATGTCAGCGACGACGGTGTCGACGAAGCAGCCGCTGACCTCGGTGACGATGTCACCAAGAGCGTCGAGCGCGGCGACGGCGAGCAACCGACGACGTCTTCCAACCAAGGTAAGGACGCCAACCGCTCGCAACCGGTCACCAGTGAGCCGCTGATCGCGGCCACGCTGCAGAACCAGAACAGCGGCCAGCAACTCAACCAAGCCGGCCAGAACCCGACCCAACAGGCACCCACGGCGAAGACCGTCGAGCCCACCATGCGCGGCACGGTGGACGCTTCGACTGCCAACAGCACGCGGACGAAGGCCCCATCGGTGCAAGGCGCTTACTCCGCCCGCAGTGCCGCGCAAGCCCAGTTGCTCGAGCAAGCCCGCGACTCGGTCTTCAAGCAGATCATGATGAAGCTGCACGGGGAAGGTGGCGAGGTGCGCATGCGCCTACAGCCGCCAGACCTCGGCCAACTCGATCTGCGTATGACGGTCGAAGGCGGCAACAAGCTCAGCCTGACGATCTCGGCCGATCGCCAAGACATCAACAGCCTGCTGCAGCGTCACCTCGACGAACTGAAGCTAGCGCTGCAGGAGAGTGGCCTCGAGATCACCGGTGCGGAAGTGCAAACCCGCAGCGAGTTCGAGAGCCAACAAGCACAACGCGACGCCGCCGAGGGCGGAGTCGCACCAGACGACACAACTAACAATGACGCGGAGAGAGTTCCGCAACCAAGCGGTTTCACCGCCGCCGGCGGCCTCAACTTCTTGGCCTAACGACACCACAAGCACGCAATCAGAGAACACGATGGACAGCCCCTTCAACATCAACACGAACAACAACATCGGCGCCAACAACGTACTTGGCAGCCGCCAGGCGCCCGACGACAGCAACCAGTTCTTGCAACTGCTGACGCAACAGCTGCGCAACCAAACGCCGTTCGAGCCCGTCGACAGCAGCAGCTTTAACGAGCAGCTCGCGAGCTACTCCAGCATGGAAGAGCAGCGCGGCCTCAACGAGAGCATGACGCAATTGCTCGACTACCAAGGCATCCTCGCTCGTTCGCAGGGCCTGAGCCAAGGCAGCGCACTGCTCGGCAAGAGCGTTGAGTATGTCACCGAGGACGGCTCGACCGGCAGCGAACCAGTGACCTCCGTGTTCGTCGCAGAGACCGGCGACGTGCGCCTGCGTCTGCAATCGGGCGCCGAGATCGACATGCGTCAGGTGCTCGGCATCACTGCCGGGGAAAGCAGCTCATCGAACGAGCCGTCGACCACCAACGCCTGATCCGCCCGTCAGCATCAACTAACCAGACCCGCAACGCAGGTAATCGAGAAGAATGGTAAGCACCGCCCTCTACACGGGACTGTCGGGACTCCGCGCCCACCAGACCTACATCGACGTCATTGGTAACAACCTGGCGAACGTCAGCACGCCCGGCTTCCGGGGTTCGCGTGCGACGTTTAGTGACATTCTGAGCTTCACTGTCCGCTCGGGCTCCGGTCCGAATGGCAACTTCGGCGGCCAGAACCCGATGCAGATCGGCACGGGCACGTTCTTGGCGGGTGTCGACATGAACACCAACCAAGGCACGCTGCAAGACACCGGTCGCTCGATGGATGTTGCGCTGCAAGGGCGCGGCTTCTTCACGCTGACGAACGGGTCGCAGAACTTCTACTCACGCGTCGGATCGTTCGGCATCGATGCGAACCGCTCACTCGTCGACCTGCGCACCGGCTTGCGCGTCGTCAACTCGAGCGGCACGGACATCACGGTGCCGACGTCGGACACGCTGCCGGCCCAAGCCACCAGCGAAGTCACCTTCCAAGGTAGCCTGCCCGCCGAAGTCGGCGGCCCGCTCGAAGAGATAGTGACGTCAAACGTGCCCCTGAAGTCGGGCACGTCGGCAAGCAAGACGTCGACCGCGCCGGCTGGCCCGCAATACGACCTGCAGAACAACGTCGGGGAGACGCTGCTGGTGTCAGTCAACGGCGGCGCGCAACAGACCTTGACGGTGCCCGACCAACCGCCGTTCAACGCCGGCCCTGTCGACGCGACCGACATTGAAGGCTGGCTCAACGGTGACATCGCTGGCTTCTCTGGCATCACTGGCGCCATCGCTATCGCTAACAACGCTGCCGGCACGATTGGCATCGATACCACGCGGCTAGGTTCTGGCGCGACGATCAAGTTCGACAACGGAAGCTCGTCGTCGACCCTGATGGCCTCGCTCGGCCTCGACACGACGCTGACCTCCGGCTCCGAAGCCACGGCGCTCGATTCCACCGACCTCAACGAGCTGACCGCACGCACCGAGCCATACGTCAACGGCGATGCGATCACCGTCAGTGGCACCAACCCGGATGGCACGGCCTTCTCGGACACGTTCGTCTATGGCTCCACCGGCACGACGCTCGGCGAGATGGTCGCGTTCGTCAACCAGACGGTCAACTCGACGCAATCTACTGCAGCGCTGGCCGCCGATGGCAACATCACGCTGTCCTCGGTCGACAAGGGAGAGGCCGAACTGAGCTTGTTCCTCGGCGATGTCTCAAGCAACTCGGGCGCGGCCAGCTGGCCGAGTTTCGAAGTGTCGCAAGAGGGCACGGACGCCGACACGGCGGTCACGTCGATCGACGTCATCGACAGCCAAGGCCGCACGCACCCGGTAACGATGACGTTCACACGAACGGTCACCGACCCGCGCATCTGGGACATGCAAGCGACCGCCGAAGGCGATGGCGCAACGATCACGCAGAGTTCGATCGGCCAAATCCGATTCAACGACAACGGTTCGTTCAACGTCATCGGTGGCGGCACGAACTCGCTTAGCTTCGCCTGGGAAGGTATTGCTGCGGCACAGAACGTCGCGATCAACCTCGGCACTTCGGGACAGTTTGATGGCCTCGCCATGCTGGGCAGCGCCACGACCGTCGCCGCGGTCGACCAAGACGGCTTCGGCGCTGGCACGCTGCTCAACGTTGGTTTCAACAACGGCGGCGAACTGGTCGGCTTCTACAGCAACGGCCAGAACCTGACCCTCGCCACGCTGCGCATCAGCATGTTCAGCAACGAAGGCGGCCTGAGTCGCGCAGGCGACACCCTCTACACCGAGTCACCCAACTCGGACGACGCCATTGCGACGACGGCCAACTCCGCCGGCGCAGGCGGGGTTCGCTCCGGCCAGCTCGAGAACAGCAACGTCGACATCGCCAAGGAGTTCGTCAACTTGATTGAGGCGCAGCGTGGCTTCCAAGCCAACTCGCGTGTCATCACGACGACCGACGAGATCCTCTCCGAACTGATGAACATCGTAAGGTAGTCATGACTAGCTACGGAGAAAATGCACTGGTGAGCGGCCTGACTTTCCTCGCGGAAAAGCAGGCATCCATCGCCAACAACCTGGCCAATGTCAGCACGACGAGCTTCAAGCGTCGTGCCGCAATGGCGCAGGATTCGGGCGATCGCTTCAACACGCTGCTCGACAACAAGATGTCGATGGTCGGCTACAGCGAGCACTCGGACATGACGCGTGGCTCGCTACGCGAGACTGGCAACCAGCTAAACGTTGCGATCGACGGCCCCGAATGGATGCGCGTGCAGAACGCCGAAGGCGGCGAGTTCTACACACGCAACGGTCAGCTCAACATCGCTCTAGATGGCCACCTAACCACGCGAGATGGCCTGCACATTCTCGGTCGTGATGGTTCGCCTATCCTGCTCGGCAGCGGCGACAGCGCGCCCACCGATCTGACGTTCTCACCGAACGGCACGATTACGGACAAGCAAACTGGTCAAACCTTCGGCCCGATGGCATTGGTCGCACTCCCCGAACCGGAAGCGCTCGTGCCCGTCGGTCGCGGTCTCTACACGGACCCAAAGAATCAAACAGGCAAGCAGGGCGTCACCGGCCTGCAGCAGGGCTTCATTGAAGGCAGCAACGTCGACAGCATGCAAGAGCTCGTCGCGATGATCACCGTCGAACGAAGCTTCTCTGCCACACAAAAGGCCCTAACGGGCATAGACCGACTTCAGGGAAACCTCATCTCCAACATGTTGAGGTAACAACAAGATGCTTAAAAGTCTCTACACAAGCGCCACGGGCATGAAGGCCCAACAAACGATGGTCGACATGATCGCGAATAACATCGCGAACGTGAACACGTCGGGTTTCAAGAAGTCCCAAGCATCGTTTGAGGACCTCTTCTACGTGACGTTGCAGTCGCCTGGTTTGGCACGCGGCACGAACAATGATGCGGTGCCAATCGGCACGCAGATCGGTTCGGGCACGCGCCTCAACGGCACGACCAAAGTGTTCACAACCGGCACGCTCGAGATTACCGAACGTTCCCTCGACGTCGCAATCGACGGCCAAGGGTTCTTCTCGGTGATTCTGGCGGACGGCACTGATGGCTACACCCGCGATGGCAACTTCCACCTGAACGCAGACGGCAAGCTAGTCACAGGTGCCGGCAACGTGTTGAAGCCGGAAATCACCGTGCCGAGTGACACGCTCGAAATCTCGATCGACCCCGAAGGTCGTGTCAGTGGCCGAACCGCTGGCTCGCCCGACACAGCGACGCAGTTCGGCCAACTCAACATCCATCGCTTCGTTAACCCGAGCGGCATGCTCGCCGCGGGCTCCAACGTCATGCGGGTAACGGAAGCATCGGGCCAACCGACGACCGGAACACCTGGCGGCAACGGCCTCGGCTTGCTGAAGCAAGGCTTCATCGAGCGCTCAAACGTCCAGATCGTCAACGAACTCGTCAACCTCATCGTCGCGCAACGCGCCTACGAGGTGAACAGCCGCACGATCAAAGCCAGCGACCAAATGCTGCAAACGGCTACCAACCTGTCGCGTTAAGCGCGCCTACCTGAGCGGAAGAAGGAACATCATGACACTACTCACAACCATCGCGCTGTGCACAGCCCTCCTCGGAGGCGGCCACGGCGACCCACCGGTGAAGCCCGAGCTGCGCATCAAGCCAGCGACGACGATCCGCGGTCTGCACGTGACAATCGGCGATCTCTGCGAGATCACGCCGACCAACGCGCAGACCATGGCGCTGTCCGCAATCCGCTTCGGGCCCGCGCCGCACAACGGCTACGCCCGCGCAGTCTCGCGCACCGACATCATCCGTGCACTGGCCGGCGCTGGCATTCAGCTGAAGACGCTGAAGCTGACCGGCAGCAACGAGATTTCGGTGCAGAGCCACGCGATCGACGTGTCACAGGAAGAGATGCTCGATGCGGCAACCGCTGCCTTGCAAGCGCAACTGAACACCGAAGGCGGCGACGTCGAGTTCGAAGCGCCGGCCAAGCTGCGCCGCGTCAAGGCCCCGCCGGGACGCGTCAGCCAGGACCTGCGGGCTCGCGTTCGCAATACCAAGACCAATCTCAGCATGGCGATCGTCGACATCGAGATCCTGGTCGACGGCGAAGTCTTCAAGAAGATCCCGGTCAAGTACAAGCTGCGCCGCTTCCAACGCATCCTGAAGACAACGGGCACGATCCGCAAGGACACGCCACTCGGTCCCGAGAACACCCAGGTCATTCGTGAGCCAATGGTGCAGGTGAGCGGCATGTATCTGGACAAGATGCGACAGATCGCGGGAATGAGCGCCAAGCGCAACCTGCGCAACGGCCAACGCCTGACGCTCGGCGACATCATGCCGCCGGCACTGATTCATCGCGGCGACGTCGTGACGGTCGTGCTGACCCGTGGCCGCGTCAAGGTCACGGCAAAGGCCACGGCCAACGGAAACGCGCCACTCGATGGCCGCATCCAACTAACCAACTTGAACTCCCGCAGCCAAATGACCGGGCGCGTCATCGGCCCTGGCCTGGTCGTCATCAATCCGTGAGCTCTGCTATGAAACTCATCACCCTACTGACCTGCCTCGGCTGCACGTTCACCTCGACGCTGTCGGCGCAGAACCCGTATGTGCGCTCTGGTGTTCGCATCTCATCGATCGCGGACAACCGTGCTCGTCACATC
>JBNMND010000159.1:0-12383 GCA_051274975.1 Planctomycetota bacterium | reverse complement strand
CCGCAGCAGTTTCTCGGGTAGCAGCTTGTGCGAGTATGGAAACTCGAAGTCGACATATGACGAGATCGAGAACGGCACATCGAGCAAGTGCGCTGCGCCCATCGCGACGTTGGCCGACCACGTGGACGCGTAGACATGAATGTGTCGCGGCTGGATCGGTCGCAGTAAGTCTGCCAACTGCAGTGCGTTGCCGGGGTGGCGCGGATTGCGCAGCACCTGTTTGCCGAGCAGATCGCGCGACTGAGGGTCTTGCTGGGCGCGATACATCGACACTAGCTGCTGGCCACGCCGGCGCAGCAGCCAGACCTTGGCCCTGGCGTGCGCGCGGGTGACCCCGTCGCGTGGTAGGAACGTAGCGCGCTCGAGCAGTTCTTCGGCCTCTCGGTGGCGCGGCGCCTGTTCATTGTGCTCGAGCACGATGACCCGCCAGTCCGGTCGTTGCTTGAGGATCGCTAACAGTTCGCGGTAGACGAACGTGTGCGACATGTCCGGCAATACCGGCAGCACGACGACAACCGGTCCGCTGGACTTGCTGCTGGCGGGCACGACCTTCGGCGCCGTTTTCGAGGTGAATATCGCCGTCATCGCGGCGGTCTCGAGGCCGAGGAATCGTTGCCATGCCGTGCGCACGGTTTCCTTCATCCAGCGCAGCGTGCTAAGCGAAACCGGCTGCCCCGCGTCATCGACGATGGTGACCGGGCCGTCGCGTCGGGCGGTGCGAATCGCACCCAGTGGTGCTGGAGCGCGCGGGTGTCCCTGCCACGTGATCGTGCGCTCGCTCACTACCGCGCGGCCTCGGTGGTTGGGGCGGCAGCCGCGTAGATCGATTCGAATTCGTCGACTGCTGTTTGCAGCGATTTTGGCGGCTGCACGGCATCGCGATAGCGCGCCAGGCGGTCCGGTTCGTCGAGCAATCGTTGCAGGCGAGCTGCCAGGTCCGATGCGTTGCCGGGTGCAAACAGTTCGCCATCGACTTCGTCGTCAACGACTTCGACCAAGCCGCCGAAGCGACTCGCCAACACTGGTAGTCCAGCGGCGCGCGCTTCGAGCACGACGAACGGAGCGTTCTCATGCCACGTGCTCGGCACGACTAGCACATCGATCTGGGCAAGCGCCTGCGCCAGTTCTTCGCGGGCGAATGGACCGGCGACGGTGATGCGCTCGTCCTGTTCGGCAGCCGCGACCAGCGCCGCCGAATACTCCGCGAAGTCGCTCTTGCGGCCGCGCAGCAAGGCGCGGCATTCGCCCTTTACTTGCGTCATCGCCTCGACCAGCACATTGGGGCCCTTGTGCGGCGAGTACGTGCCAAAGAACCCAAACGTCAACGGCCGTTGCGCCGGCCGTGCGCGGGCGACTTCGTCGGCAAGCGCGCCGGTGTCGACGCCGTAGGAAAGGTGGCGAATGCGCTCCTCAGGGGCGCCGTTCTTCAAGAACACGCCGCGCAAGAACTCGGTCGGCGCGACGATCGTGTGCGCCTTCGCCAGGCGTTCGCGCAGATACGCGGGCCGTTCGAGCATCGTTGCGACCCTGTGGCGCAGTGCCCACTGTGGTTGCGACTCACCGCGCGACGCAACATGCAGTCGATCGATCTCGGCAGCAATCGGGCTTTGCTGGAGCTCTTCGGACAGTTCGGGCGTGTGGCAAGGCAAACAGCCACGTCCGCCGTCCGGTGGTCCGTCGCAGGCTGTGCCGTCGGACTTCATCAGGATCACCCTCGGGCAGATAAACCAGAAGTCCATTAGCGACACGACGAGGCCGCGGCCTTGCTCGACGACGCGATCGATCAGGTCGGCTCCGAGGTAGCGAAGATGAAAGCTGTGCACCACGTCGGTCTTGCGTTCACGGATGTGCGCCGCGAACACTTCGGCCATGTATGGGTGCCGGTATTCCATCCGCCGCCAGTCACGGCCGATGTTTTGCCAGAAGTTGATCCGCCGTACCGGCAGGCCTTGCACCTCTTCTCGCGTCTCGCGCCACGGACCGGTCGCCTCGCCAAAAGCCGGCTCCAGCGAGAACACGTCGACATCATGCCCACGGCGCTGCAGCTCTCGCCCGACGTTGAGCACGTATTGCTCGGTACCGGTAAAGTAGTTCGGTGGGAACTGGTGGACGGTGAGTGTGATGCGCAAGGGACAGCGGCCAGTCTTGGTCGGGGATGTGGTTGCCAACGATACGTCGGGTGAACCGGCGCGCAACGTTAGCCCTTCCTCAGAGCCGTTGACATCGAGACTGCTGTTGCGAACGTCGGGTCGGTAGCGCTACCAGGCGGCTTTGGCGTAGTCCTTGAGGAACCGACCGAAGACGTGTTCGCCGGTAAGGTGCCCGCTGATGATCGGATCGCACACTCGGGCGGCGCCGTCGACGATGTCGAGTGGCGGTTGGAAGCCTTCTTGCTCCTTGCGCAGCGCGTGCTCAGCGGGGTCTTCATCGGTGACCCAGCCGGTGTCGACGCTGTTCATGAAGATGCCCGAACGCTGGTAATCTGGTGCCGAAGTGCGCGTCATCATGTTGAGCGCGGCCTTCGCCATGTTGGTGTGCGGGTGCTTGTCGGTCTTGGTGCCGCGGTTGAACTGGCCTTCGACGGCGGAGACGTTGACGACGTGCTTGTCGGCGGTCGCGACACGTTCCATTAATGGCTTTAGCCGCGCATTGAGAACGAACGGTGCGACGGCGTTGACCAATTGTACTTCCAGCAACTCGGGCGTCGATACTTGGTGCATGCGCAATCGCCAGCTGTTGATCTTGCGCAGGTCGACTTGTTGGTGGTCGACGTCGTAGGTGCCTTTGGGAAACAGCGTCTGGTCGTGTTCGGCATCCTCGTCGAGCACGATGAACTGCGACATCTCGGCGGCTGCGACGTGGTTGTCTGCGCCGGTTGTCTTGGTCAGCGCGTCGAGCACAGTGTTCGCGTCGGGTGCACCGAGCAAAGCGCGCGCCGGCTCTGACAGGGAGTCACTTGCCTGCCGTTCATCGGCGAGCAGGTGCTTGTAGAACGCGGCGGGGCGGCGAACCGTTTGACAGGCGTTGTTGATCAGGAAGTCGAGTCGGTTGAGCGAGTTGAGTAGGTGTGCGCACAGTGCTTCGACGCTCGGCGTGTGGCGTAGGTCGAGCCCGTAGATCTGCAGGCGATCACGATACTCCGCGAAGTCCTCGCGTTCGGCATAGCGTCGCGCCGCATCGGCCGCGAAGCGTGTCGTGACGATGACGCGCGCCCCGCAGCGCAGCAGCTTGAGCACGATTTCTTGGCCGATCTTGACGCGACCGCCAGTGACCAGTGCCACCCGGCCGCTTAGGTCCGCGAGTTCACCACGCTTGTGGAAGTTGAAATCGCCGCAGCTTGCGCACATCGAGTCGTAGAAGAAGTGCACCTGCGAGTATGGCTCTTTGCAGATGTAGCAATTGCGCGGGTCACTTAGCACGTTGGCGACGTGTGCTTCGCGCAAGTGGGATTCGAGCAGCTGCGATTGGCGTTCGGCCGCTGCGCGCATCGGCAGCGCGTGGGCCGGCAGCGCGGGATTGTCGACCTTGTTCTCGCTGCGCGCTCGTCGTAGGGCAGCCGCACGAAGAACTTCCTGTTCACGCGTTCGCTTGTCGACCGCAGCCTGGCTGCGCGCCGCGCGACGTTCTTGCCGCAGGTCGCCCTTTGATGCGCCGAGCAGCCGCCCGCATGCCTCGAGCAGTCGCTGGCGTTGCTCGTGCGGCAGCTGCTCAAGCCGATTGCTGTCGGCGACGTAGCCTTCGAGCATGGCAAGCAGCGCTGCGTTCGTGTCGGGGGCGTCCTGCATCGTGTGGCGCGCGATCGACATTGCGTGGTGTCGATTGCTCTGCGGGTCGGCGAGTTGGGTGTCGCCGCATCCAGGCGGTGATTGCTTGCGCGACTACTTCTTACCGCCGCCAGCAGGCTTCTTGCCACCACGGCGACGACGCGGCTTGAACACCTTGTGGCCGGCCTTCTCCATCGCCTTGAGCGCCTTCATCGCTGCTTCGGCTGCCTTGAAGTCCTTGGTCAGCATGGCGTCTTCGAGGTCGAGAATGCCTCGAAGTGCCTTGTTGATCTCGACCTGGTAGGCGATCACGAACGCGGCTTGCTTCTCCTTTGGTTGGCGCGCTGCTGCGCGCGGCGCGTGCTTCTTGGCTTCCATCAGCGACCCGGCCGCGGCGGTGATCTCGGCCATCGGGGCTTTGCCGTCCGGCTTCTTCAGGAAGTCACCGACGGCATCGAGCGCCTCTTCCATCTTCTCCATCTCGACCTTGACTGGCGACTTTTGGCGCTTCGGTCGTTGGCCGCCGGCGTCTTGCGACAGGACGGGCGTGGTGGCGGCGGCGATGGCGAACAGGGCAACGATCAGGGAGCGCTTCATGGATCTGGGTATCAGGATGGTTGGGGTCTCGAATGCGCATGGGAACGTTCGTCGGCTCGCCGCACAACTGGAGAGATGGGGATAAGACACTCTCGGTTCACGTGGCTGCTCAAAGTTCGTCCGTCTGCGGTTGGCCGAACGTCGCGAGGGCCCGTTAAATGAGCCGGGATTGCTAGGATTCAGGCGCGTGGCCGTGTTCGTGCAGCAGCCACTTCCGGAAGGCGCGCAAGGCTGGCAAAGTCGCGCGTCGTTCGGGGTAGGCGAGCCAGTAGCCCTTGCCGGTGCGCTCGCGCGTGTCGGGGAACGCTTCGACGACGCTGCCGCGAGCCAGTTCGTTCTCGACTGCGAACACCGGCGGCACGGCGACGCCGAGGCCGGCGATGGCGGCTTCTAGTGCCATTTGGTGGTGTTCGAAGCGCGGGCCGCGGCTGCCGTCGATGCCGGTGACGTTCTTGGCGCGCAGCCAGTCGTCAAATGCGTGTGGTCGCGTTGTTACCTGCAATAGCGAGGCGCGGCGCAGGTCTTGGGGGTCGAGCAGATTGCGTTCGTCGCGATAGCCTTTGCTGCAAACGACGAGCACCTCTTCGTCCATTAGCGGTTCGACTGCGGCGCCGGGCCAGTGGCCTTCGCCGTAGTGGATTGCCGCATCGAGGTTTTGGCTGGCGAAGTCGAAGACGCTCAGTTGCGTCGTGAAGTGCACCTGGATGGCTGGGTGCGATTGCACGAACGATGGGAATCGCGGGATCAGCCAGCGTGTGCCGTAGGTCGGCAGGATGCCGAGTCTCAGCACCCCGCCGCCGCCACCGCTTGTGCGCAGTTCTAGTTCGCCGGCTTCGAGGCGGTCGAACGCGGCGTGAACGTGTTCGAGGTAGCGGGTGCCGGCTGGTGTCAGTTGGATGCGTTGGCGATGGCGGCTGAACAGCTCGATGCCAAGGTGGCTTTCGAGGCTTTGGATCTGGCGGCTCAGCGCGCTCTGAGTGCGGTGCAGTTCCTTGGCCGCCGCCGTCACGCTGCCATGGAAGGCGGCGGATTCGAAGGCTTGCAGTGCCGCGGTGGCAGGGAGGGATCGAGGCACTTCATGATCGTAGCGCATGAAGTCATGAGTGGAACGCAGGATCCTTCCGCGAGCGTATTTCGATGTGGGGGCTAGATTGCCTGGTGTAGAGGCTCCTCAGTCCCCCGGGGGCGCCTTGCTGATGGTGAGTTGTCATATGCACATACTTCATGAGTCGGTTCTCTGGGCGTTGCTCGACCGAGTGGTCGGCACGGTCCGCACGGTGCGTCTATTTGAGGCGCTCGACACCCACAGGTCGCTGCTGCGGTCGCGGGTGCAGGACGTGAGCGCGGCCGTCACCCGCGCTGAATTGGCGCAGGCGCTCAACATGCTGCTGTTCGAAGACGTAACGCGGCGCGTGCCGATGGCGTCAGCCTACGTCGGCGACGCCGTGCGCAGTGGACGCAAGTTGGTGTTCGATCACGGCGCGCTGCGCACGGTCGCCGCCGACTGTGGCGCGCTGCCGTCGGGCTGCGAAGCGTTCCGTCGCATCCTCGAGCCGCTCGGTTTCGAGATTCGCGACACCTATCCGCTCAAGAAGATCGGCATGACCGGTCGCGCGTTTGCGCATGTCGACGCGCCCGAGCAGATCGCGCAGTTCTTCGTTAGCGAACTGCATGTGGAGCGCTTCAGTGAAGCGTTTCAGGCCGCAGTGTCGCGCGTTGTTGGCGGCTCCGAGGATCCGTTGACGCTCTGTGCGGCCGCGCGGTTGGCTGAGCTTGCCGAGCACGGCGCACTGTCATTCGACGACGCGGCGAACCTGCTACCGAACTTGCTGGGCTGCTTTGGTCGGCACCACGCCGAGCCGTCGTGGGCGGATTACGAAGTGCTGTTGGTGGAGTCCAAGGAGATGGCGTGGATCGCCACCGAAGGCAACGCGTTCAATCACGCGACCGATCGCGTTGACGATGTGTTTGCCGTCGCGGCCGAACAGCGTCGCCTCGGCCGGCCAATCAAGGGACGCGTCGAAGTCTCGGGTAGCGGCCGCGTGCGTCAGACGGCGTTCCAAGCGGCGATGGTCGAGCGATTGTTCGTCGGTGTCGACGGGGCGCTAATAACGGAGCGCGTGCCGGGTTCGTTCTACGAGTTCATTGCTCGCGACGAAGAACAGCCAGGCGTTCTCGATCTGCGCTTCGACTCGAGCAATGCGACCGGGATCTTCAAGATGACCTCGAACTCCCAAGGCCGCGTCGGCAGTATGGACTCATGACCGATACTATGGTCGAGGAGATGGAAGCTGCGCTCGGTCCACGCGGCGTGCTGACGAACCCTGAGGATCGCGTGCGCTTCGAGGATGGGTGGCGCTATGGTAAGGGCGTTGCGCGTTGCATCGCGCGGCCGGCCAGCACCAGTGAAGTGGCGCACGTGCTCAATATCGCTGCGTCGCACGGTGCGCGGGTGATTGCGCAAGGTAGCAACACTGGTCTGGTGGCGGCGTCGACCCCGGACGCCAGCGGTTCCATGGTTGTGCTCAGCTTCGAGCGTCTGAACCGCACGATCGAAGTCGATGTGCATGCTCGCACCGTCACGGTGGATGGTGGCGTTCTGTTGAGTCAGCTCAACGAAGCGCTCGCCCAACACGGCTTTTGGTTCCCGGTCGATCTCGGTGCCGATCCACAAGTCGGTGGCATGATCGCGACCAACACCGGTGGCACGCGCTTGCTCAAGTATGGCGACGTGCGCCGCAACTTGCTCGGTGTCGAAGTCGTGCTCGGCGATGGTCGCGTGGTCTCGATGCTCAATCGATTGCGCAAGAACAATACGGGGCTCGACGCCAAGCATCTGTTCTGTGGCACGACGGGTGTTTGGGGTGTCGTGACCAAGGCCGTGTTGCAGGTCGAGCCGAAGCCGACGCAGCGCGCGACCGCTTTGGTCGGTTGTCGCGATGGCCAGGCGGTGCTGCAGTTGTTACGTGCCGTCGAGAAGGATCTCGGCGATGTCCTGAGCGCGTTCGAAGTAATGAGTGCCAACGCCGTCGAGTCGGTGTTGCGTCATCAGCCGAACTTGCGTCGCCCGTTTAACGAACTGCCGCAATACGCAGCGTTGGTCGAGTTGTCGACGACGTTGCCGGCGGCGGCGATCAACCTCGATGACGTTCTTGAAGAGCGACTAGGCGCGCATCTCGAAGAAGCTGAGGAAGCGATCGTCGACGTGTTGGTTGGCAATGCCGATGACTTCTGGCAGATCCGTCACCACATCAGTGAGAGCCTGCGCAATGACGGCAAGATGCTTGCCTTCGATGTCAGTGTGCCGCGTTCGTCCCTGCCTGAGTTCACCGATCGCGTTGTGCAACTGCTCAGCAGTGACTATCCGTTCGTGCGCTTGTGTGACTACGGCCACTGGGGTGATGGCGGCAGCCACCTAAACCTGATCTGGCAAGAGTCGGACGTACCGGACTGCGAGGTGTTGGTCGCCGAGTTGCAGGACAAGATCTACGAGATCGCCGTTCGTGACTTTGAAGGCAGCTACTCGGCCGAGCACGGCGTCGGGCCCCACAATCAGCGCTTCTACGACAACTACGCCAACCCGATCGTCAAGCAGTTGAGTGGCGTGCTCGGAGCGTTTTGCGACCCCGGTGACCGACTTGGAACCGTTCGCCTGAGGTAGGTGCGGTGCCAAGCACCGTGCTACCAAGGCGGCGGCGCCTCTTGCTTGCGGCACGCTGCTAATCGTTGCTCTAGCAATCGCCGTTCGGGGTTGGAGCACGGTTGGGATAGCGCTTGTTCGAGGGCGGTTACTGCGTGTTGGTGGTCGCCGCGTTCCCAGTGCTGCAGTTCGTCGCCAACGCGGTTGGCGATCTTCTGGCGGCGCAGCGAGTTGAGCGCCAGGTTGCGAGCGACGCGGAACACTCACGCGTGGGGTTGCTCCGGCACGCCTTCCGCCGGCCAGACGCGCAGCGCGCGCATCATGGCTTCCTGCACCACGTCCTCGGCGAGTTCGAGCTTCGCGGGGCCGAGCACTCGGCGCAGTCCTGAGACCATGCGCGCATAGCGATGCCGAAACAGGTCGTCGACAACGTCAGGCGGCATGGATCTGGTTATGTGGTATGTAAGTGGTTTACATAAGATGGATTAGAGTTTTTCGACGATGTCGACACGCAATCTCAATCCTCGGAATCTCGATCCCGAGACGGGTTAGTCTTCTGGGTCGCCCATGAAGTCCACTTGACGAACTTCGATACTACCGGAGCGGAAGTTGGGGTGGCCGTCGCACAGTTTTACGGCGTGATCGTAGTTGTCGGCTTGCAGCATGTAGACGCCGCCGACGACCTCCTTGGATTCGACGTAGAGCCCGTCCTTCACTTCGCCGTCTTGCTGGATGACGCGGCCGCCCTCATCGGTCAGTTTGCGGCTAATGCTCAGGCGGTCGCCCATGCGTTCTCCCCAGGCTTGGTAGCCGGCGAGGATCTCACCAAAGTCTTCGGGGGTCAGAGTGTGTAGTCGGCAGTGATGTCGCTACGCAGGATCAGCATGAACTTGGGCATTGTCTTGATGGGGTTGCGCTGGCTCCACAAGGGGGTGATGCCGACTGGGGTCGCAGCAAGGACGATCGAAGCGGGCGGGCATCGACAACGCAGAGAAAAAACTCGATGTGCCCCGTGGCATGGCCCGATAGAGTCGCGCACGGACAGGAGTTGCCCGCTCACGCCATGGCCGAACACAAGAAGCCCCATCACCGTTCGTCATCCCACCGTCATTCTGCGAACCCTTCGGGTAAGCGTGGATGGCGTGTTGCAGGCCTTGGCCTTGCAGCATTGGCGGCGTTCCAATTGTTCAGTTGCAAGTCGCCGTCGACCTGGGAGCCGTATGAGCGGCCGGATAGCCGCCTTGGCAATCCAATCACTGTCGCTGCCAACGTCATGAATGCTGCTGGTGGCTATGTCTCCGACGGCACGTGCGTCGATTGCCACACCGGTTGCGGCGATCCGCACTCGGCGCGGAAAGCTTCCTGTGTGGATTGTCACGGCGGCGACGCAAGCAAGACGGACATGGTTGGCGCACACGCTGTCCCGACCTTCCCGAAGGCGTGGGAAAACTCCGGCAACCCCGAGCGTCCGTACATGCTGACGCTCCAAGAGAGCCAGGCGTGGGTGCAGTTCGTCAACCCGGGTGACTTGCGCGTCGCAAACAGGACGTGTGGCCCGTGCCACGCCGACGAGACGCTGCAAGTGATGAAGTCGTTGATGGCGACGTCGCAGCACTTCTGGGGCACGGTGACGTATGCCAACGGCATCGTCAGTACCAAGCGCTCGATCTTCGGTGAGAGCTACGGTCCCGACGGTAAACCGCAGGTCGTCAACCACATCGTCAGCAAAGATGGTGGTGTCTACAAGCACGGCGAGGAAGGTCGTGCGCCGACCCAGGAAGAGATGGAGAAGAACGGTTGGTCGGAGGTCGCCTTGCCGTTGCCTCACTGGGAAGTGACCCAGCCGAGCAACATCTTCCGCATCTTCGAGAAGGGTAGCCGTCTCGGCACTGCTGCGATCGGCCTCAATGGTCTCAACAGCCCGGTGCCTGGCTTGCCCGACAAGTTTGAAGACCCAGGTCGCCCGAACAACCGTTCGTCCGATCGTGGTCTCGGAACGCTCAATCGCGTCGACCTGCCGACGTTGAACGTGCACAAGACGCGCCTCAACGATCCGCACCTCGCGATGATGGGCACCAACGACCAGCCCGGCGACTTCCGCAGCAGTGGTTGCACCGCGTGCCACATGGTCTACGCCAACGACCGCGATCCGGTGCACTCCGGCCCGTGGGCGCAGTTTGGTAACCTCGGTTACGGCAATGTCGGCGCCGCCGCCGCGATGATGGGTAAGCCTGGCGCGACGCCGCCGAGCGTCGATCCGACCATCCCGCAGAATGAGCAAGGTCACCCGATCGTGCACAAGTTCACGCGGGCGATCCCGTCGAGCAACTGCATGGTCTGCCACATGCACCAGCCGAACTCCTTCTTGAACACCTACTACGGGTTCCAGATGTGGTCGTACGAGACCGACGGCGACAAGATGTTCCCGGCGGAGCAAGCCGACAAGACGGCCGCCGAGCAGCACGCGATTCTCGATCGCAACCCAGAAGGGGCTGCGCAGCGCGGCAAGTGGGGCGACCGAGAGTTCCTCAATGGTGTTGCCGAAGAGGTTAATGCCGGACTCGAGCACACGCAGTTCGCCGACTACCACGGCCACGGTTGGATCTTCCGCGGGGTCTTCAAGACCGACCGCAAGGGCAACCTGCTCGATAAGGACGGTGGGGTCGTTGAATACGACGACCCCAAGAAGTTCGAAGGCGTGATTCCGAAGCTCGGCTCCGCGCCGACTGCCGATGACATTTGTCCGCCGGATGCTCCCGACGCTGGTTGCTTCGCCCCGAAGCCGGGCAAGCCAGTGCACCTCAAGGACGTGCACGCTGAACGCGGCATGCACTGTGTCGACTGCCACTTTGAGCAGGATGTGCACGGTGATACGCACCTCTACTCGGAGTACCAGGCGTCGCTACAGATTCAGTGTCAGGACTGCCACGGCACGACCACTGACATCGCGACGATGCGCTTCTCTGGTCCGGCTGCGAAGCTGGGCATAAACGGCCAGAAGCAGAATATCAGCACGAAGCTCAGGGACGATTCGATCGTCAAAACGCCGTGGGGCGAGAAGCGCTTCGAACGCAAGCGCGATGAGAATGGCCGCCTCCAGCTCTGGCAACGATCGATGCTGCACCCGGGCCTCAAGTGGAAGGTTAGCCAGGTCAAATACAGCGTCGAGAAGGCGGCGGACAACGAGGACTACAACGAGAAGGCGGCCTACGCCAAGTTGCAGCTGATGTCCGATGGCTCGTGCGCCCACACCGCCGAGAAGATGGATTGCGCGTCGTGTCATACGTCGTGGATGACGTCGTGCTTCGGTTGCCACTTGCCGCAAGAGGCGAACTGGCGCACCGACATGCACCACTTCGAGGAGAAGAGCTTGCGCAACTGGGCGAGCTACAACCCGCAAGTTGCGCGTGACGATGTCTTCATGCTAGGCGTCTCGCCTGATGTGAAGGACAACAAGATCGCCGTGGTGCGTTCGTCCTCAGCAGTCATGGTGTCGTCGACGGACTCGACGCGCGCGATCGCCTACAAGCAGCAGCTGACGGTTGCCGCCAACGGCATGAGCGGTCAGTGCTTTAACACGCACTTTGCCCACACGGTGCGCAAGACCGAGACGCGCAAGTGCTCGGACTGCCACCTCAGCGACAAGAACGACAACAACGCGTGGCTCGCGCAGACCTATCTGCAGGGCACGAACTACGTCAACTTCTTCGGCATGTATGCCTATGTCGGCGCGGGGCAAGGCGGCTTGGAGGCGATCAAGATCACCGAGTGGCCAGAGCCACAGGCGATGATTGGGTCCAATCTCCACCGCATGGCGTTCCCGGCGGAATACAAACAGCACGTGCGCGCCAAGGGTCGCCTCAAGGAGGCGCACCATCACCCCGGCAACGTGCTCAGCATCGAGCAGCGTGGCGAATACGTCTACACAGCGAACGGCAAGGGCGGCTTCCGCGTCTACGACGTCGCCAACGTCGCCAACAAGAACTTTAGTGAACGTATCGTGACCGCGCCGGTCTCGCCGCTCGGTCAAGACACGCACGTGAAAACGCGCTACGCGACTGCCGTGGCGCTGCCGACGAACATGTCGATCAGCATGGATCGGAAGTGGATCGAGAAGAACAAGGAGCAGAACTACCCCTACAAGGGGCGTGACCAGAACCTGCACGAGTCCTACCGCTATGCTTACGTCAGTGATCGCTTTGAGGGCCTGATCCTCATCGACATCGACTGCCTGACCGACGGTAACCCGGACAATAACTTCACGAAGCGCGCGGTCACGTTCAACCCGAACGGCGCGTTGAACGGCGCCGAGAACCTCGCCGTCGCCGGCACCACGGTCTACGTCTGCTGCGATGCAGGCTTGGCCGTTGTCGATATCGACG
>JBNMND010000158.1:0-12386 GCA_051274975.1 Planctomycetota bacterium | reverse complement strand
ATGCGGACGTGGCGGCCTGGGGCGACCTGCGCCGGCCAGATCCAATACATCCAGATGAACCACACACATCAACACGGCAGCACGACCCATCGCATGATCGCCTGGTGCACAGGCATTGGGTGTCTTGCCCTCGGCAGTCTTGTGATCGGCCTCGCCGACACGGAGCCTGCGCCATTGAGTCGCGAGGTTGCGGCGGAGCTTCCCGAGCCACAGCGATTCGGGGGACAATCGCTGATCGTCGCTCACGCACATTACGAAGTGTTGGAGGCGGACGTAGAGCGTCAAGAAGTCGTTCCCGAGATCGTCGGCACGGAACCTGACATCGAAGCCACGGAGCCGATTCCGCACGTCCCAGTTGCACGCACCGCTCGGTTCCCTGCCTACCAGCCTTGGTTAGACACCGCCGACAGCGCGAAGCAGTCGACGCCAAAGCCGTATGGCAGGTATCAGAGTGCCAAGGAAACGCGCGACCCGCCGGTTGTGAAAAGACCTCCGGACGCTAAGAAGCCACCAGCGCCGAAGACTCTGCAAGGCAAGATCGTTGTCGAAGGGCGAGTCACGAATGGCGTGAGCTTTGGCATCGAGCAGGACGGCGAGTGGGCGTGGTACTACCTGCGACAAGGCGGGGACTACAACACGCGCATGGTACCTTGGGTGGCCGGTCGAGTTGCTTTGGTTGCCGGCGTCATGGATGTCGCCGCAAAGCTCCCCGACAACTACCTCTGGTTGAAGCCGTATCGCAAAGGCGCGAGTCTGAAGCTCGACATCACTCTACAGGTGTCGGCTGTGACGTTCGCAATGACGGTGGGAGGTGGCCCCGCAGGAGGAATGGCCATGTCGCTGGATGGAAGGTTGCCAGATGGAGCAAACTGTCAGTTCCGGCCGACGACCGATCGCGGCGGCCGATTCAAACTCGACATGCCGGAGTGCAGTTTCTCGATTCAAGGCGAACACCTGAACCACGGCACGATCTCGAAGTCGAACGAACAGATCGCGAGTTCCGGCGTGCGGCCCTACAGCCTTATTCCGTTGGTGGTAGCGAGCGGCCACGCGGATCCCCGAGACTTTGACGTGCAGTTTGGAACTGGAACCATGCTCGAGTTCGAGCGTGCGAGCGGTGGACCTACGGCGATCAAGCGGCGAGTGGGATTCCTGGGGCTAGGGGCTCGCCGCACGTTTCGCATCGAGGGGCTATTGCCGGGGAAGTATCGCGTCACTCTGTTTCCAGGTCAGCGCTTCATCGGCGGAGGAGGACGCGGCCAACCCCGTCGCTTAGTCAATCAAAACCCGGTGCGGCTGCAGTCCCTCAACTTGTTGACGAGCAACGAGGGGATTGTGCTGCGTCGCTAGTGGTGTGATGCCGAAATTAGCCATCTTCTCAACGCCGCTCACTGCGTTGGGTTGTCCTCGACGTATCCATGAATAGGCCTGCGGCAACCCGCCTTGTGAGCGACGTCGATGACTCGCGCATAAGACGGCAACTGTCTGCATCACACCACTAGCACCTACGTGACCCTCGCCACTCATCCGGCAGCGCGTGCATCGAGACTCGCTGACGGCCACCTGTCCTAGAATCAAGGCGTGAAACCCGCGCCATCGCTACTCATGCCCAAACCGACGCCCTGCATTCTCGTTCTAGCTGCGCTCTGGCTCTTTGTTGGGACACTCCAAGCTCATGGTGGCCAATACCGAGGGCCGCGGACCGGCGGTGCAGCGGGCAATGGCCCACGCGGCGCGCTTGGCCCCAGGACCGGAGGCGCCGGCAACCTCGACATCAACAGCTGGCAAGTCTGGTGGCAACTGAATCACGAGCGCTACCTCGACGCTCCTACAACCACCGTCACCGACGGCGACCGCCGCTCGATCGTGATGCCGACATTGGCTCTGGCTCTCGGTCGAAACGATGTCCCTCACATCCTATCGGCAAGCCTTATCGCCTTGGGCAAGTCCGCCGTCGACACCCCGGAAATTGATGTGCTAGGGGTCCTGCGCAAGCACTTGTCGAACTCGACCTCCGAGGTCCGCGAAGCTGCCACCCTCGCGTTGGGGCTCACGGGACGCACAGACGCGGTCGCGGATCTATCGGGACTGCTGACCGACAACAAGCTTGGTCGCAGGCCCGTCTCACGCTCCAAGGTCAATGACCGCGTGCGTGCGTTTGCCGCCTACGCGCTTGGCATTCTCGCGCAGCGCACGGACTCCGTCGATGCACGCGCAATGGCGCTCGCAGCATTGATCTCCGTGCTTGAGAGGAAGAGCAACAAGGACCCCGAAGTGCTCACAGCCGTGCTCCACGGCATCCGAATCCTCGGCGCAACCAAGAAGATCGGCGCAGACAACAAGCTCATCCTCGAGACTGCCATTGCCGCACTCGAAGCCCACCTCAAGCGAAAGCTCAAAGGCAAGTTCGCGGTCGCGCAGTCAAACGGCTTGACAGCGTTGGCATACTTGGCTCGACACGCGGGCGCCGCCGAACAAGCACGCGCGGTGGAGTTGATTACGAACGTACTTCGCAACCGGCGGGCAGAGAGCTCGATCCATGTCTCGACGATGATCGCAGCTGGGCAGCTGTTTCGTCCGAATCACACCCGCGAACTCGCCATCCTTCTCAAGCACGTAACGAAGCCGAGTGATTCGCTCGTCCCCAAGTTCGCGATGATCGCACTCGGACAGATCGGCGGTGATACGGCCTTCGAAGTCTTGCGCGACACGTTCAAGGTAGGTTCGCGCGACATCAAGCCGTGGGCCGCGCTTGGACTCGGCTTGTTGGGGGGGGAGCGCAAGGTCCCGGGCGGCATCGCGAATCAACCGCAAGCCGCCAATCGCAACTGGCGCAACAAGGCCGGCGAGGTTCTCTTGGCTGGCCTCAAATCGGAGAAGAGCCGCAACCTGCGCGGCGCCATCGCAATTGCTCTCGGTCTCGCGAAGGTGCAGTCGGCCGCGAAGCAACTGAGCACAATCGCGTCCAATAGGGCCGACATCAACGCAAGGCTGACGCGGGTCGGCCTAGCCATGCTCGACAAGAACGTGTCCGCAAGGCAGGCTATGGCTGCGGTCGGCGGCACCGGCTATGCCTCCAAGCCTCAATCCATCGGTCACACCAAGGACGCTTACTACTTGCCCGGGTTATCCAAGACCATCGGTGCGGCCAAGAAGACACGCACGGGCCGCGCCAACCCGAGCACGATTGACTATCAGGCGGCCTTCGCCGCCGCGGCGATGGGGGCAATCGCGGACTCCCAACTACTCAGCTTTGGGACCTACGTCGCCGAAGGCATGAACTACACCACGCGCATTCCAACTGTCATCAATGGCCAGACCGGCATTCTCGACATCTTCTGACCGTGGGCGGTCCGTCGCGCATTAGCGGGCTGCGCACGTTTCGCATCGAGAGGATTGTGCTGCGTTGTTTGCGCCTGCGTGATCAAGTCATGCATCCGGAAACCCTGCTGTGTTGGTGCACGGATCGAAATGACGGGCACGCGATCTGCCGACATGGGGATTTTCCGATCCGCACCAGCCATGCCGAGCACTAAGTCCCGCGTCCATCCCAAGTACAAGACGAAGTATCGAGTCGGCAACTGGGCTGCTTACGAGAGATCGTTGGTCGAGCGCGGCAACCTCACCATCTGGCTGTCGCCGGCCGCGATCGCACAGTGGAATGCTAAGCTCTCGCGGCGTTGTGGAGGGCAGCGCAAGTACTCCGACCTAGCCATCGAGGCGGCGCTCACGCTACGCCTCCTGCTCAAGCTGCCACTGCGCCAAGTCGAAGGCTTTCTGCGTTCGTTGTTCGACCTGATGGGTGTTGTGCTCGACGTCCCGGATCACACGGCACTCTCACGTCGGGGCAAGAAGTTGAAGGTGCCGCTACGTGTGCCGCAAAAGTCCGGCAGGATGGACTTGGTGATCGACAGTAGCGGGCTTGCCATCTTCGGCGAAGGCGAGTGGGCGGCGGTCAAACACGGCGGGAAGGGCGTTCGCGGCTGGAAGAAGCTGCATCTCGGTGTCGGCAGCGATGGCGTGATCGTCGGCCAAGTGCTGACAGCCGCGAACATAGATGACGCTAGCGTCGGCGTTGATCTTGTCGGTGGCGTGCCAGGCAAGGTCCGTAGGGTCACCGGCGACGGTGCCTACGATAGTCGCGCGCTATACGACGTAGCTTTGAGTCGAGGCGCGAAGGTCGTCGTGCCACCGGTCAAGACCGCGGAAATCGGAGCTCGCGGATGTCGAGCGAGAGATCGCGCGGTGCGACGCATTCGCAAAGTTGGTCGACGTCAGTGGAAGAAGGAGTCTGGCTACCATCAGCAGGCCCGCGCCGAGAACACGTTCTTCCGTTACAAAAGGATCCTTGGCGATCGGCTGCATGGGCGTGATGCAGATGCTCAGGTCGTCGAAGCACGACTGGCTTGCAACATCCTCCACCGCATGACGGAACTGGGAATGCCGGCTTCGTACGCGGTTAGAATGTGAACCGGGGCGTTCGCGGGAGCGATCTGCCGTGAGCTGGGTCTATGCACCAACGCCCCTCGCCGCCTTGGGTTTCGTCCTTGCCTGATTGGCCGGATTTGTCGTCCTTGCGTCGCTTGTCGGCCTTGTCTGCCATCCCAACACCATACGCGAGTCACGCGCAACGTGTGCAAGCTGCGAAACCCGAGGGCCCAATCGAACGGTTGGCGGCGCTCGCTCAGGTGGAGCGTGCACCTCCACGTGATTTGGTTGCATAGCCTGTGCACGCACCGACCGACCTGCGAAACTAGCGGTATGCGACTTCGTGCAGGATCGACACTCCTCAGCTGCCATCTCCTGTTCGTGCTCGTTGGTTGCGAGTCCCCGGAGCGATCTGCAGACGTCAGCTCCGCTGAGCAGAAAGAACAAGCCCCAGACACGCCGTTGACACCGCGCGAACTCAATCAGCGCGGCGACCAGCATCTGCGAGCGGGACGCTTCGCAGAGGCGATCGCCGACTTCGACGTGTTCCTCGCGGCCGAGCCAACCGCTGAGTCGTATCACTGGCAGCGCGGCATCGCCTACTACTACGCCGGTCAATTCGAGCAGGGCGTTCGGCAGTTCGAGGTGCATCGCAGCGTCAACCCCAACGACGTCGAGAACGCGGTGTGGCACTTTCTGTGCAAGGCACAGCTCGATGGCGCCGATGCAGCCAGGGCGGCGCTGCTGCCGGTCGGTCCAGATGCGCGCGTGCCGCTGATGCAGATCTACGCCATGTTCGAGGGCCGGACGACTCCCGCTGAGGTCGCCCGGGCGATCGACGAAGCGAGCGGGAACGAAGCCGACTCGGCGCGCTTCTACGGCCATCTCTACATCGGGCTCTACCACGAGGTGATGGGCCGAGCCGGTGAGGCTCGCCGCCATCTCGCGATCGCGGCAAAGACGCGCGGCGGGTCAGCCTACATGTTCGACATCGCGCGCCTCCATGCACGTCGGCTAGCCGATGACGCGGCGAAGTAGCTGAGCAATCGTCGAGGCGGACAACTCAGGTGCGTGTCGGCCATTCCACGTGCGCCTCGAGCCACGTGCCGGGCAAGGGCACTCTGGTTGTTGATCGAATCGGTCTCTGGAGCGTTCGAACGGGCCTCAGTCGTGGCGCGCGGGCACAAACCGCACATTGCAGACTCGGTATGCCCACCAAGCGGCGAGCACCTCCGCACGACGACCCGGTAATGGACCCGTGTCCAGCGGCGTAGTTGAGTGTATGGCTGCTACTACGAACTCGAACCATCCTCACATCCTGCTCGCAACAGATCGCGACCCCCAAGCGCAAGAGCACCTCAACTACGCAATCAAGCTGGGCAACCGACTTGGCGCCCGCGTCACCCTCTACCACGCCATCCCGCCGAGATCGTTGGTCGTGAACGCGCCGCTGGCAGACAACCTTGCCGCCGCTGATCAAACGCTCGAAGAGGTCCAGCGTTCGGTTAAGGAAGCTGTCAGCACGCTTGCTGCGGACCGACCGGTTCACGTCGAGATCGAAGAAGCCGCTGACCCCAAGGCAGCAATCCTGGCTGCCGCCGATCGCTTGGCTGCTGATTTGATCGTGCTGCCAACGCACGGTCGAACCGGGATCAGCCGCGCAGTGATCGGTAGCACGGCCGAGCAGGTGATTCGTCGCGCCACCAAGCCGGTGTTGCTGCTGACAGATCACATGCTGCAACATGGCGAACTCGACCTGGAGGCGGGCGGTCCCATGCTGATCGCAACCGACGTATCTCCAGCCTCTGTCGCGGCGCACACTCCGGCCGTCGCGCTTGCCCGCCGACTAGGCCAACCGGTGCGACTGCTGTCGATTGTGGATGACCCCGTGCTGCCGCCGTTTGGCGGTGGCGCGCCGGTCGCGCCACCACCGGTCGACCACAAACCCGCGATCGATGCGCGTACCAAGCGTCTTCGCGAAATGGTACTCGCGCTCGACTCGCACGCGCCGATCGAGGTCGAGGTTCAAGTCTCTGTCAACGCCGTGGATCTCATTGTCCGGCGGGCCGAGGAGATGCATGCGCCGCTACTCGTCATGACCACGCATGGTCGTCGCGGCATCGCGCGCATGCTGCAAGGTAGCGTGGCGGAGCAGGTCGTGCGCCGCTCGACCACGCCGGTTCTGATTATGCCAATGCCGAAGTAGGGCCTGCGCCGACGTCGGCTAATCGTTCGCGTGCTTGGCAACGGCGACCGCGCGAACGAGACGTGTAATAATACGAGGCTCACCGAAGCCAGAACCTCGGGCCGGCGAATGCTATGGCGTCGATGTATCGCTGCCAGTAAGGCTGGAGCGATGTCCAAGATCAGTCGCGCTCTGTTCTTCGTCGCCGTCATGTCGCCAGCGTGGGCCGGTTGTTCCCTCGTCACGAACGCCGCCGTGATTCCATCTCGCGAAGAGATCGGCCAATCGTTCGAAGGTCGCCCGATCGAAGCCGTAACGATGGGGAGCGGTGACGAAGTGGTCTTGGTGCTTGCGTCAATCCACGGCAGCGAACCGGCCGGAACACCATTGCTCGAACGGCTATTCGAACACCTCGCCGCGCACCCCGAACTGCTCAATGGACGGACGTTGATCGCAGTGCCGGTCGTCAATCCTGATGGCTATGCGAAGCGGCGTCGACTCAATTCGAATGGCGTCGACCTCAACCGAAACTTCCCAGCGAAGAACCGCCAAGAGCGGCGTCTACACGGTGCCAAGGGTTTGAGTGAACCCGAGTCTCGCGCTCTCGCCGAACTACTCGACCGTCACCAACCTGCACGGATTGTGTCGATTCATTAGCCCGTTGCCTGCGTTGATTGGGATGGTCCGGCGCGCGCCGTCGCCGCGGCCCTGGCAGGCGGGGCGGGGTTCGGGTGGTCCGAGCCGCTGTTTGAATGCCCTATGCCCGCAGGTTTACGCGGATTCGAGAACGCGCTGACGGGACTGCACGCGAGCGAGCTGAAGAGCCGCTTTGCTTGGTCGGCTACTCTCGATCTCCTACCCAAGAAGCTCACCTCTGGACAACCATGATCCTCTTCAATCACTCCTTTGCAATGAAGACCATACTTGCCTTGCTGACGCTCTCGTGCCCGTTCCTGCCCGCACAGATCCTGTTGTCGGAGAACTTCTCGGCAAGCACCCTTGATCCGGCTCGATGGCAAGCCGTCACGCAAGGTGTGCCATTTGGAACACCTGCAGTCTTTGTTCAGTCCGGTGAATGCGTGCTCCAGAATCGAGGTCACTTGGTCAGCGTGCAACAGTTCGACCACCAGCAGATCGGTGCCTACAGCGTCACATGCAAATGGCGCTGCGCAGACCAAAACGATCGATTCACACTTCTCGTCCGAAGTGACGGCGTGCCAACTGGGTCGTATGGCGAAACCCAGAATGGCGTGGGCATCGCAGGATGGATGTACGGCGGGGCCCCACAAACCGCGCTTGTGCAGTGGGGGCAAATCCAGCTAGGTCCACAGACATCCGTGGGCCCAGGGCTGACGCTAACCGCGGGATCCACTTACACCGCAAGCGTCACTGACCTCGGATACCAGATCAAAGTGCGCATGGAAGGTCCCAACCCATCAACGGAATGGCTGGAGATCGAAGCGGGTGTTTTGGGTGACACGACAACGCAAAAGCGCATCGCCTTCCACAACCGCGAACAAACCTTCGGATCACACCAGTGCTTCATCGATGACGTGATCGTCGAATCACTTTCTCCACCAGCGAGCTACACCACCTTTGGAGCCGGATGCCAAGATCCAAACGGGCAAGTGCCAAGCCTCGCGGCGGTTGCTGGTGACTTGCCGCGTATAGGCACATCCTCGCGCTCGCGGGTTAGCAATCTGCCACTCTCAGTCACGATCCCGGTGTTCATCTTCGGCTTCAGCAATAGTCAGGGAACTGGGGCCTTCGGCAACTATCCGTTGCCACAAGATCTTGGCATCCTCGGGTGGCCAGGCTGCGACCAACTGGTCTCGCTCAACGACTCGATCTACACGATTACGACCTCCGGCTACGCAGACCACACGATCACGATTCCGGCGTTCCCCTTCCTTGTGGGGATGCAGTTCCACGCTCAGGCGTTGGTGTTATTCAGGCCGGGCGGCGTTGCTGTTTCGAACGCGGTCACTGGGACTGTCGGCTACTAGGCGCGGGTCGAGAGTTCGGTGTCGTGGGCAACCGCCTCGCTGCAGAGTCGTCAGTTTTGCAAGCAGGTGTCCTGCACCGACTCGAGAGTGTGCAGCCCAGCTTGAGATGGTGCGTTTCTGGCGTGCCCGGTTCTGGTTGGTCGCAAGCGGCGTCACGGTTCGTCGGGCTCAGTCGTGGTTGTAGCGCCGTCGGCTGGGAAGGTGTTTGCGAGTGCGATCGTCGAAGCCGCAGTGGCAGTTAGGGCAGTTCAGGTTGAATGCGCCGCGTGCCGCTTCGTGATGTTCGTCTGTGTATAGCAGGTCGCGAAGGCGCTTGCCCCCGAGTTGACCGAGGCGGAAGGTCACGTAGCAGAGTTGCACCGTGCCGTCGGCGCCGACCCAGACCATGCGGTACTTGTCGCACGGAACCTTCATGTCGGCAGCATTCAGCAGCCAGTCAGGGATTGCGCGCAGTCCGATCTCGGAGTTCTCAATGCGCCTTGGCTCCTCGCGCTTCAGGCGGAGTAGTTCTGCAACGATCACTTCGATGGCTTCGCGGTCTTCGGGGCGGAATTGCAGTTCGCGTTCGGGGCCTTCTGTGAAGTAGGGCAGCGAGTAGTGCACGAGGTCGACCTGCATCGGTGTGTCGTAGCGGCGCGCGAACGCGACGGCTTCACCGAGACTCTCCATCGTGCACGTTGGGCGCATCAACAGCCAGTTCATGCGCATTGACACGCTTGCGCCGTAGCGTTCGCGTACCGCTCGCACGCCGCGCTCGAGCCGCTCGTATGTACCCGGTCGCTGGGTGTATTTGTCGTAGGCGTCACCGGTCCCGTAGTAGCCAAACGTCAGGTGGCGCAGGCCCGCGTCGAACAGTTCGTCGATCTTGTTTTCGAGCAGCACGCCGTTGGTCGTAACGTAGGTCGCGAGTCCCTTGTCGACGGCGCGCCGCACGACGTGCGCTAGATCCGGATGCAGCAGCGGCTCGCCACCGTAGAGCCGGATCGAACGCACCCCGAGCTCGGCTGCGTCGTCGACTAGATCGTCGAGCACCTGGCGCGAGAGCTGTTTGCCGGTCATGAAGCCACGTTCGTACAGGCAACCCGTGCAGCGTTGGTTGCATCGCGCCGTCAGCGCGACGGTCAGGTTGACGGTGTCTGCACGGATCAGCTTGGGGGCGCGTTTCGCGAGCGAGTGCTGTGCTACCTGAGCAATCTCGCGCACGCCGTGCAGGACGCGGCGGGCAACGGTCGAGCGGCGCGCGATGGCTGCACCGACGTCGTGGGACCAGCGTATGAATTCGTTCATGTAGTTGCCTCGAGGACAACCGGCCGCGCGAGCGCGCGCATGTACAGTTCTCCATAGCGTTCGCAGAGCTTCGCCAAGTCAAAGTGGTTGGCGACGTGGCGGCGGTTGCCGTCCCCGAGTTGACGGCGCAGGCTCCGGTCTGTCAGCAGGCGCGAGAGTCCGCTTGCGAACGCTGCGTCCCCGGCCGGCAGTCCGGTGCTCGAGTTTGTTTTAGGCGCAGTTGGGTTCACCACGAACCCGTGCTGTGCCCGGGGCAGCGTCGCGCGCACGTCGCCGACGTCTGTGGCGACGATCGGCAGACCGTGTGCCATTGCCTCAAGTAGCGCGAGCGGGTGTTGCTCGTCGTCGGACGGCAACGCGAATACGTGCATGCGACGGTAGTAGTTAGCCGGGTCCGCGACGGTCCCAACCATGTCCACGCGCTCGGCAATGCCGAGATCCTGGGCTAGCACCGTGGCGCCGGCACGCTCGGGACCATCGCCCACGAGCAGCAGCCTCGCCGTCTGGTCCGGCAGGAGTGCGAACGCACGCAACAGGCGCGGCCAGTTCTTCTCGGGGCGGGCATTGGCGACGCAGCCGACGACAAGCGGTGGCGCCGGCTCGTCATCCGCGCCGCGGGCCGAAGTCGCATGAAGCACCGTATCGACCGCGTTCGGCAACATGACGCAGCGCTCCTCGGGCACTTGCCAGCGTTCGCGCGTGGTGCGCAGCATGGTGGAAGCAACGCACACCGTGGCGCGCGCGCGCGGCAGCAGGCGACGTCGCAGCCAATCGCGTCGCAGCAATCGGTCGGGCCGCTCCTCCGGCGGTACGACTTCCTCATGGTGCACGAACGGTATCCTAGCCAACACCGCCGCCAGTGCGCCGAGCATCGCGCCCCAGTTATACGTCAACACCAGGTCCGGGCGGAACGTGCGGATGGCCGCGCGCATGGCGCGCAACTGCGTCCAGGTGCCGGCTGGGCGACGGACGCAGAACACCGGAGCAGCCGACGCGCCGAGCAGCCGTTCGGCGTCCTTGCGACCGTCTGCGGCCACGAAGCCGTGCACGAAGCGGTCGCCGAGGCGCTGGCGCACCGCGAGCGTGCGCACCTGCGGTCCGCCGACGTCGAACGTAGCGAACACGTGCAGCAGCCGCGGCGCAGCTATTTCGCGACTAGCCACCATGGGACTGCACTCCGGGTTGGTTCGGACCCGATCTTTTGGCCGTAGGGCCGTGCCGACGAATGCGGCTGTCAATCTTGCACATGCAGGTCGGGCACTTCAGCTGGAAGGCATCCCGCGCCGCACAGCGATGTTGCTCAGTGAACAGCATGTTGCGCAGCCGCTTTTCCTTCAGGTTGCCGAGTTCGAAGTGCACATCGCACAGTTGCACGGTGCCGTCGGCGCCGACCCACAGCAGTTCGTAGGCGTCGCAAGGGACCTGTGCGGCCAAGTCATCGAGCAGCAGCGCCGGCAGGGCGCGCAGAAACGGTATCGACGGCACGACCCGGTCGGGGAACTGCTGCTTCAACGTCAGGAACTCGTCGGTGACCGCCTGCAGTTCGGGACGCATTGCCTCGCCGATCGCGAGGTCCTCTCCCGGCGACGTAAAGAACGGGATCGTCTTGCTGATCGGATCGACGCCCATGTGCAGATCGAACTCGCGCGCGAGCGCCCAGACGGCGCGTACGTTGTCAACGCTGCACGAACGGCGCGACAGCATGTAGTTGAGTTGAATCGCGACTCGGTCCTGATAGCGTTCGCGAACTGTGCCGAGCGATCGCCGTAGCTGGTCGAAGGCGCCATCGCGCTGCGTGTACTCGTCGTAGTCCGCGCCGATACCGTAGAAGCCCATGCTCAGCCAGCGCAGGCCAGCGGCGTAGAGTTCGTCGATGCGCTTCCCGAGCAGCACGCCGTTGGTGGTCACGTAGGGCTCCATGCCGAGCGATCCCGCGTGCCGGATCATTGCGGGCAGGTCGGGATGCAGCAGGGGCTCACCGCCATAGAAGCGGGCGGATGCGACGCCGGCCGCGGCGGCATCGTCGAGGCAGAGGCGCACGGTCTCCAGATCGAGATGCTCTCCGACCATGAAGTCGCGCCCGTACCGACAAGCGCGGCAACGGAAGTTGCATGCAGCTGTGATAGCGATCGTAATCTGGCGAGGCCCCGGCTTGATCAACGACGGGAAACGGCCCGCGGCGGTGTGCTTCCAGCGCACCAGACGTTCGTCTTGACGCTTTAGGAAGTTCTTCACGGGCCCCCCGTCGCGCAGCATGGGCTTGAGTCTGCGTAGTATTCGAGATCGGGCGTTCATGCGGTGCGGCAGCTCCTCTGCGGGAGTGTAGCACGGCAGTTTGCGACGCGTGGAGTTGTGAGCTCGGATCCAGGCGAGAAGGCGGGAGTTGTCTGAAGAGTCCCTCGTGCACCGTAAATGGCTATCTATCGCAATTGGCGTTGGTGCATGGATCGCAGGGGCGCTCAGGCAGGCAGTCGATATGG
>JBNMND010000157.1:0-12396 GCA_051274975.1 Planctomycetota bacterium | reverse complement strand
CTTGTGATGTTCAGCAGCGCGGTGCCGATCACCGGCGGCATGGTCGCCGCGCCCAAGCCAACCGAGCAGACACCATTCCCCGAGAACAGCCCTCGCGGCGCGACCCGTATCTTCTATTGGTTCGGCCACGATTCGGCCGGCCAGGTAGCCATGCAATACGGCCGCGCTCGGTGGCAGCAGCAGTTCGCGCAGTTCCTTAGCAAGCCGTCCGGTAGCCGGTGGCGATGCGGCGAGAACTTCTGGACAACGCTGGACCCAAACATGCCGCTAACGATCGGCGGCACAGAAGTGCCCGTCGACCTCTACTACGTCGCACTGCAGAACGACAAGAAGCGCGGCTTGGAACTCGTGCTGTTGGCCCCGCAGAAGATCCGCAAGCAGCGACTCGATGCCTACGAAGCCAATAAGACGACCGGCGGGCTGACCATCCCCCTCAAGCGCTCGGCGGCGCGACCGTCGGCGGGCCGGCTCAGCATCGAACTAAAGGTGGCAGCGAAGCAGCGCGATCGCGGCGCCCTCGAGATCTCGTTCGGCGGCAACTTGCTGCGCGCCGACGTCGTCATGCATCCCCATCGCAATTAGGCGCAGGAAGAAAAGTCAAATGGCCTAGCCAGCCTCGCAGAAGGCCTTCACGGCGTCCATGTCTTTGCCGACCGCCTTGCGCACAAAGCCGCGGATCAGCGGCGCGAACAGTCAAGTCGAACACTTGCTCGACGGGTGCCTGGATTTGACGAGTCGTTGCGATGCGGCCCATGGCGGAACTCTACGCAGAAGGGCGCTCGTTGCCAGCGAGGGCGCTAGTCTGAAGCTATGGACGGACACCACCGCCTGACAGCACCCGAGGCGAGCATCGTCGCATGGGCGAAAGCCCTGCCGGCAACAGGCAGTGTGCTAGACGTCGCGGCCGGTGGCGGGCGCCACGCGCACTGGTTCGCCGAGCGCGGCTACGCGGTTACGGCAATCGATCGCGACACCGAAGCGCTGAGGAACCGACCACACGAGAACATCCGCGTCGTCACCGCCGACCTGGAGAACGCTCCCTGGCCGCTTGCGGGCGAAACGTTCGATGTCGTGGTCGTCGTCAACTACCTGTGGCGCGAGCTGCTGCCAACACTGATGCGTAGCGTCGCGGTGGGCGGACACCTATTGTATGAGACGTTCGCGCTCGGCAACGAACGCTACGGCCGCCCGCGCAACCCCGACTTTTTGCTGCGGCCTGACGAACTGCGGTTGGCGATGCCAGACACATTCGACATCGTCGAGTTCTCGCAAGGTGAAGTCGGCGCGCCACCAACCGCTGTGCGGCAACGGTTGCTCGCGCATCGTGCTCGCTAGTAGCCGCTAGACATCGCCGGGAGGCCCTTCCCGCAGGATGCGCTCGTACCACGCGACATCGTGCCAGGCTCCGTTCTTGAAGCCGATGTGGTGGTAGACGCCAACGAGCGTGAACCCCATCGCAGCATGGAACGCGGCACTCTTGTCGTTTGGTCCCGCGATGCCAGCGAGCGCATTGCAGTAACCCAGCTCGACCAAGCGCTCAAACAGACGTTCGTAAAGCAGCCGAGCCACCCCGCGCCCCTGAGCACTATCGGCAACGTAGGCCGACACTTCACATGACGTGCGGTAGGCCCCACGCGAGCGATGCTTGCTGCCGTAGGCGTAGCCGATCACGGCAGAGCCCATCTCCGCCACCAACCATTCGTGCTCACTCTGCGCCGCATCGATGCGCTGCGCGAACTCCTGTTCGGACGGCACCTCGGTCTCGAACGACACCGTCGTGTGTTCGATGAACGGGCGATAGATCGCGAGCATCGCCTTCGCGTCCGCATGCCTGGCCTGACGAGTCGTTGCGCACATAACCATCTAGAACGCCAGTATATCAGCGCGTGACGACGACCACCAACGGTCGCTGACATAGGCAGCCAGCTCGGCATTTTTGAACGCGTTCAGAAATAGGCGAAACTCATGAGGCATGGGACCATTCTTGAACGCGTTCAACTGCACAAGGAACCGAAAGCATGGGCACCACTCTCTACGCATACGTCTTCTACGTTCTCATCAGCATCGGGCTGACGATCTGGGTCGCGCGCACGCTGCACAAGAACGGCCGCGTCTTCCTCGTCGACGTCTTCGACGAGCGCGAGGACCTAGCAGACTCGGTCAATCACCTGCTCGTGGTTGGCTTCTACCTGATCAACTTTGGCTACATCAGCCTCGCGTTGAAACTGGCCCAGAAAACGCAGGACGCCACCCAGGCGTTTGAAGCCGTCAGCCACAAGGTTGGCCTCGTACTGGTCGTGCTCGGCCTGATGCACTTCTTCAACCTGTTCGTATTCAGCCGCATCCGCGCCAACAAGCGAATCGCCGAGGCACCGCGGCCGGTGGCTCCCGACGCAATGGTGCAAGCAGATGGCACGTTGGCGGCGATCAACAAACTTGTCGACCCACCAAAGGAGTGAGCCATGGACGCTCCCACGAACCCTGCGCGGCTCTACTTGACGGTCTGGTTTGACGGCGACTGCGGGTTCTGCACCCGCGTCGCCAAGTGGCTCGAAGGACAACCCAAGTTCGTCGCCGTTCGCTGCGTGGCGGCGCAGACCGCCGGCAAAAACAGCTGCCCACTCAACACCAAGGAACTGCTCGACAAGATGACCGTCACGGCCAGTGACGGCGCGATATACCGGGGCACCAATGCTTGGATCACTGTGCTCTGGGCCCTGCGCAACTACCGACGCTGGTCGCTTCGCTTCGCCCAGAAGTCGTGGCGGCCTTGGGCCGAGAACCTATTCGCCACAATCACCGGCTTTGCCAAGCTGACTAAGCGACGACGCACGCGCTATGCGGCAAAGCAGTCACGCTGACCGCTAAAGCCGCATTGGTTGTTGGCGAATGCGACTTCGCTGCCTTATCCCGACATGATGGCCATCATGTTGCGCGCCCTATTGTCCGCATTCCTGCTTGTCGCAACGGTGGCGGCACAGTCAACGTCACTGCCCCGCGAGCGCCAGCCCAATCAGCGGCCGCCCAACATCGTCTACGTACTCGCCGACGAACTCGGCTTCTATGAACTGTCGTGCCTCGGCCACCCGCACATCCAGACGCCGAACATCGATCGCATGGCCAAAGAAGGCATGCGGTTCACCCAGTATCTTGCCGGGTCCGCCGTTTGCGCCCCAACCCGCGCCTGCCTGATGACCGGCAAGCACTCGGGCCACACATCCGTTCGCAGCAACGGCGGTGGCACGCCACTACGCCAAGGCGAAGTCACGATCGCAAACTTGCTGAAAGCGCGTGGCTATGCGACCGGTGGCTTCGGCAAGTGGGGTTGCGGCGGTCGCGGTTCTTCTGGCGTGCCCGAAGCGCACGGCTTCGACACGTTCGTCGGCTACTACGACCAGGTGCACGCGCACTCCTACTACCCGGCCTACATCATCGAGAACTCCAAGGAGCTACCACTGACTGGCAACGTTGGTGGCCGCGCGGGCCAGACCTACTCACACAACGTGATCGTCGAACGAGCGATGCAGTTCGTGCGCGATAACAAGGACCAGCCGTTCTTCTGCTACATGCCGGTGACGCCACCGCACGGGCTGTTTGACATCCCCGATGACGATCCGGCCTGGCAGCTCTACCAAAACAAGCCGTGGCCCGTCGATGCGCGCCGCTACGCCGCAATGGTGACGATGCTCGATCGCCAAGTTGGTGAGTTGCTGGCACTGCTCAAAGAACTCGAACTCGACGACAACACGCTCGTTCTGTTTAGCGGCGACAACGGCGGTGCCGACTACTTCCGCAGTAAGGAGCATCCGCGCGGCTTCCACGGCGCCAATGTGCACCCTGAGACCGGCGTCGAGTTCCGCGGCAAGAAGGGCCAACTGTTCGAAGGCGGGTTGCGCATCCCAATGGTCGCGCGCTGGCCTGGCAAGATTCCAGCTGACACGGTCAGCGACCACCTCTGTTACTTCCCAGACTTCCTGCCGACCGCCGCGGAATTGGCGGGTGCGGAGCAGCCCGCGGACATCGACGGCATCTCGATGCTCGGCGCGCTGTTCGGCAAGAACCAGCGCAACCACGACCACCTGTATTGGGAGATCGGCAACCAGGTTGCCGTGCGCCATGGCAAGTGGAAGGCACTGCGCCGCGGCAAGCAGTCGTGGCAACTCTTCGATCTCGAAGCGGACATCTCGGAAGCCAACAACATCGCAGCGAGCAATGCCGAAGTACTGGCCAAGCTGGTCGCGATGGCCGACAAGTCGCACGAACCAGTTCGCGAAGGCACATTTGCTAGTCTCGACTTGCACGAAAAAGATCGCCGAGCGAAGTACGGCAAGAACGCGCCGAAGCCAAACCGCCGCCGCAACAAGGCCAAGCACCGCCTGCCAAAGAAGGGCATGCTCGCGAACGACAAGTGGAAGGTCGTGCGCGTCAGCAGCGAGTCGGCCATCAACGGCAAGCTCGCAGCCAACGCGATCGACCACAACCCAAACACGATCTGGCACAGCAACTGGTCAGGTACCGTCGACGAGCACCCGCACGAACTGGTGATCGACCTCGGCGAACGCACAACCATTCACGGCCTGTGTTACCTCGCTCGCCAAGACAACGGCTGGAATGGCGCGATCGGCACGTGCGAGTTCTCGGTTAGCGACGACCCGCAACTGTTCGCCGCAGTCACGGCCAAGGCCACGCTCAAGGAAACCAAGGAACCGCAACGCATGCCGTGCCCCCCAGTGACCGGCCGCTATGTGCGCCTGCGCATTCTCACCGAAATCCACGGCGGGCCGTGGGCGTCCATCGCCGATCTCGGCGTCATGCTCAAGTAGCGATTGATGGCAGCAAGCAAGGGTGAACGCACCAAACAACGCATCGTCGCATCGGCTCTCGAGCTGTTTCGCGAACATGGCTACGAAGCAACGACGATGCGCATGGTCGCCGAAGCGGCCGAGGTATCACTCGGCAACGCCTACTACTACTTCAAGAGCAAGGATCTGCTACTGCAGGCCTTCTACCGCGAAGTGCACGACGCCCACCTCGCGACGGCGCGGCCGCGACTGAAGGGGCAACGCACGCTGCTGCAGCGATTGCGCGTCGCGATGCTGAGCAAGCTCGAAGTCATCGAACCCTACCACCGGTTTAGCGCGCTAATGTTCCGCAGTGCCGCAGACCCGAACAGCCCGCTCAACCCGTTCCATCCGGCTGGCAACGACATCCGCATCGAAGGCGAAGCGTTGTTCGCCGATGTGCTGACCGGCAGCTCGACCAAGGTTCCGGCAGCGCTACAGAAGGAGCTGCCCAATCTGCTGTGGACCTACAGCATGGGCATCGTGCTCTACTGGATTCACGACAATTCAAACGGTCGCCAGAAGACTCGCCAGCTGATTGAACGCACCGTCGATCTGGCGGCTACCGCGATCAAACTATCCAGCAACCCGCTGCTGCGCCCGTTCCAGCGCAAGGTCCTCCAGTTGCTCAAGGACCTGCAACTTGGCGGCGAGCCAGCAACAGCCGAAGAACTCAGCTGAGAGCCCTAATTAACTGAGTGCTCTAATCAACGGGGCGGCCATGCGAGCAACCGCCACAGCCGTTGGGTGCAACTCGACAAACGGCACGAATGCATCAAGCAGCAAGTCGCGCCGCACTTCGAAGCACAGAGTTTGGTGGCGGTATTGCTGCGCAAACTCAAACGCCAACGTCGACGGGTGCAACGCGTAGGTGCCGTTGCGAACCACCTGGACACCGTCAGCCGCAAACTCGCGCTCGGTGCGCTGCGCCAACTCGTCATCGGCGAGCACCACGCCATCCGGGTCGTGCGTGATCAGGTCAACCTCTGCCCGCAGTGGCCAAGTCTCGATGCGATCCGGCGCATAGGCACGATGCAACGCAGACGCAATGTGCTCGTCGACAGCCACATCGATACTGCGCGGCGCGTAGGTGTGCACGCAAAGCGCTCGGCCGTCTCGTTCGCAAACGATGGCAAACGCCGCGGTCACAACGTCGCGGTAAGCGAAGTAGCGATCTATGAGCAACTCGCGATCGGCGGCATGCAGCACCCAAGGCGGCAATCCCGGCGTCATCTCACCCGGCTTCGACGCGGCAGCACAGGTATCTCGTTCGATCGTCCTGTTGGTATCGACGAAGGTGCGCGGCAACAAGCACCTAACCACAACGGCCGTTCGTTGCGGCGCGCGTGCGACCACACCCTTCGCTACCGCAAGCGCCAACTCGGGCGACCCAACATCGGTATTGACGAAGAAGAAGTCGCGCAGCCCGTCATCGTATTCACCCTGCAAGTCCGACCTGAGCTGGTCAAAGTGCTGGGCCAACGTCGCACCGTGCGGCACCTCGAATAGCAGGTCGGGTGCTGCGGCAGGATCTGCCTCTGTGCCACGCACGAACTCGACGTGACAAACTCCGGCAATCGAACGCAACGCTTCAGCCATGCGAGGAACCTACTCGGGCCACCACGATTCCGTCAGCGCTTGTTCGAACTCTCGACGACGCCGATCGTCACTTTGGCCTGCGCCTCAAGCGCGAACCCTTGTCTGATTTCTTGGCGACGCCGATTGTCACCTTGGTATCCGCTTCCAGTTCGAACTCCTCGGAGCGACCGTCATCCCAGCGCAGCTCGACGCGTTGCTGCACGCCAACGACTGGCACGAACGGAATCTCCACCTGCCCGGCGTCGTCGGTGCGCAGCCGCTGCCAATGCGTGCGAGCGGTGCGCCCCAAGCCTTGCAGAATCGAACTGACGGGATCGTTGGTGCCACGCGTCGTCGTGCCGCGAGAGCGCACTCCCGCCCCAACAACGGGCTTGCCCGAGCCATCCTTCAAGGTCACCTTCATCAACGCGAGTGGCTCGAGCTGCACGCTCGCCTTGCTGGTCGTCTCGTCGAGTTCGAATGGCACGCCGCAATAACCGGAGGCTGTCAACACAACGACGACCCAGTTACCAGGCATCAACCGCAAGTGCGCTGCCCCCCGTTCGTTCAAGGCGACGCGCAACAAGGAATCGCGCAGCAGAATTCCGGACCGGTCCCCGGACGACAAGAACGCCACGGCGCCACGCGCTGGACCACCGGTCGGATCCGAAACCGTCAGGTTCAACGAAACCAATTCGAGTGAGTGCTCGTCGCCGTCGGGCAACGGCACCAGCAGCTCAGGCAACTCGCGGCTCGGTTCCGGAGCAAACACCGGTGGCAGCCAAGCGCTGCCGATCGGCGGCAAGAACGACACGCGACAAGAGTGCAGTTCTGCGGGCAGGTCGGCGAATGCGAAGGTGCCGTCCTTGGCCACGTCCGCGGTGAACACGCGGGCGTCGTGCTGGTAGCTGTTGCGCGGCAAGTAGAGCTTGCAGATCGCGGTAAGGTGCGCCGTGGTCCCGGGCGGCGCCGTCGGCATCACGCCGCGCAACGGCTCAACCTCCGCGCATTCAAACCGCAGCTCGTCGCCTTTGATCTCAGGCACCTTGTGATCGCTGACGTAGAAGAAGCGATTCCAGATGCCACCGGCGACGGCTGGCCGCCCTTCGGATTCGACAAACAACAGCAAATTGGCGAGGCCGTCTTCGAGCGGGTTGGTGTCATACGGAACCTCAACAACGCACAAGCCATCGTCGTCAGTCACACCCAACGAGCGCATGCGGTCTTCGCCAACCGATCGCAGGCCATCGAGCCGCCAACTCGACAATCGGCCAACGCGATGCTTCACCTTAGCGCCGGCAAGGGCGTTGCCGTCCGCGTCGACGGCGCGCACGCGAACCGACTGCGGCGGCGGCAAATGCAAATCGTCGCCCATCGGCGCGTGCCACAGCGCTTGATCATCGGGGAGACGAACCTCAAACGAATCGAACGGCTTGCCCGGCAATTGGAACACCCCATCAGTCGAACGTTCGAGCTCGACCTCGGTGCCCGGCATCGAAGTCATGGCGAAGTAGCGCAGTTTGCCGACGTGCTGCCACTTATCTTCACCGGTCAGCGTGCAGGTAGAGACGTCACGCGCCTCGCCGCAAGTCAGCTCGAACATCGCGCCGGCCGCGAAGTAGCCGATGACATTCGAAGTCGTGATCTTGCCGTCAACGGCCGGGCCGCTGACCCAGGCGACATAACAAAGCCCCTGCTGCAGCCGGGCCATCGCGCGGCCGCGCTTGTCCGTGCCCACCTCGGTAACGTGAATGTCCTGCAGCGCGGGAAGCAGATGCGGCAAGCCACCCACCAGGGTAACGGTCGCATCGGCAAGCGCCTTGCCATCGGCATCCACGACCCGACCGAACGTCGGCCGGAAGACCCGTTCGACCTTGCCGTTCTGTGCCTGCAAAGTGCCCACGCCCACCGCCAGGCAGGCGGCGACCAGAGGCCAATGGCGAGGGAACAACATGCGACCAGTATGCCCAACCGACGCGAGATGGAGAACCGTGCGCCATATCGCCCGAGCGCCCGGATCCATTCCAGTCCCAGGCTGGGACATGACGATGTCTACAACATGAATGCGCGCACCCCCACGCTGCTGCTGTTGGCCGCCCTTGCGGGCTGCTCCCACGACGACGGTTCGACCGACGCAAGCGCCACCTTCGCCGCGTTCCAAACCGCCCTGCAGCAAAAGGACCGCGAGGCCTGCCGTCAGCTCCTGACGATCGAGTCCCAACCAGTTCTCAACAGCCTGCCGTGGGACGCCGTAGCCAAGAAGAAGCCGCTGAAGGTGCTCGGGGCAGTCCGCCAGAACCGCTACTCGCAGCTCTTTCGGGTCAATGTAGAGGACCCGAACAACGACGACGCCCGCGGCCAATTCATCGTCGTGCGCGAATACGGTCAACTGGTCGTCGACCTGGTTGCCAGCGCCGGCCTGACGGCAAAAGTTGTCGAAGCCAGCGGCTCGAAGGAGCAATTCGAACCGGTCCCGCTGTCGCCGGCAGACCACGAACGGATCCGCGAATACGAACTCTCGCAACCACCTCGATGAATCCGCATGGGAACTGATGCAGAAGCTCACGTAGCATCGCTACTCTCTGCATCAAGCCATGACTGAAATCCGCAAGACACTCATCCTCGGTTCCGGCCCCGCCGGTTACACCGCCGCCATCTACGCCGCGCGCGCCAACCTCGAACCCGTTCTCCTGAGCGGCGACCAACCCGGTGGTCAATTGACGATCACCAACGACGTCGAGAACTACCCGGGCTTCCCCGACGGCGTCATGGGTCCGGAGATGATGGACGCGTTCCGCAAGCAAGCGGCCCGCTTCGGCACCGAGATCCACGATGTCATGGGCACGTCGGTCGATTTCAGCTCGCGCCCGTTCACGGTGACGACGTCCGATGACCAAGTCTTCAAGACCGAGACGCTGATCATCTCGACCGGCGCCACCGCCATCTACTTGGGCCTCGAGAACGAAACCAAACTGCAAGGCCGCGGCGTTTCCGCCTGTGCGACCTGCGACGGCTTCTTCTTCAAGAACAAGGATGTCTACGTCGTCGGTGGCGGTGACACCGCATGTGAAGAAGCGACGTTTTTGACCAAGTACGCGAACAAGGTCACGATGGTCGTGCGCCGCAGCGAGATGCGTGCGTCGAAGATCATGCGCGAGCGCGCCCTCAACAATTCGAAGATCGAAGTGCTCTGGGAGCACAACGTCACGGATGTGCTCGATGTCTCCGCCGGCAAGGTGACCGGACTCGAACTGACCCACAGCAAGACCGGCGTGAAGCAAACAGTCGAAGCACAGGGCTTGTTCCTCGCCGTTGGCCACAAGCCGAACACGAAGCTGTTCGAAGGCGTGCTCGACATGGACGACGTCGGCTACCTGACGACAGTGCCCGGCAAAACCGCGATGAACATCCCGGGCGTGTTCGCTGCGGGCGACTGCCAGGACAGCATCTACCGCCAGGCGGTCACGGCTGCCGGCACCGGGTGCATGGCAGCGATCGAAGCCGAGCGCTTCCTCGAAGACCAGCACGGCTAACCAAGCCACGACGGCATCATCTGCCGGTACCGGTAATCGGCGCCGGCGCGGAAGCCTTGGCTAGAAACAGAATGGCGAAGCATGTGCTATCCAACCGCAACGTGCTTGAGTGCCCAGCCTGGAACGAGCCGTTGGCACTCTGTGCCGCAATGAGCTGCAGGCCGCCTTCGTAGTACCAGTCTCTACCTTGCAAACGGGCGATGCCATCGAGCTCACAGCAACGCTCGAGACAGTAGAGCCAATACGACCAGTGGTTGTCGGCGCGCTCGGCGAAGCCTGGGTTCAGGCGCACCGAGAAGTTCTTGGCAAGCCAAGCAAAGCCATCCAGAACCGCCGCGTCGATGCGCTTCAAAAGGGCGCGGTAGCGACCGCCTTGTTGCTTGAGGCCTTCGCGCGCCAACAACAAGCCGCTGACGCCAGCGCTGGTCATCGAGCCAAACGCCGGGGCATCACGTTCTTGGTATGCGAAGCCGCGGACCTGCGCCTTGTGCCGAGTGCTCTTCGGTGGTTTGTCGGTGCCCAGCGACATACGCAACTGCAGATGGTCAACCGTCTCCAACGCGTGAGCCCCCGCGGACGGGGCCTGTACCGCCAACAGGTGCTTCACGGCCGCAGCGAACGCATGCGGCGGCACTGCCAAGCCGACCTGCTGCGCCGCCCGCAACCCCAATAGGCCGTATTGCTGCAGCGACGTGTCGTAGCGAGCGCCGCGCGTGTAGTTGAACCGCAGCAACTCCTTGGGATCGCTGCGCGTATCGATACAGGTCAACATCTTGGCGAGCCACTTCTTGGCAACCTTGCGGTCCCGATCGGCCAACGAACCATGCCGATGCCACGCCGCCATCGCCATTAACGAGGTCGCCAACGAATACGCATCATCAATCCGGCGGCGGCGCAGTGCCGCGAACCCCTTCTGCACAATTTCGTCGTCGGCCGGCACATGACCGTGCAACAAGGCCAGCAGCGCCAATGCCAACCGACCGCTGCCGTAGTTGCGTTCGCCGCGTCGATCGGTGAGATACGACTTATCCGACTCGATAGCCGCCCGCACCCAATCGGTGCCTGCCCGGATGGCCGCGGCGACGCGCTTGCGGAAGTCGAAGTCCTGGTTGTCCCGCACGGCGACGAATTGCCACTGCTCCACGATGTGCAGGCGCCGGAAGCAACGCTTGTCCTCGGCGACGACCAGATCCAGTTCACCGCGAAAGCTGGTGACCAAACCGCGCTGGCGATCGACGGTGCGCGACAATTTCACCGTGCCGGACGTCGCGAACATGCAAAAGCCCGCCAATCGCTTCGCCAGATCGCGAGATTCCCGCGGCAAACTGCGGGGCGATCGCGCCTGCAATTGCCCCGTCCATAACTGCTCCCCGGCGTCGCCTGGCGTCGACCAACTGCCGCGCACGGCCACGTCTCCAAACGGCAACAAGCGCCGAAAGCGGTGCGCCCCCGACTTTGACGACAAGTCGAACGCCATCGCCCGCAACACATCACGAAGATCCGCAACCGCGACGGCCAACGCTCGTCGATCGCGCCGCAACTCACCTTCGCACAAGAACGGAGCCGGTGGCAATTGTCGCAAATAGCGCGCCGGCAAGGCCGAGGCGAGTGCCGCGACCTTTGCCAACGACTTGCTGGTGCAAATCGCGCTCGCCTTCCCCCGCCCCGACCGCTGGTATTCGACGGCCCCAGCAGGTGGCACCTGCCACGTTGACTGCTGGCTGCAGACCGGACGAACAAGCGAACCGATGCCCACCGCAACCAATAACCCCAACGCCAACCTTGTCGTTCTCACCATGCCCGTTGAGTGGTGCACCGGGGGCACTGGAAAACTCCGTGGAGAGAATGTGCTGACGGGCGAAAACGCCATCACAGGACGACACTTGCCTCGTGCCTACCGGGACGCTCCCATGCACACATGTTCGCCCACATCACTCCGCTCGAAGCACCAATCGTCTGGTTCGCGTTTGCGGCTGGCATCGCGCTCGGCGCTGCCGCCTGTTACTTCTGGATGCAACGCGCGTTGAAGCGGAGCTGAGAGACGTGTCTTATAGCGAATACGAGCGCAAGCTGCTCGAGACCTACTTCTCGGTCGTCGACGGCCCGGATCACGCTGACATCTACTTGGTGCACAGCCTGCCGGCCGAAGTTGCGGCCACGCTAAACGGCGTCTACTCGCGCAGCAGCAAGTCGATGCGCGACCAGTTCCTCGACCGCCTTCGTCAAGGTGTCGAGTCGCAGGGCAAGACGCTTGAGGACCTGCCGCTGCCGGCCAGCAAGCAGGACGAACTATCGAGCGTGATGGCCGACAAGTCGGGCAAGTTCCTCAAGACTTACGCGATCGATCACGGCCACAACTCGCTGCGTGAAGGTTCGGTAGTGCACCTCGCCGTCGAACGCGTTTCACAGTTGGTGACGCGCTTCATCCAACGCGAACGCCGCTG
>JBNMND010000156.1:0-12532 GCA_051274975.1 Planctomycetota bacterium | reverse complement strand
CGCCGCCTTGTTGGCCGGACGGGCAGGACGAATGTTGCTTGGCGAGGTCTTCGAAGCTGGATCCGTCGGCAATCTCAGTCTTGAGTTGCTGGCACTTCTCTTCCGAGTCGACGAGGATGTGGCGGGCGGATGCGCGGGTCATGGATCTTGTTTTTGGGGGGCGTGGTTGGACTGGCCGATGGGCCGGTTGCATAAGGATTTCGAGCGAGCAGCATAGCACCGAGTCGCCCGACTCCAACGGTTGCGGGCAGTAGTCGTTGGTCTGAGCCGTTCTAGGGGGTAACAAGGCCAGATATGAACCCACGCGTTTACTTTGATATCACCATCGGCGAGAAGGCTGCCGGCCGCATCACCTTCGAACTGTTCGCTGACTCCGTGCCCGAGACGGCCGAGAACTTCCGGGCCCTGTGCACCGGCGAGAAGGGCACCGGCGAGTCCGGCAAGCCGCTCCACTACAAGGGCTCCGGCTTCCACCGCATCATTAAGCAGTTCATGTGCCAGGGCGGTGACTTCACGCGCGGCAACGGCACGGGCGGCGAATCGATCTATGGCAACAAGTTCAAGGATGAGAACTTTGATCGTCTCCACACCGAGCCGGGACTCCTGTCGATGGCCAACGCTGGCCCCAACACCAACGGTTCGCAGTTCTTCATCACGACGGTCGTGACGTCGTGGCTCGATGGCAAGCACGTCGTGTTTGGCAAGGTCGTCGAAGGCATGGACGTCGTCGAAGCGATGGAAGGCATTGGCTCGAGCTCGGGTTCGACGTCCGCTGACGTCGTCATCGCCGATTGCGGCGAGCTCAAGTAGTCCAAGTCGTTCGCTGCGCGCTTGGGCCGTTGGGTCTGGGCAAACTGGGCCTGGGCTGTGCCGATTGCGCTCTGGCGTGATCGCCCAAGAACTCGAAGCCGAGCGCTTGGCCGCGGATCGCCGCCCGCATGCCCCGTGCGAATTCACTGCACGACTGCGTCGCGCGATCCAGCATTGCGCCGCGTCGCTAGTGGCGTCGCCGCGCAGTGCGTGCCCTTTCTGTCATGGTTGTGTGATCAGACGTTTCGGGTCCCGCTGCGACGGCTGGCTCGATATGGTGCCGAACCCATCCCTCTGCTTACGACTCCGGACGAATTGAGGTCCCTGTGCCAATCACCAACAGAATCACGCGTCGCCACTTCATCCAAGCAACCGGCGTAGCTGCCGCCGCCGCGCCAATGCTCGGTCCGCGGACCACCAGCCTCAGCCCGTTGGAAACGTTGAACGTCGCGTGCGTCGGCGTTGGCGGTATGGGTGGCAGCGACCTCGGCGCGACCGCCAGCGGCAAGAACGTCAACATCATCGCGCTGTGTGACATCGATGCCAAGAATCTTGGCAACGCCGCCAAGAAGCATGCGGCTGCCAAGACGTTCGCTGACTATCGCAAGATGTTCGACACGATGGGCAAGGACATCGATGCCGTTGTGGTTGCGACGCCCGACCATATGCATGGTTCGATTGCGTTGGCGGCGCTCGGTCTCGGCAAGCACGTCTACTGCCAGAAGCCGATCGCGCACAATCTGTATGAGTGCCGCGAGATGGCGAGCTTGGCGGCGAAGACTGGTGTTGTCACGCAGATGGGCACGCAGATTCACAGTCACAGTGCCTACCGCACGGCGGTTGCGACGCTGCGCAGTGGTGTGATTGGCAAGGTCAACGAAGCGCATCTTTGGGTGGGCAAGTCGTGGGGCGGTAGTGCCGCAGGTCGCCCGGACAAGGTCGATGCCGTGCCGGATCACGTCGACTGGGATCTGTGGCTTGGCGTGGCAAAGGATCGGCCTTACGTGAAGGGCAAATACCATCCCGGTCAGTGGCGTCGTTGGCTCGATTTCGGTAGCGGCACGCTCGGCGACATGGGTTGCCACATCTTCGATCCGGTCTTCGCGGCGCTTGGTATTGGCGCGCCGAAGAGCGTCGTCTCCAACGGTCCGGGTCACTTCCGCGAGATGTTCGCGCCCGATGGCGACTTCCTCTACGAGTTCCCCGGCACGGACCAGACGGCGGAGACGATCAAGTTCCGTTGGACCGACGGTAGTAGCAAGAAGGCCGCCGAGAAGGCACAGTTGCCGGCCGGCGAAAAGCTGCCTGGCGCCGGTTCGTTCTTGGTTGGTGAGAAGGGCGTGATGGTCATCCCGCACTGGGCGCCGCCGCGCTTCTACTCGAAGGGCGAGAAGATGGATGTCGACGTCACCACGTTGCCGAGCAAGGAGCATCGTCACGAGTGGACTGATGCGTGCCGCGGCGAAGGCGAGACCTCGACGCCGTTCTCCTACGCGTGCCCGCTGACCGAGGCGGTGTTGCTGGGCACGGTTGCTGGCCACTTCCGTGGTCAGAAGCTGCGCTGGGACTCCGAGAAGATGGAGTTCGACAATTACTTGGCGACGGCGCTCGTGCAGCGCATTTACCGCAAGGGTTGGCAGCTCTAGTAAGCTGTGGGAAGGCACCGTCGCATTGGCGCGCCTTGACCGATCTGCTAACCGGCGTGCCATGCCGGCGCCGGCGAACTGCATGGTAAGTAGGCAGTGGTCGGCTAGGTCGCGCGTCTAGAACGCGAACCCGAACGACAACATCACGCCTTGGATGTCGCCGGCAATCGCGCGCGCCCGCGCCATCAATGGCACGTTGGGGTGCTTGTAGAGCACTTCAAAGTAGGCGCCGAAGTTGGTGCCGCTGATCTCGGCACCGCCGCCGAGTGCCGGGCTGCTTGGGAAGTCCGAGTCAAACAAGCCGGCGAGGCTGTTGATCATGACGCCAGTGGAAGATTGTAGGCCGAGCCATCGCGCGCCGAAGCCGAGTTCGAAGTTGCTCTCGGCGTACCAGAGGTCTTGGTCAAACGCGCCGACGTTCTCGGACCCGACCGAGACGTTCGCCTCGAACTTAAACGGCACGAGGAACTGGACGCTTCGATTGCTGCCGACGACAGGTGAGCCGATCACGCCGCCGCCGATACCGTAGCTCGTGAACTCTTCCACCAGCAGCGAGCGTGCGCTGATCTTCTCGCTGAACACTTGGAAGAAGCCGCCATTGGCGCCGCGGCCAAACTCGGCGCGGAAGCCTGTGCGGTCCCGTTCGAAGTCAGTCAATCGTCCGTCGCTGCCGTTGTCGAAGTCGATATCGAAGTCTTCGAACTCGAGGTCTTCACGGATCAACTGCAGCCGCGCGCGCGTGTCGCCGTAGGAGCGGCCCGAGCCGTTATTCCAGTTGGTTTCGGAGGCCGGTTCATGCTGATCGGGACCTTGGAGCGCAAACCTACTCTCGTCGATCGACTTCTTCGAGTGGTATCGAACCTGGCCGCAGCTCGCGAGCAGCAATCCGGCAAGGCAGAGAGGCAGTGTCGTTTGCGTGCGATGCATGATGGCAACATCTTAACGGGCGCCGCGGGCAGAGACATCGCGGCGTTCGACTTCGACTAGGCGGCCTTTGCGCACGCGCAGGCTGGTGACGCGTTCGACGTTGTGTTGGCCTTGGCGCATGCGGGCGCGAACGACGTCGAGTTCCATGCCTTCGACGATGGGTAGTAGTGCGATTGCGCGGAAGCCATCGTCGGATCCTGGCAGCGACCGCTTCACTTCGTCGATCATGTCGCCGCTTTCCCACACCCAGACGTCGTCGACGGAGACGAACTGGCACTTGTGGTTGCCGCGGTTCTTGCCGACCAGCCCGCCGGGGCAAATCAGGTAGGGCTGTGCAATCCACGGCAAGATGCCTAGTCCATCGCGGGCGAAGCCCTTCTCGAACGCCGCTTCGATGACGGCCGTTTGGTCGCCTGCTTCGCGCGCGCGCCGCATCATCTCGTCGCGAATGGCCGCACCCAATTCGATCAACGCTTCATCGGGCAGCTTCTCGCACAGTTCGCGAGAGGTGTCAGGGTCTTCGCACAAGTGGCGGACGATGGTTCCGTATCGGCGAGCTGCCATGAGCGAGCAATGATTGACGAGTCGGGCCGCAAGTGCTCGGGTTTCCCGGGACATACCCGCATATAGATGGAGTGCGCATACGGGGGCGCGGCTGGCGATCGAGTTTTCGCGCGGCACGAAATCCCGCGCGGATTCCAGCCTTCATTCAGCGCGGGTTCATCGAGTAGCGTGATGCGCCGATGACCCGCGCCTCGCTCAAGACCCGCATCGTTGCCACATGCGTTGCGACGCTGATTGCGTCCGGCCTCGCGTATGGGGTTTGGTCTTTGTATGGCGGGCCGAAGAGCACGGTGAAGGTGCAGGCGCTCGAGGGCGCTGAGAAGGATGAGTTGTGGCAGGACCAGCCTTCCTACGCAGTGGATCCGGTTGTTGGTTTGCGGCCGACTCGTTCGACGGTCATGCGTATGCCGATGGTCGCGTTGGATGGTTCGGATGTGCAGGCGGTCGTCAAGCATCGCGACGCGAACGCGTTCTTGCGCGAGAAGCCGCTGCCCGCCTTAGCAGATGCCGAGCGGGTGATGGTGGTCGGCGATAGCCATCTCGATGGGGTTGTCAGCACCGCCGACAATCTGACGACACTGCTCGAAGACGCGGCGACCGAGGACAACACGCCGACCGCGTTCTTGAACGCCGGCTGTGGCTTTTACAGCCTCTGGCAATCTGTGCTGCGCGCTTGCGACCTGATCCCGCGCCACCAGCCGAAGGTGGTTGTGCTGCTGGTGTTTATGGGCAATGACTTCATCGAGCTCGACAGTCAGAAGATGCCACACCTCGACGATGAGTTGCGTCATCAACAGGCACGGGTGGATGCGCCGCCGGAAACGACGACTGCTCGCCAGAAGCGCGTGGGCATGATCGAGCAGTACCGCTGGCTGTTCTGGCAGGGACTAAATCAGGCGATGTACCTGATGGATCATCCGGATCGCTTGCCGCTGCTCGCTAAGAAGGCAGGGCACGCGATTGAGCACATGGAACGTGAAGCGGAAGCGCACGATGTTCGCGTGCTATGGGCGCTGCTGCCGTCGTTTGATCTGGTGTTCGGCGATCACGCGAAGGGGCTTGGCAAGGGCGCGGAGTCGGTTGTAGAAAGCGGTGCCCAAAGGCGCATGCGCGATGCGTTCGTCGCGGAATTGATGAAGCGTGGTGCCGCGATTGCCGACCTGGAACCCGCATTCAAAGCAGATGGCCGCGCCACGACCCTATATGCGAAGGATTTTCATATCTACCGCGACGCGCACCGCGTTGCGGCGGAGGCGTTGGCCGCGCCAATCAATAAGCTGCTCGGACGTTGAGAGCTAGTTGCCGAAGTTCGGCAAGTCGAACGAGACTTCGACGGTTTCTTGGCCGGGTCGCACGATCAGTTCTCGGCCGGTTTGCTTGATCTGGATGATCGCATCGAACGGATTGCTGGGGGCCGCGCGGGATGCCGTGATCCAGTAGCGACCTGGCGGCAGGCGGTGCAGGAAGCGGTAGGAACCAGTGTTATCGCTGCGCGCCTGCGCGCTGAAATAGTCGACTGGTGTGTTGTTCACGGAGGCTTCCTGGATGACTGCGGGCGGAGTCGCGACCTTGATGTCGACTTGGCCGACCGGAGCTCCCAACTTCGTTGTGATCCCGGTCAGGATCGCGCCCTGCTCCATTTGTAGAACACCCGCATCAACGACCTGACCCTCAATCACAAGCTTGATCTTCTTGGCGCTCGCCTTGCAGTAGTTGGGATGCGTAGCGGTCACCATGTAGTCGGCGAACGACAGTGCCTTCAGACGGAACCGGCCTTGCTTGTCGGTCTTGGTGCTGCGCGTCTGATGCTTCTCAGGAATCATAGTGCCAAGGACGCCAAGGACGCCGGATGCGAAGCCACCCATGCCATCTCGATGGGTTGCCACACTTGCACCAGCGACTGGATTACCTTGGCCGTCAATCACCGTGCCGGTGATTTCGGCGCCTGTCGTGAGCGTGGCGATGACTTCGATGTTGTCCGAGCCCGCGACGACCTCAAACGTTGGCGACAACGTTTTGGCGTGCTTCCGGTCACTGAGTTGGAAGCAGAATTGGCCGTCGGGCATGTTCTCGATGATCGCCCACTTGCCCGTGTAGTCACGCGGCGAGATGTTGCGATCGCGGTAGTCGAACACGTTGCCGATGCCGTTCTTGAACGAGCGCTTCAAGCTCAAGCGGTATGACTTGACGTCGCGGCCATCGTGCGCGAGCACGCGGAGCTTGACGACACTGCGCTTGATCATCACAACCTGGATGTCTTCGTCGGTCAGTGCGAGCGGCGTTGTCGTGTTGGCGTGATTGCGAGCTGTGGTATCGAGTCGGTAGGGGCCGGCAGCCAGCGCCACGAACTCAAACTGGCCATCAGCGTCACTGTAGACGGTTTCCTTGTGCGGGGTCTTCGCGCTTAGGGCAAGGGCAGTGACCCGGGCGTCTTGAATCGCGGTGCCCTGTGGATCGACCACGATGCCCGTCAGCGGATGCCCTCGCTGCATCTTGATGGTGAAGTCATTCGCTGCGGTCGCGTGCAGTTGCTGCCGGACGAGTCTGTGTGGTGCATAGCCGCCTGCTTCGACCACGAGGTCGACTAGGCCAAGCTTCGGTGCGTTGAAGAACCGGAACGAACCATCTGCTGCAACATCCATCGAGGTGCCGCGATGGTGGTCGGGGGTGGCGAGCAGGTTCTGGTTGGGTTCTAGGTAGACGGTCGCGTTGTTGATGATGGTGTTCGTTGTCGCGTCGCGCACACGGCCTTGCACAACCAGCCCTTGCTGCAACGTCAGGTCGCCAACGTCATGCCACTCGTCGATCGAGACGTCGATCGGTGCGCGGGTGATCTCGGGGTAGTCGACACTGGTGACGCGTAGGTCGACGGACTCACTTGGCTTCTGGATGCCGAGAGCGAACGACCCGTCGCTGTGCGTCGTTGCGATCGCCAACGGTTGCACGACTTGGCCACTCTTGGCCATCAGGTAGACCTTGATCGGGTCGGACCTGAGGTTGGGCATCAGCATTACTGTGTGTCCCACGGCGGGCGTGCCATTGGGCAGCAACACGCGACCCTTGATGCCTTGCGGAAGGTCAGTGCGCGCATCATCCGTTGAGGGGACGTCGCGAACCACCTTGCCATCGATGATGGTGTCGGCGGCCGCGATGGTGCTCGTGCTGTCAGTTACAACCTCGATCGTCTTGTCCGTTTTGGTGCGTGGGACTACCGGCGTGGCTGTGTCTTGTCCGTTGAACCAGAACACCGCGCCAGTGGCTGCAGCAAGGACGAGAAGAACGGCGAGTTTTGAGCTGGGCACGGGTGTAGTGCAGACCGGTGGCATCAACCGGATTGGGGGGGGAGCGGCGACGTGGCAACCGCGGGGATTGCCACGTCATGCGACGCGGCACGCGCCGCGGATCTTCCCTTAGTTTTCTCGCGGCTCAGCGAGCCAGCAGCGTCAATTCGGCCACGACGGGCCGATGGTCGGATGCCATCGGCTCAGTGATGACTTCGACGCGGCCAACTTGCCATGCGTCCGCGGGCGAGCAGAAGATGAAATCGATCTCCTTCACGGGCTTGGTCGACGAGAACGTGAGCCGGTCGCCCTCCGGCTTCTGCGTGCGATGGGCGATCTTGTCGAACAGGGCCAACGTGCGCGAGTCCGGGCCGTCGTTGAAGTCGCCAAGCAGGATGAACGGCTTCGCCCGCGCCTTCAAATGTACCGCCAGTTTGCTCGCCTGCGCAAAGCGGTATTTGTCGTCCGCCACCCAATCAAAGTGCACGTTGACGAGTAGCACGGTGTCACCCGTCGGCAGTCGCGCTTCGGCAATCAAGGCGATTCGCGGCTCGTTGCCGTTCGGGAGGCGCAGGCTTTCGACATGCACGAGCGGATGCCGAGAGAGCACTGCCATGCCATATCGACCACCTTGGTAGTTCATGAAAGAGCCGAAGCCTGGATGCATGTCGAGCATCGTGGCCAACTCGTTGGCTTGGTTTTGCTTGCCGCTGCGGGTGGCGTGCAGGTCGACCTCTTGCAGGCCGACAAAGTCCGGACGCAGCTTCTTGAGCACGTTCGCCGTGCGCTGCAAGTCGACGCGGTCGTCCATGCCCGCGCCGTGTTTGATGTTGTAGCTAACCGCGCGCAACGCGACGTCGCGAGGCTTGGTCGGTTGTTGTGAAGCGATGCGCAGTGTGCTCAACAGGGCGGCGTGATCCGAGGGGAAGCGCGGGTCATGTTCGCGAATCACTCGCGATGCCATTGGCACAACCGTGACGGATCGCGTCTTGGCCCCGCGGTGGTAGATGAAGTCGATGCGGTCTTGATGCTGCTTTGGAAAGCGCGGCGTCCAGGTACTGTCTATCTTGCGATCGATGCGCGGATTGCACGCGCGGTAAGAGTCCGTGAAGCCTTGGTTCGTCAGCACGGTGCTGGTTGGCCACTTGATTACCGCGTCGTATTGATGCCAGCCGATCTCGCCATAGTCGAGGTGCGACATCGAGTTGAAGTCGCCGGCGATCACGATCGGAACGTCCTTGTATTTGTCGTCTCTCAGGCGCGCGTCAATCGCTGCCCACATCTTCTGCAGGCTTTGATGCGATGCCTTGCACGCTGCGAGCATCGTTTCGGGCTTGCTCGTGTCGCGCGTGCCTTCCATCCAGATCTCGGCCGAGTACGGCAGCCAGATCGAATAGAACGCCACGCGCGTTTTGTTGGGTAGCTCGACCAGCGCGCCGACGCACTGAAACTCCTTGTGCACCGAGATGTCTTCGATGACCGGGTAGCGACTGTGGATCGAAACGTTGGTGCCGCGCGGTTGGAACTGGAAGCCGAGGCCCGTCGCGATCAACTCACCGGAGCCATAGGTCTCTTGCATCGCAACGAGGTCGGCACCGCTGTTCTTGATGACCTCAATGACCCGCTTGGGGCCGACCTCTTTGCCGTCCTCGCGTCCGCCGTGCCAGATGTTCCAGGCCATGATGCGCACGTCGGTGGTGCCCACTGGTTGTTGCGCGCAGATGGTGGTCGCAAGCTGCGCGATTACGGCGAGAACGGCGGCCATTCGCACGAGTGTTTGGCATTGGCGATGCATAGGGATGCACAGCCTGCCGACTGTGCGGCGTTGGGGCCAATGAATGCGGTCTGTTTGCTTCAGATTGTCGTGCGCCCAAGCGCCAATGCCACGGCAGTCCTAGGCGAGTCGCCGCTACGCATCAGGATCTGGCCCAATTCACACCGATGAAGAACTGTTGGGCTTGAGTCGAGTGCCGTGGAATCGCACATCGGGAGAATCCCGTGTTGAGATGCGCCACCTACTCAAGCTGCTCTTCGTTTGGACCATCATCGAAGTGGCGCACCCTTAGATCAGCAGCTCTAGAACGCCGCGTTACATGGACATCTTCAGCATACTAGGCCTCATCTTCGCCTTCGTTGGCATCATCGGAGGCATGATCCTCGAAGGTGGTCACCCCAGCGATTTGCTGCAGGTGACGGCCTTCCTGATCGTGATCGTTGGCTCACTCGGCGCGACCATGGTCGCTACGTTGCCGTCCGACTTTGGTCAGGCAATCGCTTCGTTGAAGCGCATGTTCCTGCCCGCTAAGTACGACTTCCATGGCTTGATGGAGAAGATCCTCGAGCTCGCCAATCTCGCCCGCCGCGAAGGCCTGCTCGCGCTTGAGACCTATGCCAACAGCGGCAAGGGCGATCCCTTCTTGGTCAAGTGCCTGACGCTGGCGATCGACGGCAGCTCTGCCGAAGCAATTCGGGAGACGGTCGAAATCGACATGCACATCTGTGAGGAAGACCAGAAGGCGGGCTTGAAGTTCTGGGAGACGTGGGGCGCATTGGCACCGACAGTCGGGGTGCTCGGGGCCGTTCTTGGTCTGATGCACGTCATGTCCGTGCTTGATGAGCCGTCGAAGATCGGACCCGGTATTGCCGTTGCGTTTGTGGCAACGGTCTACGGCGTTGGCTATGCAAACGTCGTTTGCCTGCCGATGTCGTTCAAGCTTAAGCGGCACGTCGAGCACGACCAGCTGTTGAAGAACATGGTGCTTGAGGGCGTGGTTGGCATCCAGAGCGGCATCGCTCCGGGCGCGTTACGCAGCAAGCTCAAGGTCTACGCCGGCAGCCACGGCGGCGACGAGAAGAAGTGATTTCACGGGGGGTGACCCATGGGCAAAAAGCATAAGCACGAGGAACACGTCAACCACGAACGGTGGGTTATCTCGTTCGCGGATATGATGACGCTGTTGTTCGCACTGTTCGTGGTGTTGTACGCGATGGGGCAGACGGACCTCGCCAAGCTTAAGAAGTTGAAGAAGTCGATTCAGTTCGCGTTCGCCGTCGCCGGTAGTGGCAAGACGCAGGACACCGGCATCTTTGACCAGGTCAAGGGACAGGGCGACACCGAAGCGCCGGCGCCGCTCATTACCGCGCAAGACGGCGCGATGCGCGAGTTTCTCAAGGACGAGCTCGAAGACTTCAAAGAGCAGGTCGGCAAGTCGCTCGAGATCAATCAGACGGATGACTCGGTATCGATAAGCGCACCGTTGTCGGACTTCTTCGAGCCGAATCGACCCGACTCCATTCGGCCCAAGATCGCCCAGATGCTGGACCGCACGGTCGACGGATCGTTGACGTTCACGTCCACGATTCGTGTTCGTATTGAGGCTCCGGAATTGCCTGTTGCGAAGGACAGAACCGGCACGGTTATCACGTCGCGTGACATCAGCTACCGACGCCTGCGGACGCTCACCAGGGCGGTTAACAACAATCCGCAAGTGCTCCCACACATGGTGTCTACAGAGTTCAACCCCCAGAAAGACAAGCCTGGTTCGAGAGGGGATTGGGAGCGCCAGGCGCGGGTGTTCATCTACTTCTCGAACACGCGCCCGGAAAACCGCTAGCGCGTCCGCGCGGATAGTCCGTTGATGGCGGCCTTGTCCGAATGACAACTTGCCGCGATCTCTACGTCGTCAGCATGCGCGCCAAGATCCCCTTCTGGATCATCGACGTGCCTTCATAGATTCGCAGCGCCTGGATGTCGCGCCAGAGCCGTTCCACCGGGAACGCCGAGCTATACCCGCGCGCCCCATGCAGCATCACCGCTTGGTCGCAAGCTGTCGCCGCTGCTTCGGTCGATTGCAGCTTTGCCATCGCGACATCCGCATGCGTTTCAGTGCCCAGCAGGCGACGGTTTGCACAGCGATGCACTAGCGCACGGCTCGCGTGCAGCGACGTCAGCATGTCAGCCAGACGTTCCTGTACCATTTGGAACTGTGCGAGCGGTTGTCCGAACTGTTGCCGCTCTGTCGTGAACTTTACGGCCGCGGACAGCGCCGCGCGATGAATGCCGACCGCACCGGACGCGACGCTCAATCGTCCCGACGACAATCCGCCTAGCGCGATGCCAAAGCCCTTGCCGACTGGGCCGAGCATCTCGCTCTTCTGCACGACCATGTCGTCGAACGTCAGCACCGCATGGTCACTGCCGCGGTGACCGAGCTCGACACCTTCCATCGGCTTGCGATCGAGGCCGTCGCGCGCCGTGTCGATGACGAACGCCGTGATGCCCTTGCCCTTCAGCTTGGGGTCAACAGTCGCGAATAACAGCATGACGTCGGCAATGCCGGCGTTGGTCACCCAGTGCTTCTGGCCATTGACGCGATAGCTGCCGTCCGGTTGCTCGACGGCGTGTGACGTCAGCGAGGCGACGTCGCTGCCAGCGTTTGGCTCGGTCAACGCGAAGCAGCCGATCGCTTCGCCGCGCATCAATGGCTTGAGCCACCGTTCGCGTTGGGCGTCATCGCCGTTCTTGGCCAGCGTTTGTGTGACGAGTCCAGTCTGCACCGCACTGAAGCCACGCGCATTGCTGCAGACTGCGCCGAGTTCTTCGTGAGCGAGTGCGAGTTGCAGGGGCGTCCAGCCGCTACCGCCGATTGCTGTTGGTAGCGGGCCACCGAGGATGCCGGCGGCGCCAAGTTCGTCGACCATCGAGCGGCGGAACGTCGATTGCTCGTCGATGGCGCGAGCGTGCGGGGCTAGCTTCTCGTTGGCGAACGCGCGGATGCCACGAGTGAACTCGGTGAGCTCCGGTGTGAGTTCGTCGTCCGGGAGCCAGAGGGTGTCGTTCTTGATTGTGCTCATGGCGGTCCTGAGTGTTAGCGGCCCTGCCACTTCGGATCGCGCTTCTCCATCCACGCGTCGTAGAACTCGCGATGATCGTGCGCGCGCAACAGCAGCGCTTGGGCTTGTGCCTCTTGCTCGATCGCGGCGTCGAGATCCATCGGCCATTCGTGCCAGACCATCTTCTTGGTCATGCCGATGGCGAGCCCGGGGCCGGTGGCCAGTTGCTTGGCAATGCTCATCGCTTCGTCGAGAACGGCCTCGGGTGCGACAACGCGGTTGGCGAGGCCAATTCGGTGGCACTCATCGGCAAGCACCTTGCCGCCGAGCATCAGCATCTCCATTGCGCGGCCCGTGCCGACGATCTTTGGTAGCAGCCACGCCGCGCCCATGTCTGCGCCAGTCAGGCCAACTTTGGTGAACAAGAACGCGAACTTCGCCTTCTCGGACATCACGCGCATGTCGCTGGCG
>JBNMND010000155.1:0-12551 GCA_051274975.1 Planctomycetota bacterium | reverse complement strand
CTTCCACTCATAGACCTTGCCCGTCGACTTTGGGCCCGGCTCCTTCGGCGCCGCCTGGGCGGCTAGACCAGTGACCGCTAGAGCGAACACCAACACACAATGCGGCACGACCATGGAACGTAGTCTACCGCTTCGGCTGTGCAGGGAGTTCAAACTCGGCTCGCGGCGGCGACTGCCTGCAATTGTCCGGCTGCTCGCGCCAAGCTGGTTTCCCACCAGTTCTCCACAACGCCAGTCGGCACGCTCGGCCAGATCCAGCAATCACTGATTCGTTACCGACGAGACCCCAACTAGCAATGTGCGCCTTGGTCGCGTCGCACCAGTATGCGGGAAGGACTCCGGCGACCCCGCGCTCCGTCCAGCCTCCCGTCAGCGGCCCCAACTCAGCCACAGGATTGAGCCAATGTTGAAGATTCGGATCAGCGTCGTCGTCGTCAATTATGGAATGTCCGAGACAGCCGGGTAGGCTTCCCAGCGAGATGACCGAATTATTCACAGTCCTCGGCGGGCTTGGCGTTTTCCTGTTCGGCCTGCGCATCATGAGTGGCGGCCTGCAGAAGCTCGCTGGCGCACGACTGCGCTCTGTCCTCGCAGGACTAACGCGCAACCGTTTCACCGGAGTATTTAGCGGCTTCCTGATCACCTGCGCGGTGCAGTCATCAAGCGCGACCACGGTGCTGGTCGTATCGTTCGCGAATGCTGGCCTACTGTCATTAACCCAAACACTTGGGTTGGTCATGGGCGCCAACATCGGCACCACAGTGACCGCATGGATCGTGGCGCTGCTCGGTTTCAAGCTGAAGATCGCGGCGTTCGCCCTGCCGATCATCGGCCTGGGCTTTCCGATGTCGCTGCTGAAGTCGCCGCGCACGAAGCACATGTCCGAAGTCATGATCGGCTTCGGCCTGTTGTTCCTTGGACTATCGTTCCTCAAGGACGCCGTCCCGGACTTCAAGTCGAACCCGGCAGCATTCGAGTTCGTGAAGACACTGACTGGCTACGGCTTCGGCTCGACGATTCTCTTCGTCGTGCTCGGCACAGTGCTAACCGTGCTTGTGCAGTCCTCATCTGCTTCCACCGCAATCACGCTGACCATGGTCGCGAAGGGATGGATCGACCTTGACTTGGCTGCCGCGATGATCCTTGGTGAGAACATCGGCACGACGATCACGGCGCAACTCGCGTCGATTGGCGCCAACCGCGACGCGCGTCGCGTCGCCACGTTCCACACCCTATTTAACGTGATCGGGGTCGCGTGGATGCTGATCGTGATGCCGTTCGTACTCGAACTGATCCGCATTATTATCAGCGGCAACGCCGAGACCAACATGTTGGTCGCCACCGCCCAGGTGGCGCTATTCCATACGTTGTTCAACGTCACCAACACGGCTGTGTTGATCGGCTTCGTCGGCAAACTCGAAGCGCTTGTGCTTCGCTTAGTTCCTGTCAAGGATGCCGAGCGCGAGAGCACGCACTTGGAGTTCCTTGAGTCTGGCCTGCTCGGCACGCCCGAACTCGCCGGTGTAGAAGTCCGCCGGGGCGTCGAGCAAATGGTCCAGGTCTGCCGCGATGCGTTCACCAACGTCACCGAAGTCATCACCAACCCCAACACTCGCCTCGGCAACTTGGTGGAAGACATCTGGCGCGAGGAAGAGAAGACGGACGCGATGGAACTCGAGATCATCGAGTTCTGTTCGCAATGGGCTCGCTCGGGAACCTCCGAACGCGTCGGTCGCGACGTCGCTAGGTTCCTCGAAATGGCCAACGACATTGAGCGCATCGGTGACCACTGCACAAACCTCGTGTTGCTGGCGCAACGGCGCTTCGACAAGGGCTACTCGTTCGATGCCGGCGCCCAATCAGAACTCGCCAGCATGGCGACGCATGTCGGCCAGTTCCTCGACATGACGATCGCCGGTCTACGCAGCCCCGAACTAATCGACATGTCCTCGGCCAAGATGATCGAGCAGAAGATCAACCGCCAGCGCGACGAAAGCCGCCAAAGTGAGGCCAAGCGCGTCGAGCAAGCTGGCTATGAACTACGCCGCGGCCTGCTCTACCTCGACATGATGACCAACATGGAGAAGATCGGCGACTACTGCTGGAACGTCATCAAGATGATGCAGAAGTCACACGAAGACGCGTAGCGCTACGCCCGCCGCCCCTGACCATGCGCGCCCTGGTGGCACTAGCGACGCATGGGCAGCGGCTCGCGACTACGGGGTTGGCAGTCTTCGATTCCATGGACTACTTGAGGCACCGAATTGCCGCTGCAACGGATTGAATAGCACGCGCAGTCAGTTGCCGATCGACATCCCCCTTGGCACCGACAGGCATCGCCCCAGCAATCGCGACCTCCATCATTGGCAAGTAGCCGATGTCGGCACTCCTGCCGTAGTTGATATCCCAGTTGATGTCTCGCGGTGGCAGTCGCAGGTGGAAGCTGATTAGCACATACCGAACGCGGCCCCAGATCAGATGGCCTTCGTACTGCGCGGGCAGCAACCACATCTTCTTCTCGAGCAACTCGAACTCGACATGTGCGCGCAGCCAGACTGCCATGCGCCGATCATCGATTGACAGCAAGGTGGCACCGCCACCTTCGACGGCAGCTGACAAGTATCGTTTGTCAGCCAGCTCTTCCCCCACCTTCCGGATCAACTCCGCAGATGGATGCGCGTGCCGCAGACGCTTAGATGCGCTGGGCTGAAACTGTGCAAGCATCGGTAGGACCGGGTCCACGGCAATCGTCCAGACATCACCGACGGCGTGCCCCCCACCAGGCAACGGTCGTGATCATTGCCGACGACTGCTCGCGACCTTGCAGTGCACTCGGAGCGAGCGGCAACACGAGGCAAAGAGTGAAGCTTGCAAGCGTGGGATCACGCCAACTGGAATCAGAGACGCGGCGGTGACTGCGCAATCACCGCAATTCTCCGGTCGCACTCATTGCACACCAGCGCGTTCGAAGCGGGCAATTCGCTCTCGAACAACCTTAACCGCGTCTCCAAATATTAAAGTCCTGCCGCGCCCAGCCGGGACTCAGCGATCCTAGATTGACCGATGCAATCTACCTGCCCCTGCCGAAACGACGGGCTGGTCGCTACATTGCTGGCGTGACTCGGTTCCCTCCTCATCGCTTCCTGCCGGCTCTGGCACTTCTCTTCGCGGCGACGCTGCTGTCCACCGGCGCGTCCGCACAAAGCAACGCGGCACAGCTGTCGTCCGCATTGCGCGCCAAGCAGATCGACATTCGCTTGAAGGCGATTGATGACTTGGTCGCGTCCGACCTAGAAACCAGCGAACGTCTGCTCACGCCGCTGCTGAGCGACAAAGACTGGGAGGTCCAAGAACACATCGCGCACGCACTCGGCAAGCTGGGTGAACTCGGCAAGGTCAAGACCAAGTCGTCGCTCAACAAGCTGATCTCGCTGGCCATGGACGGCCCGACCGTTCGCGTGCGCCGCGCAGCCGCCGTTGCCGTGAGTCTCATCAACGCAGAAGAGGGCGCTAAGTCCATCTTCAAGAAGGCCAAGAGCAAGCGACAGGTTGCCGCCCTCGAAGCGCTGGCCATCGTGCTCCGGGCGCAGCCAAAGTTTGGCGGCGCCGACAAGATCAAGAAACTGATCACTGCCAAGCACCCGTCGTTGCGTGAAGCAGCCGCGCGCGCCTGGTTCGAAGCCGCACCGGATCGAGCCGCCGCGTTTAATACACTGCTCGTCAACGGCTACCTTGGGATTCGCTGCCTGGCGCTCGAGGCGGTCGAAGAATCTCCGCGCAAAGAAGACCTCACGGCAGTGACGATCCTCTTTAGCGGCAGTGGTCAGAACGAAGTCGTCGCCAGACGCATCGTACGCGCCCTCGCAGCAGTGATCGCCGCCAGTGATGGCGACCGCGCCGGCGTCGCTAGGACCGTGCTGGCGGCGTCCGGCACCAAGGACACCACCCTCATCCGCCGCGCGGCGCTCGTACCGCTGCTCTGCCAAGGCGAGAAGCCAATTTTCAACAAGAAGGATGGAGTCGCCGCGTTGCTACCGTGCTTCCGCTCCAAGGAGATTCGGCCGCGCGCGGCCGCCGCGAAGGCCCTGCGTGAGATTGGCGGCGAAGAGGCGCTGGCCGCAGCCCTAAAGCAGTTCAAGCGCGAAGACAGTGGTCGCGCCCAACTGCAACTCGTCGAGACCGTTGCGGCGCTTCGCAAGCCGACGACACCAGACGCCGTTGCGTGGCTCGTCAAGATCGTGCGCGGCGAATACGACACCGAAGTGCGCGAACGTGCCGTGGTTCGGCTCGGCAAGTCCGGCGTCAAGGGCGCCACCGACGCGCTGGTCGAGGCGACTCGCCATCGCAAGTGGACCATTGCGTGTTGCGCAGCAGTGTCACTCGGCAAGACCGACCACGACAAGGCGCTCGAACCGCTCAAGCGCATGCTCGCCATGGGTGACTGGAAACTGCGCGGTGCCGCCGTCATCGGCTTGATGCACATGAGCCGCGACGCAGTCGTCGACCCGATCGTGAAGATGCTCGACGACAAGCATCCGGTCGTCGCAAACGCCGCCCACGAGGCGCTACGGACGATGTCGCGCCACTTCATCGCCAAGAACAACCGCAAGGCCTGGCTGCAGTGGTGGCACGACAACCGCAAGAATCACGACTTCACGGACCGTGAGGCCTCGCTCGACAAGCTCGACAAGTACGGCTACGCGGTTCCCGATACCGAGATCTACAATGGCCTCGACGTCGTCGTCTACAAGAGCCCCTTCAAGGACCGTGGCGACCACATCGAGCAACTGCTTGAGAGCCTGAAGATCGAGCACCGCACCACCGAGCAATCCCAAGTATTGGAAGATGGCGTGCACCCCGAGGCCATCTTCGTGTCCAACTGCACTGGCGAACTCAGCCCCGAAGACGTCGATCCATTGAAGTGGTTCGTGCGCACCGGCGGTTCGCTGTTCGGTTCGTGCTGGGCGCTGACGGAGACGATTGCGCGCCTCCACCCCGGCGTGATGCAGAAGTTTGAAACGCCACAGCAGGTGCTCGATACAGTGCGCGCACGCCCATGCCGGCCCGACAGCCCGCTGCTAACCGGTGTGTTCCCGCCATCCGTGGTACCCATCTATCATCTCGAGGGTGCGCACTTGATTCAGGTGCTCGACCCCGAACGCTGCGAAGTGCTGATCGACAGCCCGGATGCAGCCGAACGTCACGGCTGCGGCAACCTCGCGGCATGGTTCTTCTCGGGTCACGGCGTGATGTTCGACTCGGCCAACCACTTTGACCTGCAAGGCCTCGGCGTCGCCGGCGCCGGCGCGCTGCGCACCCCCGCCGACCGCCAAGCCTACGCAATGGATCATCTCGGCATGTCATACAAGACGTGGCGCAAGGTGCGCACCGACAGCTACTGGAGGAGTCCAACCAAGTCGACCGCGAACGTGCCCGACTTGTCCGCCTTCCGGTTGCTGACCAACTTCGTACGCAGCAAACGCATCGGTAAGTACTAAGAACGTGGCGGGCGCACAACAAACCATGCACCAGAGACCGCTGCGCTGGCTCGTCGCGGCGCTCGCTTGCACCTGCGCGCTAGCTGCTCAGGACGCTCCCTTCGTCCCGACCGAGCCCAGCGACCCGCCGCCCGCTGTCCTTGCGCTGGCCAATGGCCTGAGCCTCGAACTCGCCGACGGCGCAGTCTTCGCCGTTCGCGCGAACAGCCGGCGAGGCTCGAAACCGCTGCCGGCGACTTCACCAACTGGTCAGGCACGGGCGATGACCCTTCATCCGGAGGGCACGGTGTTCGTCGCTTGCGAACAAGGCATCTTCGTTCTTGACCACGACCACCTCGTGCTTGACCAAGCGGATCTGCGCGATGGCATCCCAGTCGGCAGGCCGGTCGGAGTCCATGCCGACGCCGCAGGGCGAGTGTGGCTGTGCACAGACGAGGAGTTCAGTGTCATTGACACCCGCTTCGGCTTTGCCCGAACCTTCGGCCCTGCCGACGGGGTGCCCCCGCCGCCGTATCGCTCGCTGCGTGGCGATGGTAGCGGGCGCGTGCTGCTCCGCACGGCGGCTGGCACCTTCGCTTACACGCCCGATCGCGGGCCTCCGCCGCGATCGTCGAAGGGCATGGTGCGCGCGCGCCTTGAGGCTTCAGGCGACGGGTCGGCGGCGTTCGAACTCGACATCGAGGCACTCGGCAGAGCGACGCTGCGCCAGCGCACGCAGCATGTCCACCTGCTGCGGCCGATCGAAGGTTCGGCCTTAGGTGGTCTGCGACCCGGCCGTCACCAGGTCGAGATCCACGCGGTCGATCGCGACCTGCGCCGCACCATCGTCGCCAAGTACGACGTGCACGTGCCGCTGCCCGAGGTGTTCAACGTGCGCATGCTGCCCCTGATCGCGGCTGCTGCCGGATTGCTTTTCCTGCTGCTCGCGTGGTGGTTCGGTGGCAGCGAAAAGATCGGCCGCGCCGGGCGCATCTGGCGCGCGCTCGGCCGCACCGCGCTGCTCGGTGCGATCATGCTGCAGCTGCTCGCAGCCTTCCTCGGCTACGGCCGCAGCTGGCCGTTCGTCGGCTTCACGATGTACACTGAGAACTGGCACGAGCAGAGCGTTCTGCACCGACCGCACATCGAGGCCATCCGTGCCGATGGCTCGCGCCTGCCACGCAACATCAAGTCGGCTGGCATCCTGCAGGACGATTACTGGCAGATGCTCTCGGAGGTCCTGTTCGGCGACGAGGAGGATTGGCAGCGCACGCTGCACCAAATCAACCACAAGCGGCCGAAGGGCGAACCGAAGTTCACGGGCTTCGTGCTCAGCGACGGTCGCATTCGCCTCACTGCCACGGGTCCAGTCGACGCAGCGCCCACCGTGCTCGTGCACTACGAGCAACCATGAACGCGCTCTCGTTACCTTCCCTGTGGCGCGGGTTGGACGCCTGGTTTCACGAACAGGTGCCGGCGACTCGTCTCGGCGCGTTCCGGGCACTGGTCTGCGCGGTCGCCTTGTTCGACGTACTGCTCTACTCGCAACTAGTCTTCCAGGACGCGGCGACGGTAACGGCCGGCGGCGAGACCCGACCGTGGACGCCGATCTACCTATTTCAGGTGTTGCGCATCTCGCCGATCGGCACAGACACGGCCCAGATCGTGTTGCAGGTCGCCGTCTGCTCGTTGACCTGCGGCATGCTCGGTATCGCGTCACGGCTTTCATGCCTCGTCGGCGCCGCGGCGTTCTACTACTGGACCGGGCTCGCTTACTCATTCGGCAAACCACACCACGACAAGATAGCACTCGCGTTCGCAATCGCGGCGCTGCCGTTCGCCCGCGTCGGCGCCGCGGCATCCATCGATGCCGTCGTGTCGCGACTCTGGCGCAAGCCGAACCATGAACGTTTGGTGAGCGGCATGCCGATCCGAATCGCGCAGTTCACGATCGCTCTCGGCTATTGCGGCGCGGGCATCGGCAAGGTTCTGATCGGTGGCGTCGAGTGGTTCAACGGCTACACACTGCAAGGCATCATGCTCGGTCACGACGGGCCGTGGTCGCACTTCTTCGCGAGCAGCGTCGCGTTGGCGCAGTTGCAGAGCTTCGGCCTCGTTCTGGTGCAGGCCGCGTTCCCGCTGGTGCTGATCTGGCCACGCTCACGCTGGTTCTTTCTGCCGTTCGCAACCATCTTCCACTTGATGACGTGGAAGACGATGGACACCGGTCCTTACATGCGCCTGTGGCTACTGCTGTGGGCGTTCGTTGCGATCGAGGAGGTTCCAGGCACCCTGCGGCGATGGATCGCCGGCGGCGGTGTGCGCGCGTGGCTCACGATGCTCGGGGGCATCGCCTACATGGCGCTCATTTTCTGGGTTGCGCGCGGGATCGTATCAGGGTTGTGGATGGCAGCGATAAGCGTGGTGCTCGCGACCCTCGTGATTCGCTCGCCTCGTGACAGATCTGTGGATGCGTAGTTGCGCAGCGCACCCATCACTCACTGCTCCTCAACGAGGTCGAAGTGACCGATTCGCGCACGAAACGCATCGTCCAGAATCAACAGACTGGGCGGCCACCCACCAAACCGGACAAGGTCATGGTTGCCCGCACAGCTATGATGGTGCGCTCATTGTGAGTCCAGAATTAGGACTACAAACAAACTCGTTCGAGAATCAAATATGACCGACCAAGCACAGCACATCGAGACCTTCCGAGCCACAGCTCAAGGCAAGGGGTGGCCGACCACAGTCTCCATTACGGATACTGAATGGACGATTCAACTGGACGAGCCCAAAGACGAGGGAGGCCAAAACAGTGGCCCCAACCCGATGCAAATCTTTGCTGCGTCATTGGCGGGATGCCAGAACGAACAGGCGCAGGTGGTTGCCGAGGAGCTCGGGGTGTCGATGCAAAGCATCGATATCGATCTCGAGATTGATCTAGATCTAGCCGGCTTCATGGGCAAGGCCGAACATTCGGACGGCAGCTACAAGAAGACGCGCTTGTCTGCCGTAGTGCACGGCGACCTCACCGAGGAACAGGCACAGGAGATGGGACGTCGCGTGGATCGCCGCTGCCCCATCCTTGGACTGCTGCGCTCAAGCGGTTGCGAGATTGTCAGCAGCTGGAGCGCCTCCTAGGTCGCGCGCGCCGACCGCGCCGATCCTTAGTTGCTAAGAGCTCGGCCAGGCTTCGAGATCATTGCCCTTCGGCGCGAACGTAGGCTCCGGTCGACTGATGCGGCTCGATCGGCCAGCTGTCGGTGCGGAACGGGTAGGCTGGTAGCTCGCGACCGTTCAGCAATGTTCCTGCCGGAAGATTGGACCAAGCGTAGCGAGCCGCCACCGGTTGCTTGACCGCATCACACCAGATCTCGACCTCGTGTGTCTTGCCGAGAATGCGGGCCGAGGCGTGGTGAAACGTCTTGTCCTCGCCGGCCACGTAAAAGCCGAACGCGACATCCTTGTCGAGTCGCAGGCCTCGCGCAGTCTCCTTGACGAACGAGACTAGAATCTTGTTGTCGACGATCCGCATTCCCTCGTACAGCGGGCCGCGCCATTCGATTGGCCGCTTGCTGCGACTGTCTGTTACCCCGTAGACCTTGGCTAGCGCCCAACGCGCCGTGCGTTCCCCGACGGGTTGTTTGCGTCCTGGGTGGATGCTGCCGTTGCTGTTGCAGTCGTAGGTGACAATGAGTCCGGTGTTGTCTGTGTTCTGCCAGGTATCCAGCTGCACCTCACGCACTATGTTAGTGTGGTGGTTCATGTCGTAGGTCATCGAGCGACGCGTGCTCCAGCCGGCAATCTGAATATTGCAGAACGGCAAGTCGGCGACTCCAAATGCCTTTCGCCAGTCGCGGATGACGGCGGGGAACGTGCTTGAGAAGGGCTTCCAACTCTCTCCGAATGAGTTGTTCTCGCCTTGGTAGAACACAACTCCCCGCAGAGCCGTGTTCTTGATTGGCTCAATCACACCGTCGAACATCGCTCCCGGGTGCGCAAGGTGTGCTGGGTTCTCGTAATTGCGCTTGTTGGGTCGACCTGGCTCGCGCTCTCCGGAGGCCTTTGCTGTCTCACGAGCTTTCTGCCAAGTTGCGACGTCGGCCTCGTAGCGTCGACTGGCCCCTGCTAGCTTGCCGCCGCCGACCCACTGCTTGCGTTTGGTTTCGTAGCTGGCGAAGTCGGAGTCTACCGAGGCGAACGTTCGCAGCGTTGGCTTGGAGCACCAGTGTTGCGCCATCGTCCCGCCCCATGAGGTGTCGATGATTCCAATCGGAATACGAAGTCGTCGGTGCAGACGGCGGGCGAAGTAGTAGCCCACAGCGGTGCAGTCTTCGACTTGCTCCGGAGTGCAGAGTCGCCAATTGCCATCCTTGTGAGTCGGGCTCTCGACTGGAAAGTCAGTCTGTGGCTCGGCGCGCGCGACATTGGGCACACGCAGGTAGCGGATGAGTGGCGTATCGGCGGAATCGATCTCGATGTCCGCATCGCGGGATCCGCGCAGTGTCCACGCCATATTGCTCTGCCCGCCGCATACCCAGACATCCCCAACGAGTACATCGTCGATTTGCACGCTGTCGCTCGAGCCGGTCACGACGAGCCCCCGACCTTCTGCGTTGGCCGGCATGGGAGGTAGGGTGGCGATCCAGCGACCATCCTTAGCCGCGGTTGCTGTTGTCGACTTACCAGCGAAGGCAATCGCAACCGTTTCGCCAGGTGTAGCGGTGCCCCAGACCCTCGCACCGATGTCACGTTGCAAGACCATGTGATCGCCAAACGAGTTGGCGAGCTGGAGCTGCGCCGATGCCTGAGTGCAGAGTGCGAGGGCCAGAGAGAAAGCGACGGGGAGCTGTTTCATGCGGGTTCTGTCGTTGCATCGGGACGTTTCAGATCGATCCGCCAAGAATCCTAGAGGGGGTTGATGCATTCGGCGAGAACCACCTGCCCCCCGATGTCAACTGCGACGCGCGCTCTCAAACTTCGCAGCCAAGATCATTCAGACCAACCGCGTTGCCCGAGCTAACGACTGGGCCTCGCTTCGACACGCGCATACGATGACCGGAAATCGCTTGGCTTGCATCCGAGACATCCCACATGTCCAACATCCGCGAGCCAACGTGAGTGTCGACCGATTCGCCATCCGCCCTCGCTTCCATCGGAACATGCCCCATGATCCAGATCTACTTTGATCACTACGTCAACAGCACCGACGACAACTGAGACCGCACCGTGTCGATAAGCACATCTCCTGCACTCCGCCTCCGCGGCCTTCAGAAGACCTACGCCAATGGCGTGCAGGCTCTGAAGGGCATCGATCTGGAAGTCCAACGCGGCGAGTTCTTCGGATTGCTGGGTCCGAACGGCGCCGGCAAATCGACGACCATTGGCATCGTTACGTCGCTGGTCAACCGCAGCGGCGGCTCGATCGAGGTATTCGGCATCAATACGGACGAAGATCTTGAGGGCGCCAAGCGACTGATCGGCGTCGTGCCTCAGGAGATCAACATCAATCAGTTCGAGCCGCCACTGCAGATCGTGGCTCAGCAGGCTGGCTACTATGGAATCCCGTGGCGCGAAGCGCGCGAGCGGGCCGGAGAGTGCCTGCGATGGATGGGGCTCTGGGATAAGCGCGCCGCGATGTCGCGTTCGTTATCCGGCGGCATGAAACGACGGCTGATGATCGCGCGCGCCCTGGTGCACGGACCACGGTTGCTGATCCTCGATGAGCCGACTGCAGGCGTAGACATCGAGATTCGCCGCGCGACCTGGTCGCTACTCGAGGAGATCAACGACGCCGGGACGACCATCATTTTGACGACGCACTATCTGGAAGAAGCGGAGGCGCTGTGCAAGCGGATCGCGATCATCGACGACGGTCGCATCGTGAAGAATACCGACACGCGCTCGCTGCTTCGCCAACTGGTAACGGAGACCTTCGTGCTCGATCCGATGCAACCCTTGGAGTGCGCGCCCCCCCTGCCGGGTTTCGCTACTCGCCTACGTGAAGACGGCTCGTTCGAGGTCGACATCCAGAAGGGCGTTGGCCTGAACAAGCTGTTCCACGCGCTCGATACCGCGGACATCCAGATCTCCTCGATGCGCAACAAAGCCAACCGACTCGAAGAGTTGTTCCTGGGACTCGTCGAGGATTCAAAGGGGCGTGCTGCCGCCACCACCCAGCCGGACGAGGTGACATCGTGACCAATCCCGAAGCCACCGAAGACCGGAATCAGGCTACCCAGCACCCGATGCAGACTCTGCGCTCGGTATCCGATGATCAAAGGTCCCGGCTCAGCGAGGCCTGGGTCGGCTTCGCCACGACCGTGCGACGCGAGATCCACCGAGTGGTGCGCATCTGGCCGCAGACGTTGCTGCCTCCGGTGATCTCCACCTGCCTCTACTTCATCATCTTCGGGCCGGTTCTCGGCGACCGGATCGGGCTGATGCAGGGATACACGTATCTGCAGTACGTGACCCCCGGCCTGATCATGATGGCGGTGCTGACAAACTCGTATCAGAACGTTGTATCGTCGTTCTTCGGCGCCAAGTTCCAGCATCACATCGAAGAGGTATTGGTCTCGCCGATGTCGGCGCAATCGATCCTGCTGGGCTACGCCGTCGGCGGCGTCTTTCGCGGCCTCGTGATCGGCACAGTGGTCGGACTGGTCGCCCTGTTGTTCGCCGACCTCCCCATCGTGCACCCCGTGCTAACGATAGCGGTGGCAGTGCTGACCTCGGTGGCGTTCGCCTTCGGCGGTTTCATCAACGCCATGGTCGCTCGCAACTTCGACGACATCACGATCGTGCCGACGTTCGTGCTAACGCCACTGACCATGCTGGGCGGCGTGTTCTACTCGGTCAACTTGCTTGCCGAGCCGTGGCAATCACTCTCCTACGCGAACCCGATCCTGTACATGGTCAACGCCTTCCGCTACGGCATCCTCGGTCGCTCCGACATGCCGATCGGCGTCGCGTTCGGGGTACTAACAATGTTCATCGTCGGCTTCTACATGGCCGCGGTGTGGATGCTTCGCCGTGGCATCGGGATCCGGAGCTAACGAATCAATGACTGAA
>JBNMND010000154.1:0-12644 GCA_051274975.1 Planctomycetota bacterium | reverse complement strand
GTATGACCCGTTCCATCCGGGTGTGCTGCGCGTGCTGTGGCAAATTGCCGAAGCATGCCGGGCAGCTGGCAAGAGCGCTTCGATCTGCGGGGAAGTCGCCGGCGACCACTGGTTCACGCCGATCCTCTTGGGCCTCGGCTACCGCGAGTTGTCGATGGCGCCGGTCTTCTTGCCGCGCGTCAAGTTGATGCTGCGCAGCTTCTCGCTTGAGGAGTGCCAGGATCTCGCGTCGCGCGCCTTGGCCATGCACGCGACCAGCGCTGTGCGCAAGTTGGTGCTCGAAGAGATTCAGCCGCGCTGGGCCGCGCAGTTGCGCAGTTCGGACGGCTCGCAGCTCGATGATCAACCGGCGGATGGCAGTAGCCACGAGAGCAAGGATGGTGGCGCGTGAGCCATCGGTTGCGTCGAGGTAATTGGTCGGTCCAGGAGTTGGAACGACTGCGTTTGTTGTTGCCGCACCGTGGTGTCGAGCAAACTGCTGCTTTGTTGCGTCGCTCGCCGGACAGTGTGCAACGCAAGGCGCTCGACCTGCTGCGCGTGACTCCTCGCAAGGGTGCGTGGACTGATAGCGACGACTGGCAGCTTCGCCAGGCGTGGGGTGCGGTTGAGCTAAGCTTGCTGGCACCAATGCTGGGACGGCCGGCTAATGAGGTTCGTTCGCGCGCGGCGGAGTTGCGAAGTCGACTGAAGTCTGGCTCGTGGACCCGTGAGGAGATGCGTCTCCTAAAGAAGCTCTACGGCACACGTGCGGACGAGGATCTTGAGGTTTCGTTGATGCGTAGCCGCAGCGAGATCGCGATCGCTGCACAGCGCATGTGTCTCGCCAAGGACAAGAAGTTCCAGTCCGCGTGCAACAACGCCGCAGTCGACAAGGCGCCGAGCGCCGGCAAGAGCAGCAAGTCCAAGCCAGTAGTTCGTTCTCGCATGCCGCGCTGGACTTCCGCCGAAGTGGAGAAACTGCGTCAGATCTACCCCGACCACGACAATCTGGCTGTGGCGCGCGCGCTTGGGCGATCGGTGACCAGTGTCGCCAACAAGGCGTTCCAGATTGGTATGCACAAGAGTGCGGCGTTGTTGACCAGCATTGGTCGTTCGAACATCGCGCACCGCTACCAAAGTGAAGAAGAGGAAGCGGCAGCAGTGGCGGCCGCACCAGTTCCTGCATCGCTTGTCCCTACGGAGATCACCGCCGGCGCCTCTACGTCGCGCCCAGTTGAGGGAGTCTCGGTTGCGACACCCGCAGTCGTGCCCACCGTCGTGCCCACAGTGATCGTGCCCACAGTCGTGCCCACCGTGATCGTGCCCACAGTCGTGCCCACAGTGATCGTGCCCACCGTGATCGCGCCACTGGCTCCCGAATCGGAGCCGGCATACAGCCAGGCGCGACCGGGACCGCAGGACGTGGGGGCGAGCGAAGCTGGCAATTCGCGGGTGGCGCAGGAAGGCGCCGGCGAAGGCCTGATCCCGAGCGGCGACTGAATCCCCCTTGCGAGTGGCGGTTCTGGAGTGGTGTCTCGCCCTGGTGCGCAGAATTCCATCACTGACTCAACTCACACGGCCATCGGTGCCGATCAAGACCCTGCGCCGCACCCAACCGGGTATGCGCACGAGGTTACGCTATGGAAATCGTTGGAAAGAAGAGTCAGGGTCTGTCGGTTACAGCTCTTAAGGACGACAAGACGGTCATCATTTCGTTTAACGACAGAAGCCTAAACTTCTATGTCACGGACTCCCTCAAGGAGTCGTTGAAGGAAACGATCAACGCGAAGATCGAGGAGGGTTACGAGCACTTCGTGCTGAACCTCGACAACGTGAAGATCATCGATTCATGCGGTGTCGGGCTGATCATTGTGGCTAACAACGTGACCTCGTCACGCAGCTGCAAGCTCTACTTGAGCAACATCAAGCCGTTCATCGTCAAGATCTTCGAGATCATGCGCATCTCGAAGCACCTCGCGATCTACGACAAGGAAGACGACGCGCTGCAAGCGATCAAGAGCGGCGCGTAAGCCCGCCTGATTGCTGCGAATCCCGACTGGGTCGGGTCGGTCTTTGCTTGGTTGCAGAGTATGGCGACGACTACGAACATCCTGATCCTGGCGACAGGTGCGAGCGCTGCGCGATTGCAGTCATGGTTCGCCGAAGCCGGCGCGCAGGTCGTCGTTGCTGCATCTATTGATGCGGTTGCCGAGCATGTAGCTACCGGTGACCTCCGCGCCGTGGTCGCAGACCTCGCCTTCGTTGGCGATGCCCTGCAGAGCTTGCACGAGTGTTGTCAGGCTGGCGATGTCGACATGGTGATCGCCGTGGATGGCGTGCCGCAACCGGCTCACTACGAACGCGGCATGGCCCTCTCTGCGCTGGGCGTGATCGGTGCCGCCAGTTCTGCGAGCGATGCAGGCAAGTTGTTGGAACGGCTGCATTCACGAGTGAACGCACGATCTCGCGCTCGCGGTGAAGCTGAGCGGTGGAGGGTCCAGTCGGAGGAGCTCCGCCGTCGATGTAAGCAGCAGGCCGAAAAGTTCCAAGAGACGCAGGAGACGTTCTACCTCGACCTGTCTCGCATGATGACAATCATCACCAACATCATGGACGGCATCGTCTTCGTCGATCGTGGCGGCAACGTCACGCTGATGAATCCGGTCGCTGAGAACCTGTTGGGCATGAAGTCCTTCGTCGCGATTGGCAAGCCAATCAGCATCATGCAGGGACAGCACGAACTGCTTGATGCGTTGGTCGAGGACCATGCGCGCCTCGAAGAGCAGAAGGAAGTCTTCCGCACGGTTGAGGTCCATGACAGTGAGCAAGACCTGCTCTACATCAAGTGCATGACCAGTCGCGTACATGACTACCGCGGCCACCCGGCTGGCACGTTGACGGTGCTCCGTGACATCACTGCGGAGTTCAAGACCGATCAGCTGAAGAACCAATACCTGTCAATCGTCGCACACGAACTGCGCACGCCGCTGACGGGCATCAAGACGTTTGCGACGATGATGGCGAAGGGCTCCGTCGGCGAGCTCAATGACCGTCAGGTGCACGTCTGCGAGTCGATCCGCGAGCAGTCGGTCCGTCTTGAGCATCAGATCGACAAGCTGATCAACCTGGGCAACCTCGAGTCAGAAGACTACGGGCAAGACCGAGAGGTCGTTGCTATCGATGACTTCCTCGCGGGCATGCTGATGCCGTTCGAGCAACCGGCTCGCGACCGCCGCGTCGCGCTGTCGCTCGACAGTGATATCGAAGGCGTCCAGTTGTTTGCCGACCGCGCTGACCTGCGTCGCGCGTGCCAGGCGTTGATCGAAAACGCCGTCAAGTTCGCGCGCGATGATGGTTGCGTGCGAGTCGTTGTCGTTGCCGAAGGCGATGGCCTCCGGTTCTGCGTCGGCGATGACGGAATTGGGATAGACCCTCGCTACCAGCGACGGATATTTGAGAAGTTCTTCCAAGTTGAAGACCCTCTAACTCGGCACCATGGCGGCGCTGGTTTGGGGCTCTTCGTCGCACGCGGCATCATCGAAGCCCACGGAGGCCAAATTGAAGTCTCCAGTCAGCTGGGCCAGGGAGCCGATTTCTCATTCATGCTTCCGATCTACCAACCCGAGCATGCTGGGGTGGTGACGGAAACCGCGACAGACTGACCAAGGCACCTGAGATGCAAAGAACCGTTCTGATTATTGAAGACGAGAAACTGATCATCGTCTCTACGCAGATGGTGCTCGAGGCCGCTGGATTCCGAGTTGAGTCGGCGACCAACGGTGAGGAAGGGATCACGCAGGCGCGCACGAAGGCGCCGGACCTGATTCTGTTGGATATCATGATGCCCGGCATCGATGGCTGGGAGACGTTGACGCGTTTGAAGCGCGATGCCGAAACCTCGGGCGTTCCGGTCGTGATCTTCACGGCGCGCGAGCACTCGCGTGGCCATCAGAAGAGCGCTGAGATGGGGGCCGCGGACTACTTCCGCAAGCCGTTCGAGCCTGACGAGTTGATCGAACTCGTTGAGAAGCACGTCGGCCAACAGGCCTGACTCTATTGGGCGTTCGTTCGTTTGCGCGAACGTCGCTCCATGGTATGCCGATGCAATTTGGAGTCGTCTCGCTTTGGTCCCTGCTAGAGGCGTGCCGCGCCGGCAGTGACGAAGAGCAGCGCCAGGCAGCCAAGAATGCCGGGGTTGCGGTCCGCGATTACGGCACCCTCGAAGGTAGCCTGACGCTTGAGCTTGTTGACTCGCTATTGATCGTCGACGGCTTTCCAGCCGTTAGTGGTGTCGATACGTTTGCGGCGACGCATGGGTTGTTTGGCTTCTTGGGCGACGCATCGATTGCGCGTGTGGCGTTCGCTGCGGATGTTGCTGCCAGCTCGCTCATGGCTTGGGCTAAGCACGTGGTCGCGACTACGACTCCTGATGCGTGGCCCGATGGCATTGAGGTGCAACTGCGCTGCGGAGCCGAATCGGGCGAAATCATGGCGCCGCAGCCGCGCACCAAGCCGGTGATCGAGTCGCCGGACTCGCAACTGCGTTCGGTCTTCTTGCAGTACCGCCTGATCGCTGGCCTGCCAGCGATTGCTGGTGTCGATGTGATGACGGCTAAGCTCGTGATCCAAGGAGTCGTCGATCGCTTGTTGCAGATTGATGGAGGGCTTGAGCCACTGATGCTATTGCAGCAGGACGAAGACTTGTTGCGACGCAGCACGGCCGTGGCCGTCTTGGCGGTGGTCTTTGCGCGTCGTGCTGGTTGGCCCGTCGAACAACTTGCCGATCTTGGCGCCGCGGCGCTATTGCACGATCTAGGCTCGATCTTAGATGCCGCTTCGCCTGGGCCCGCTGCCTTCCGTTGGTTGCTCGAACGCGGTCACGAGGACTTCTGGCTGCGTAGTGCGCTGATTGCGCGTCGCTGGCGCGACGGTCTGGTCGCGCGCACCGATCCTGCGGTGCCACTCGCGGTGATCACGATCGTGCGGCTCGCGGTGGTCGCCTACGATCAAGGTGCTGTTGGCGTCGATGCGGCGAGGGATGCCGGCGCGGTTCCGGAGGGACTTGCCGAGCTTGCCTGTAGCGTGTTGGCGGCGACCTGATCAGGCCGCCGCGAGTCGCTTCCTACTCGTGGCGCAGCGCGTCGACCGGGTCCATGTTGGCTGCGCGCCAAGCCGGGTAGATCCCGAAGGTAACGCCAACCGCGGCCGAGATGCCGAATGCCAGCGCCACGTGTTGCGGCATGACGTCGGTTCGCTGTTCAAACACCTGCGTGATCACCGTCGGCAGGATGATGCCGATGATGACGCCGACGATGCCGCCGAGTGCAGACAGCACGCCGGCTTCGACCAAGAACTGCTGGATGATGTGCTTCTTCTTGGCCCCGAGTGCCCGGCGAATGCCGATCTCGCGGGTGCGCTCGGTCACGGTCGCCAGCATCACGTTCATGATGCCGATGCCGCCGACCAGCAGGCTGATCGAGGCGATGACCGCGAGCACGATGTTGAACATGCGCTTGCTCTCCTCTTCCTGCTTGAGCAGTTCGAGCGGCACGGTCACGACCACATCGTTGTTGAGCTTGCTGCCGATCAGGTCGCGCAAGATGCGCGCGCCAGCTTCGACTTGCTCCGACTCCGGCATCTTGACCTTGACCTCGTTGAGCTCGACGCGCTCTTTCGAGTAAGAGCCGCCTGCCCTAGTCGTGACTTCTTCGCCGAAGCGTCGGCGCGAGGTCATAATCGGCACGAACATGCACTCGTCGTAGGGAGTGCTGCCAGCACCTGCGGTTCGGCCTTGTTCCTGCAGGATGCCTACCACGCGGAAGCGGTCGCCGCCGCCGACGAGCACTGTCTGGTCCATTGGGTTCTCTAATGGGAACAGCAGCCGCGAGAGGGATTCGCCGAGCACACAGACATTCTGCAGACGCTTGTCGTCCACGTCCGTTAGCCACCGCCCTTCGCGCACCTTCATGTTGGTGATGTCGAGGAACGAGGGTTCTGTGGCTACGACGATCGATGTGTGGAAATACTCGCCACGCATCATCGGTCGCTTGATCTCGCGAATGCGTGCGATTTCCGAACCTGGCAATGAGAGCTCAATCAGGTCTGCGTCTCGATAGAGCAGGCCGTAAGCGAGTGCCGACCAAGTGCTCTGCGAACTACTGGACTGGGTCTCCGCGGGCTTCTTGCTGCGGGCGATCAGGTTGGTGACGCCCATGTCCTTAAAGCGCTCCAGCGCGTCGCGCTTGGCTCCTTCGCCCACGGCGAGCATGGCAATCACCGAAGCGACCCCGAACAGGATGCCGGCAGTCGTTAGTGAGCTGCGCAGCTTGTGCAGCAACAGGCTCTTGAGGCCGAGGCGCACGATGCGCCAACCGTCGCGAATCATGCGTTGTCTCCTTCGGCCGCGGCATCGCCAGCGACCTCTTCTTCTGCTTGTGGTGAACTAGTTGCGGCAGCCATTTGCCGGCGCGGGTTCTCGATCAGCTTCTCGACTTCGCCATCCTTCAGCCACAGCGTGCGATCTGCGCGAACGGCGACCGTTGGGTTGTGGGTGACCATGACGATCGTGATGCCGTCCTTGGCCCGCAGGTCATCGAACAGGTTGAGGATCTCGGCCTCGGTGCTGCTGTCGAGGTTGCCGGTTGCTTCGTCTGCCAGTAGGAACAGCGGGTCGTTCATCAGCGCGCGGGCAATCGCGACACGCTGCTGCTGACCACCCGATAGTTCGAGGGGGCGGTGTTCGAGCCGTTGGCCGAGGCCGACGCGATCGGCAAGATACTCGGCCTTCTTGCGCGATTCGGGGCCGACCTTGCCTTGGTAGAACAGCGGCACTTCGAGGTTTTCCAGCACCGTTAGCTGCGGGATCAGGTTGAAGCTCTGGAAGATGAAGCCGATCTCGGTGCCGCGCACGTCGGAAAGGTCGTCGTCGCTGAGTTTGCTGACATCGCGACCGCCAACGCGGTATTCACCAGTGGTGGGGCGGTCGAGGCAACCCAGCAAGTTCAGCATCGTGCTCTTGCCGGAGCCTGAGCGGCCCATGATCGTTACGTAGTCGCTGCGCCGGACCTGCATGGACACGCCATTGAGCGCGCGCACGAGGTTGTCCCCCATTTGGTAATGGCGGTGCACATCGACAAACTCGGCGATGATGTCATCGCCGCCAGTATCCCTGTCGGTCACTTGCTTATTCTCCGCCGCGCCGGCCGCCGCCACCGCCGTTGCGCCCGCCACCCTGGCGATCGCCACTGGGGCGTGCGCCACCGGACATACCCGACCGCATCGACTTCATCATCGAATCGGACAGCGCCTGGGCACCGACGAGATCCTTCTTGTCGATCAGGTCGACGATCCTGCCAATCGACGCGGTGAGCTTGGTTAGTTTGTCTTCATCCAGCATGGCGCCCATGCGTCCCGGCATCGCGAGTAGTCGTTCCTTCGCTGCGACGAGTTCTTCCGGGCTCATTTCCGGGTACTTCTTGCGGGATCGCGAGCCTCCGGTTCGCGGTGCTTTGCGCTCTCCGCCTGCGCCATTGCCCTCCGGGCGTTTGCCGCCGGGGGTTGCACCGACTCGGTTGCCTGGGATGGAGTTGCCTGGGATGGAGTTGCCTGGGATCGTGTCCGTGCCGCCAGTGCCTTCCTTGGCTGGGCGAACTTCCGGCAGGGTCGGTTGGTCGAACTTGGGATCCGCCTGGCCGCCGGGTGGCGTGCGGTAGACCACGTCGCCTTCCATCAGGCCGGTCAAGATCTCGACCTTCTCCTGGTTGTTGGCGCCTATCGTTACCTGCGAGGCAACTGGGCCCGAAGCGGTGAACTTCCAGACGTAGTTGACCGAGCGGTCACGGCGCACAGCTTGGATCGGTGCCGTCAGCACGCTCTCGACCGTTCTGACGGTGATTGTTGCCGAGGCCTTCATGCCAGCCTTCAGGCTGTCATCGTTGTTGATGCGATCGAGCACGACCTTGGTCGTGTAGACCTTCTTGTCGTTGCCACCATAGCGGCTCGCGGAGTCGGCGACGGGCGCGACGTAGCTGACGCGGCCGGTCAGGATTTCGTTGGGGCGAACCTCGGCGCTGATGTGTGCCGCCAGTCCGACGCGCACCTTGCCGATCATGGCTTCCTGCACCTTGATCTCGCACATCAGCTCGGAGTTGTCGGGCAGGATGATGATGCTCTGGCGTTCGCGAACGCTCGTGCCTTCTTCCATCGGCTCGCTGTCGCCGCGGCCGCGTGAGACCTTGGAGTAGACGACCAAGCCGCTACCTGGCGAGTAGATGATCGAGTTGCCGATCTGCTTTTCGAGGTTCTGCAGGCGTTCGGTCGCGACTTCCCACTCCTTCTGTTTGGCCCCGACGTCGAACGTCGAGTTGCTGCGCTCGGCGTTGTTCGACGCGGCGACGCGCTCGACTTCGAGTTCGGCGTTGGCGAGGTTTTGGTTCAGCTCGATCTTGCTGCTCTTCAGCGTGTAGTTGATTAGCAGCTCAAGGTCGTTCCATGCGATGGTGACCTTCGATGCTTGGCTCTGGTAGGTCAGTTCATCGGCTGCGAGGTCGTTTCGTGTGATGAACTCCTTCTCCGCAAGGCTGCGACTGTAGATGGTCTTCTCTTCCGCGATCTTGAGCTGGGCAATGGCCAGGCGGATCTCGACGGCTTGCTGCAGAATCTTGTTGGCCATCTCGCCCATGTCGCGCTCCAGCGGGTCGCCTTCTTCGCCTTCGACCGTTAGTAGCTCTCGCACCTTGTTGATCAAGCCGCTGTAATTCTGCGGGTGGACTTGCGCGATCAGGTTCTGGGCACCTTCCTCGGACGCGGTGGCGATCTCGGTTTCCGGCGGCGCTGCGACCAGCTCTTGCAAGCGCTTCACCATGTCCGCGTTGCGACCCTCCGAACCCTTGCCATCCTTGGCGCCGAGCAGCTTCTCAAGCTCCATTTCGGCGATCTGGCGCTGGGAGCCGGCCGTGTTCTTCTTGGTGACGAGTTCCTTCTCCAGGATGTCGCCCGCGGTCTTGGCTTGCTCGAGGGAGTTGCGTGCCTGCTCGACCGAGATCTCCTGGGTCGCGCGCTTCTCCGTGAGGCTGCTGACATCGAGTTCGACCAGCTTGTCGCCGGGCTTCACCAGGGTGCCTTCCGGGATCAGGCTGAGGATCGTGGCGTTGCCTTCAATCAGCGAGCGCACAACCACCTCATTGACCGCGATCAGTTCGCCACCTTCCTTGACGTTGATCGGTAGGTCTTCGCGGCTGACAGTGTAGGTGTTGACCGTTGCGTCGGTCGTGGCCTGTTCTGCCTGACAGGCAGTGAATGTCGCGACGCTGGCAAGCAGGAGTGCGACGTTCGAATAGTTTGGGCGGCTGTTCATTGGATTGCCTTGGAGTCTTTATTCCGCGGCCGATGTGGGCATCGGCAGAGTCATATCGAAGCGTAGTCCCTGCGGTTGCAGGTTGATGGCTTCGAGATTGTTCATGAGTTGCAGGCGGGCGATCGCGTAGGCGACGATCGCGGCGTTGTAGTTGAATTGCTCTTGCAGGAAAGAGCTCTGTGCGTCGAGCTTGTCGTTCGCCTCCGCGCGTCCAGCTGAATAGAGGTCGGTGGCTGCCTCGACACGTTGGCCGGCGATGTCCACGGCGACGGCCACGATTTGGAACGTGTCCAGTGCTGTCTTGATGTCGCGCAGCGATCGTCGCACGCTGGCCGTTAATTGGTCCTCGGCTTGTTCGCGTGCGCGCAGCGTTTGATCGAACGTAATCAGCTGGCTGCGGTAGGCGTTGCGCAGCGGAATGCGATCGAGGAACAGGTTGAGATCGACGCCGGCGGACCAATTGATCTTCGACCAGTCCAGGTCGAGCCCCGAACCCTGTTGCGCCGGCACACTGATCGCGGCCGTAAAGTCGAGTCCGAAGTTGAGAGCGTTGTCCGCGATGATCACGCGGCGGCCGACGTCTTCGACCTCATCGACGGTTGTCTGGTAGTCGTAGCGACGACTCAATGCGAGGCGAATGGCATCCTGCTCGGTCAGCTCGACGGCCGCGACACCTTGGCTGACTAGCTTTGTAAGCTCTGCCGGGTCGAGGTTGATCACCGAGGTGACCGGCAAGCCCAACGTCAGCTTGAATGAATCGAGCGTCGACTGCAGGCGGTTCGTGCTGCTGACCTGTTGGGCGTTGGCGCTGTATTCACCCTGCTTGGCGCGGCCGAGGTCGATAACACCGACTCGCCCGGCGTTATAGAATGCTTCGACCTGCAGACGCGACAGCGTCTGGCTGTTGTAGTTGGCATCGACGTTGCTCAAGTCGGCCATCTGCTGGACGACGTTCCAGTAGTCGGCGACCAAGTCGATGGCGAACTGCGAACGGAAGCGCTCGAAGTCGCGGATGGCGTAGATGACGTTGCGTTCTGATTGTGTCAGCGGCTCGCGGGCGATATGCCGGCCGGCGCCACGCAGCAGCGGCTGCGTGATCGTCATGTTCAGGATCGAGCTGCCATCGAACTGGCCGCCGTTGATCACTGAGCGCATGAACGTCTGCACGAAGTTGGTGACGACCTGCGTGCCGACTACCGACGACGCCGAAGCGCTCAGGTCGTCGGTCAGCGAGACATCGGCACTGGTGTCGCTGGTGCCGTCCGCGGTGGCACTGCCGCCGCCGCCAAACCGGACCCGGAAGTCGTTGAGCGTCGTGGTCAGGCTGAGCGCTGACAGGTAGAGGCTCTCCTTTTGGCGCTGGAAGTCGCGACTGTTTTCTGCGGCGATATCCAAGGCCTGCGCCAGGGTCAGCGTCACGGGCTCTCGGCTGGTCATGAGCCGCTTGCGCAGCGTATCGACCGGTCGTTCGACGACGAACTCACGCTTCTCGCCAAGGACCTTTTCGTTGGCCTTGTCAAGAACGCTGTACACGGCGCGGTCCGCCCAGGCTCGGTTGCCTTGGGCTGTGTAGCACGCGGTGAGCGTGGCGGCGACGATCAGAGGAAGAAAACGGAGCTTTGACACTGTGTGGGGGAGATGCGGGGAGACCAACTTACGACGCATGTCCTATGAGGCCCCAGCTGTTTTTTCTCCTCTCGCCCGAGAGTGTTACTACGATAGGACGCGTTGTGAACTTGGTCCGGGCGGGCCATACGAGCAGTGGGAGCATGGTAAGCATCTTGATCACCGCGGGGCCAACCCGTGAACATCTCGACGATGTGCGATTCCTGAGCAATGCAAGTTCGGGGCGCATGGGGTGTGCCCTCGCCGAAGCTGCGATAGCAGCAGGGCATCAAGCGACCCTGATTCTGGGCCCCGTCGAGTTGGCGCCACCAGCCGCTGCGAAAGTGATTTCGATTACTTCTGCGTTGCAGATGCAGTCAGTTGCCAAAGACGTATTCGCGACATCTGACGTGGTGATCGCAGCCGCGGCAGTTTCTGACTGGCGACCGCTGTCGCGCGAGCACGGCAAACCCGCTCGTCAGCCCGGCAACATCACCGTCGAGTTCACTCCGAACCCCGACATCGTCGCTGGCCTTGCTGCGAACAAGAGCTTGGGCGGGCGCAATCGCGTCGTCTACGGCTTCGCGCTCGAGTCCGTTTCGGCGGGGCTGCCGGCGGCGATCGAGCGGGGCAAACGCAAGATCGTCAACAAACAACTCGATGCGGTCGTCGTGAACCTTCACGACACGATTGGCAGCGAACAAGCTGAGTTCGTGCTGTGCCATGCGGATGGCCAGGACCAAGCTTTGGAGCGCTGCGACAAGCGCCTCGCCGCGGACATTATTGTCGCGAGCGCGGTTGAACTGTGGCAGCAGCGAAACCCTTAGAACAACCTCTGAGATGCAACCGAGATACACAACCGAGATCTGCTGCGTAAGTGGTGGGCAACTGATGACCGCGGAGTCGATGTGACCAAGAAGCAAAACAAGCAGGACGAGCCTAAGACCAAGCGCGGTACTCGCTTCGTGCCTGCCGAAGACGTGCCGTTGCCGGGGCTGTCGCAGCGATCTCGCGAGGTCGTGGCGCTAGCGCTGTGTGGTTTCGCGCTCTACGCGATGCTCGCGTTGGCGACGTTCCGGATGGCGGACTTGGATGCCGTGTCGATCCCGAGCGGCAACATGGAGAACCTCGGTGGCGCCGTTGGCTACTACCTGGCCTTTGGTTTCGCACGCGCCCTCGGCTTTGCCGGTTGGGTGCCGTTCATGTTGTTGCTGGCGTTCGCGATGCTGTTGTTCGTCGGCCGCCGTTGCGAGCGCGCCACGATCAAGTTGCTTGGCGCGGTCTGCTTCGCGGCCATGTTATCGATCTTGTTCGCTGGCGACGACGGCATGAACCAGGGGTTCGCTACGACTCCCTACGGGGCCGGTGGTGTCTTCGGGGCGACAGTATCGCCCAAGCTCGATTCTGCGTTTGGCGGCACTGGCCGTTTGTTGTTGGTCTGGTTCGGGGCGCTGTTGTCGTTGTTGATCGCCACCGAATGGATGTTCTCGCAACTCCTCCTACGCGTGTATTCGGCCATTGAGCCGCTGATGCGTCGTTGGTTCCGTCGTCCTGCCGTGGCTGCTGCCGGTGTCGGCGAGCTCGGCGAAGAGGAGGAGGTCGTGAAGCCTCGTCGTAGCCGCCGCAAGCCGAAGAAGGCGGTGATTGAGGTCGAGGAAGAAGAGGAAGAAGAAGAAGAAGAAGAAGAAGAAGAAGAAGAAGAAGA
>JBNMND010000153.1:0-12680 GCA_051274975.1 Planctomycetota bacterium | reverse complement strand
GACGCGACCGCCGCGGTAGCTCGGCTACTTAGCAACAGGCAGCGGGGCCGTGAGCACGGCCTCAAGCTGCTCCAGCGCCCAATCGAGATCGGCCTTGCTGATCATCAACGGTGGCGCGAAGCGGATCACGTAGTCGTGGGTCTCCTTGCAGAGCATGCCCATGTCACGCAGCGCCTCGCAGAACGGACGCGCACCGCCGGTCTCGGCGTGCAGTTCGATGCCGATCCACAAGCCGAGGCCGCGCACGTCCTTGATGTGCGGCGAGTCGAGCTTGCGCAGTCGCTCGAGCGCGTAGGCACCCAGGTCGCGCGAGTTCTCGACCATGCCTTCGTCAACGAGCACCGACAGTGCGGTGCGTGCGACGGCGGCGCCGAGCGGGTTGCCGCCATAGGTCGAACCGTGGCTTCCCGGCTCAAACACCGACAGCACCTTGTCGTCGCCGACGACGGCTGAGACCGGGTAGACGCCGCCTGACAACGCCTTGCCGAGGATCACGAGGTCCGGACGAACGTTCTCGTGCTGACAGCAAAGCATCTTGCCGGTGCGACCGAGGCCCGCCTGGATCTCATCGCAGATCAGCAAGCAGTTGTGCTTGTCGGCGAGGTCGCGAAGCGCCTTCAAGTAACCGGCGGGCGGAATGATGATGCCGGCTTCGCCTTGGATCGGTTCGATCAGCATCGCGCAGACATTGCCGTTCATCGCAGCTTCGACAGCGGCGAGATCGCCGTAGGGCACGATCTTGAAGCCCGGCGTGAACGGACCGAAGTCCGCTTGGTAGGCCTCGTCACTCGAGAATCCAACCACCGTCGTCGTGCGGCCGTGGAAGTTGCCGCCGAAGACCAGGATCTCGGCTTGACCATCGGCGATACCCTTGTTGCGGTAGCCCCAACGGCGCGCCGCCTTAATTGCGGTCTCGACCGCTTCGGCGCCGGTGTTCATCGGCAGCACCTTCTCATAGCCAAGCAACTCACTGAGCTGCTGGTAGAACGGGCCGAGCTGGTCGTTGTAGAACGCGCGCGACGTCAGAGTGCACTTGGTCGCCTGCTCTTTCAGCGTATCGATAATCTTCGGATGGCAGTGGCCTTGGTTGACGGCCGAGTAAGCCGCCAAGCAGTCCATGTACTTCTTGCCTTCGACGTCCCACACCCAAACGCCACTGGCGCGCTCGATGACAACAGCGAGGGGGTGATAGTTGTGCGCACCAAAGGCGCTCTCTTGGCGGATATAGTCGCGACTGCTCATCGCCACAGGATGGGGTTAGTACGGTGCCAGGACAAGAAACAACACATTCGGCCGCCGCCGGTGACAGCATTCTTAACGAGAAATGGTCCTCACGCCACGCACCGGAGCCCGCGATTCCGCAGCGGATTCGTGTCACCACTGACGCGCGAACGTGTTGTTGTTTGTCCTGGCACCGTACTGACGGTCTGGACTAGCGCATGGTGAACCAGACGGATTCACCGGCGGGCACGTCGACCTCAATGGCGCTGTGGCAGCGGCGGTCCAAGCGCAACTCGTAGACGTTGCCTTGCTTGTCGGTCGCCGCAACCGGCCCGGTCAGCCCCGTGTAGTAGAGGTTGAGCGGAATCACCTTCTTTAGCGGTTCGCTGGTCGGGTTGTAGACGATCAGCATGCCGGGCGGATCGCTGGCCGGGCTCGAATGCAGCACCCAGTCGAGCGACTGACCGTCGGCGCGGCGCGAACTTGAGTGGATCACGTCGCTCTCAAGGATAGTTCGGTACTGTTTAAACCACGCGACCTGTTGCTGCACGAGCGTGCGAGTTGCGTCGCCGTCAAACAAACGCGGTCCGCGCCAACAAGCTTGCGCGCCGAAGCCTAGGTTGCTCGTCAGCATGCGGCGGTAGTGGTCCGTGTGTTCGTTGAGCGGTTCGATCGTCGCGGCGGCACCACCACCGTGGTACTGCGTCAGCGGCACGAACATCCAACCCATCGCGGCGTTCTTCTCGCGCGTGCCATCGAACAGGTTCTGCCGCGCATGGATCACTTGCTGGCCGCGCGGTAGCGACCAGTTGGTTTCGCGGTAGCCCATGCCGGTCTTGTTGCTGCCTTGCAGGAAGTACCAGTCCGGCACATTCAGGTAGATGCCGCGCGCGCGGCACCACTGATAAAAGTCAGTGATGATGCCGTACTGCACCCAGCGCGAATCGTCATAGCCCTTCTGCAAAGGAGGTCGCGCCATCGCATCGTGATCGCCCGGGTAACTGCCGTCGTGTTCGAGCAGGTCGAAGCCGGTGTATGCGTAGAAGTGGTAGAGCTTCTTGAAGTAGGCCTGCCCCCACGCGCTCGCCAACGCCGGCGCGTGGCCGAAGACCTGGCCGCCAGGTTTGCCGGTCTCCTTGTTGATGCAGTTGTCGGTCTCCGGCTGGATCTTGCGACTGCTGAGCAGCGAGTAGCCGCCAATCTGAATGCCGCGATCGTGCGCGTATTTGGCAATGTCGCGCCACTGATCGAGGTTCTTCTTGCTGTCGTCTTCGATGTTGAAGCCGCTGCCAAACGTCAGGATGACCATCTCGAAGCCAACCGCTTGGCACTGATCGATGGCGGCTCGCACCTTGTCAGGCTGCGCGCTGCGCACGTGCATCATCAGCGGGTTCTCGGTGCTCCACGGCGCCAACGTTCGATACATGCGCCGCTGAGCCAGCGACTGCCGTTCTCGGTCTTCGCTATCGGGCGCCAACACGAACGTGCGGAACGTCGAGAACGTCTTGTCCTTTGCGACGGTCTGGGCCGGGCCAACGTCTGGCTTCACCTCGAGTAGACACAACGTCTCTTTGCGGTAGTTGACCTGCGTGCCAAACTCCGGATCCGTCAACCAGCGCACGCAATGCGAACTGCCATCGGCACCGCTCATCGCACGGAAGCTATAGTCGGTCTCAACGTAGATATTCGGCAAGTGCACGCCGCTGCGTTGTGGTTCGACCCGCGACTCGGCTTCGACGATCGGCAAGCGCAACGAAGTGAACGAGTCGACTTCGATCGGCTTCTCGCCCTTGTTGCGCAACTCGAGCCAATGACCAAACATTGGTACGCCGTCGTAGAGCTCGATGTGCACCGAGACCTCGTAGTCGCCCGCGTCGATCTGCCAGTGCAGATGCTTGCCGGGCGGCGGCCAGTTGGCGAGCTGGCTCGAATGCCGCACGCGCTTCCAACCAAACCGTTCTTCGATGTTGCCAGTGTCAGCCAACACCGCCGGCGCTTCGATCGCTAGAGGATCCGCCGGCATGTCGTCGAGCCATTCCGGCAACAAGAACGCGTGGTTCGGCTGCTTGCTCAAGCCACCGATGCGCACGACCTTGCCGTTGAGAGTGAACTCGCCGAGCGGCGCCGCCGCGCGCAACAGTTGTTGGCCGGACGTTATTTGCTCGATGCCGACCAGAGCCAGCGGGTGCTGCTGGATGCGCAGCCGCAGCAAGCCGTTCTCGAGCACGATCTGCTTGCCTTCTTCGTGCAGCTCGGCGCGATACGGCGACGGATCCAACAACCAGTCACTCTGCTGGGCGCACAGCGGCGCAGCTCCCAACAGGACCGTCAGCAACAACCTCGAAACGACTCGGATCATGCCGCAACGATGGCCGACTCGCCGCCGAGCAACAACCGCGATTCTCTCTAGGGCCTGCATCTGGTAACGATATGCGCATGACTCGAATGCCCCTCCCCATGTTCCTGCTGGCAGGTGTCCTCGGTTGCGCCCTCGCGAGTTGCAGCGGCACGGAAAATCCGGATACAGCTGACAACTCTCCCACCAACACGGCCGGCGCAGCCACGAAGCTCACGCTCTACAAGCAATCCGCGCCGCTCGACAACGTGCTGTGCTCGGGCCAACCAACCGAAGCCCAGTTCGACACGCTCAAGGCGGCCGGCGTATCGCGCGTCTTGCACCTTCGCCAGGCAAAGGAGAAGAACACTGGTTGGGAAGAAGAACGCGCCAAGGACGCCGGCGTCGAGTTCGTGCGTTTGGAGATCGCCGGCAAGGACGGCCTGACCCGGGAGAACGTTGAGACCTTCGCCAAATTCATCAACAAGGAAACCACCGGCACGACGCTGGTCAGCTGTGGTAGCAGCAATCGCGTTGGCGCGATGTTCGCGTTGAAGGCGTTCTGGCTCGACAAGATGCCGCGCGACGAAGCGTTGGCGCTAGGCACGAAGGCGGGCATGCTGTCGCTGACGCCGGCAGTCGAAAAGCTGACTTCGCAGTAACGACTGGGGCCAGTAGCCGCAGCGGGCGCTTCGTTAGAAACCGCCGCCGGCGCCGGTGCCTGCAGCAAAGCCAGCCAGCTTCGGTTGGCCCTCGGCAGGCAACAGCACGACGAAGCTGGCGCCGCCCATCGACGAATCCTCGCACCAGATCAGGCCGCCGAAGCGCGCGACAATCGCGCGACTGGTTGCGAGGCCGATGCCTGTTCCCGATGGCTTCTCAGTCAACTGGTCGGGCAACTGATTGAACTTCTCAAACACAGCGTCGCGATCATCCACTGGGATGCCAGGCCCCGTATCTTCGATGCGCAGTTCCCAGCCTTCCTGTCGGCCGCTTACCGTGACGCTGACTGTGCCGCCTTCCGGCGAGAACTTGATCGCGTTGTCGAGCAGGTGTTTGGTGACTTGCTGTAGGCGCGTGCGATCCGCAAACAGTACCGGCGCCGACTCCCTTGCTTCGAACGCGACCGTGATGTTGCGCCGCTTCGCCTTCGACTTGCGCACCTCGACAACCTTCTCGACGACCTCGGCTCCGTTGAGCGGTTCGTTGGTGAACACCGCTTCGCCACTCTCGAGTTGCAAGAAGTCGAACATGCCATTGACGAGGTCGCTGAGTTGGACGCCTTCCTCGTTGATGATGCGCACGAAGTCGGGCCACTCCGCCGACTCCCCGGGCATCATGTTGCACAGGATCTCTGAGTAGGCGCAGATGTTGGTCAGCGGCGTGCGCAGTTCGTGCGACACATTGGACAGGAAGCGATCCTTGATGCGCTGCAATTCGTGGGTGCGCGTACTGTCAACGATCAGGAACACCGTGCCGAAGTTCTTACCAGTGCGCCGCGACGTCGCTTCGACAGCGGTCATATCGAACACGCGGTCGTAGCAAGGGATGCCCGAGTAGCGAATCACAGGCAGCTCTTCTTCGTTGCTCGAGCGTTCGCGAATCGCCTGAAAGGCATCTCGGGCGCGCACCGCGAGGTCCGGCGACAAGGCTTCCCACAGCAAGCGGCCAACGGGCTCGCGAGTTCGCACCGCCATAGCAATGTTTGCCGCCGGATTGGCTAGCACAATCTCGCCGGCCTCATCGACGACCAGCACGCCTTCGCCCAGTGCCTCGAGCACCGACCGCGATCGTTCGTAGGCGAGTTCGAGCGACATCACCTGCGCGATCGCATCACGCTTGCCTTCGGTTTCGGCCGCGGCAGCGACGATTTCCAACGACTTCGCAGCTTCGCCCCCCACGCCCCACCGCTCAACGCCCATGGCAATCAAGGCAGTCGAAGCCAGCAACACACCGAGTGAAGAATCTCCGCCAACAAGCAGCACAAGCACGTAGATTCCCAGTAAGAAACTCCCGTTTCGAACCAGCAGGCGCGGGGTGTTGACGACCATCCGAGGGCTCGGACGGCATCCATTTGACGTATTCACGGCGATAGACATCTTCCCAGTCTCAATATCGAACCGCACGGCCTCCTGGCTTGACCAGGATCTGACTGTAGCGATCCCGCTCACACAACCGATGAGAGTTGCCAAGTGAGGATGCTGATGGGCCTGATCAATCTCTGTCTGCTGTCGCTGGTTTCAGCGCAAGAACCAAACACGAACGCTACCGCGGCTCATACCGCGGTACCTTCGCCGCCGGCGGCAACCGCCCCCGCGACGACGGCTCAGGGTCAGGACCCTGTCAAACAAGCGAACCGTGCCGCCAAGAACTCGGGTGCTCAAATCCCGGGTGAACAGGATCCCGGCGGGGACCAAGATCCTCGCAAGATCCTGGCGGCTGCGGAGGCGGCAGGCGATGCCGCCGATGCCAATGTGTTGGCCGAACTAGCGATGGCCGCACATGCCGACGTCGCCGCTCGCGCCGCCTGGTTACTTGGCAACAACAAGAACCCGGCGCATCAAGCACAACTCGCGGCCATTGCGGCCAACAGTCCACACCCTGAAGCACGACTGCAAGCGCTGCAGGCGATTCGCATCTCCGCCGATGTGACGTCGACGCAACTAGCGATCGAAACCCTCGCCGACACCGACCGCCGGGTGCGAACCGTCGCGGTGCAACTGCTAGGTAAACTGCGCCGGCCGACGTCCATCGAGCCGTTGCTCGAATTGCTCGGCACTTCGAGCAAGCTCGAAAGCGACGAATCTGCAACCGACGTGCAGGCAGCGCTGCTGACACTGGCGGATCTTGACGCGAGCGAGCACTTGCTACGCATGTCGTCGGCGATCAACGACGGCAAGGCAGCCGGCAACGGCGAAGCACTGACCTACGCATTCCAAATGCTGTCGCCAAAGCTCGACGGCAAGGCCGAGACAACCGTGCTAGTCGCGGTTCTCGCTCACAAGGAACCGATGCTCCGCCGTTACGCGATCACGCGCTTGACGGAACTCGACAGCAAGAGCGCCTTGACCGCCCTCGAAGGCCGACTCGGCAGCGAAGGCAACGAACTGCGCCCGCTCATCGAAGTCGCCATCGCACAGATCCGCCACGATGGCAAGGCGCCGCCGAAAGACAACGTCGAACTCGCGACCTCGAACGCGAAGGCTCTGTGGGCCCGCACCGCCACGCGGTGGCACAGTCTCGTGCCAACGCAGCAAGCTCTGGTCGGTGCAACTCCGATCGTATTGATCCTACTGCTGTGGATGGTGCGCCGCGTAGCCCGCCGCCGAGCTCGCGATGAAGATGCCATTAACGCCGCCGCGATGGTGCAGCCGTCCGACGAATACCTCGACGAGCACGCAGAGGAATACGACGACGAATACGGCGAATACGAGGACGAAGATTACGACGAAGACGACGCGGAGTTCAACGAAGACGCGTTCGACGACGACGAGGAAGCCGACGACCAACCGGAATACGACACGACGGGATGGGATGAAGACGGCGAAGAAACCGTGCCGGCCGACGCGACTCCCGAGGATGAACTCTTTCGCTAGTATTAAGCTCTGGCAAGCCGGCGTAGCAACCTGCTTGCTCGCGCCGATGCTCGCCGGCCAGGCTCCGGCGAACGCCGTCAGCCCAGAACTGCACGCAGCGATCGCAGCCAGCGAATATCGCAACGACGTGCCGGCCATTGCGTGGCTGTGCGATGAGTTCTTGCCGACGCTACCGCAGTGGCCAGAAGGACTGGATCCGAGCAAGTCCTTCTCGCTATCGCTGTCGGCCGCAGGCTTGCAAATCCGCAAGACCGAGGTGGTCGTGCCAGCAGGCGCCGTCGCGATCGGCACGTGCAGCTTCTCGGCAGCCGACCCAACTCCACAGATTCTCTGGCGTTGTGAAACCAACGGCCGCGAACAGTGGTTCGTGCCCAACGATTTCGAATTACCACCGCGCTGGCAACAACTACTGCACGCGATCGAAGCCGACTTGGTTGGCACCTCGCGCACGCTTGCCGTTGCCGTGATCACGGGCCACCTAGCCGGCGGCCTGCTCGACAACGACCCACGTTCGGCGCTGCTTCGCTTGGGCCCAGCCTTGTGTGGCGATGCCACGTGGCAAGCGCAAAGGCTCGGCGATAAACTGCACGTATACGGTCGCAGTGGCGGCGGCCTGATGTTGCCAATGACCTTCTTGGCGTTGGCGATCGCCGACGGCTGCGGTGAGTTGTCGGCGCTGTCGTTGCGCGCCTTTGCCGCACGCGACGCCGACAAGTCAGAAGCCGCACGGCAACTCGGACGCACCGATCGCGAATTGGATACGCGCACATTGCGGGCGTTGCTGCATGCGGAAGATGAAGTTCGGCTCACAGCGATCGAAGCGCTGGTTCGTCATGGCGCAAGTAACGAGCTGCCCGCGATCATCCGCGCGGCAGATGCACAACACCCGTGGGCGACCATTGCCGCACGCGACGCGGTGACGCGCCTGTGGTCAACGGCGACCGGCGAAGAACGATACGCGACGCGAGCCGCGCTGCGGGCGAGCGACGTCAGCGAGTTGCAACAGATTGATGTCGAAGCATTGGCGGCCACGCCAACCAACGCGTTAATCATGCCCATTTCGCCCGACTCAGACACCACGATCGCCGTCGACGGTGGCCGAGCACGCGCGCTGATTCTGCTGTTATGCACGTCGATCGGGCTGCTCGGACTGTGGCACCGCGAACGCGCGATGCTGCACGCCACTACGAACTGATACCGGCATTGGGCCCCGAGTTGGTAAGCTCCCGCGCACAACGCCTTCCGGCGGGTGAAGGAGAGCATCGTGGCCGACAGCAGTCCCCAACTACCGAGCGACGAAGAGATCGCACAGAGATCGATCTTCGCCAACGTGTTCGGCAGTTTGCGTGGCGAACAGCACGACTACACGAAGCTGGCTCTGCGATCGGCGATCCTGCTACTCGCAGTACCAATGGTGCTCGAGATGGGCCTCGAGTCGCTGTTCGCACTGGTCGACATCTGGTGGGTCAACCGCATCGATGACGGCCTCCACGGTTCGGTCCCGACCAACGGCGCCGCAGTTGCCGCGATTGGCATGACCGAAGGCGTGATCTCGCTCGTCTATGCGATCGCGTTCGGCCTCGGCATGGCGGTCACAGCGTTCATCGCGCGACGCGTTGGCGAGAAGGACCTCGACGGTGCGGCCAAGGCCGGCAGTCAGGCGATTGGCCTTGCTCTTGTCGTTGGCACTGCACTCGCAATTCCCGGTGCGTATTTCGCCCCCGAGTTGTTATCGCTGATGTCCGACGGCAACCACCGCGTCGTCGAAATTGGCAGCGGCTACGCCAGGTGGTCGTTGTTGAGCTCGGTCATCATCACATTGCTGTTCTTGCAGAATGCGATCTTCCGTGGCTCCGGCGATCCGATCCTGGCACTCAAAGTCCTGACCGTTTCGAACGGCATCAACCTGGTCCTCGATCCGTGCTTCATCTTCGGCTTCGGACCGTTTCCGCAGATGGGTGTCGAGGGCGCCGCGGTTGCGACCTGCATTGGCCGCACGACGGCGGTGCTGTACCAGTTCTACTTGCTGACACGTGGCAACGGCCGCATCCGCTTGCCACGCTTGGTCACCTTCGATCTCAAGCCGATGTGGGAGATGGCCAAGGTGTCGTTCGGCACGATCGGCCAGTTCTTGATCGGCACGACTAGCTGGATGTTCCTGACGCTGTTCATCAACAGCTTCGGCGAGCAAGCCGGCGCCGGCTACACCACCGGAATCCGCATCCTGCTGTTCGCCTTGCTGCCGGCATGGGGCTTGAGCAACGCGGCCGCCACATTGGTTGGGCAGAACCTAGGCGCGGGTCGACCCGACCGTGCCGAGCAGGCGGTCTGGCTGACCGGTTGGTACGACATGTGGTTCCTCGCCATGGTCACGCTGGTGATGGAACTGTTCCCCGAACCGATCATCTTCGCGTTTGCCAGCGGCACCGAGGTGCAGGGTCATGCGCTCGACACCGTGCGGATCGTCGCATCGGGCTACATCTTCTATGCCTGGGGCATGGTGGCGATGCAGGGGTTCAACGGCGCCGGCGACACCAAGACGCCAGTGTGGATCACGTTCTGGACGATGTGGGTCGTGCAGTTACCGCTCGCTTGGTTGCTTGCCTTCCATTTTGAATGGGGTCCATCCGGGGTGCTGTGGGCGATCCCGATTGCGGAGTGCTTGTTTGCGGCAGCGGTAGTAATCATGTTCCGCCGCGGTGGCTGGAAGCGGAAGAAGCTCTGAATGTCCGCGATCCGCCCGCCGGCGCAACGTCGCCAAGTTCCGCGGTCACGACACCCGGATCGTGCTAACGAAGTTTGGCCCTTCTGCCATCAGAAGCGCCTACCGTCAATTTATGTCTAAATACGATTACGATTTGTTTGTTATTGGAGCCGGGTCGGGAGGCGTGCGCGCCAGCCGCATGGCCGCGCAAACCGGCGCCAAGGTTGCAGTGGCCGAGGAACGCTATCTCGGAGGCACCTGCGTGAATGTAGGCTGCGTTCCGAAGAAGCTCTTGGTCTACGCATCTCACTATGCCGAAGCCTTCAAGGAAGCCGAAGGGTTTGGCTGGCATGTCGGTGATCGCTCGTTCAGCTGGAAGCACCTAATTGACAAGAAGGATGCAGAGATCGCTCGGCTCAACGGCATCTACAGAAACCTTCTGGATAACGCTGGCGTCGAGCTTATCGAAGGCCGCGCTCACTTGGTCGACGCGCATACCGTACAGGTGGGAAACAAGCCCTATTCCGCCAAGCACATCCTGGTTGCGGTCGGCGGCTGGCCCGACGTCCCTAGCTTCCCAGGCTCTGAGCATGCCACCAATTCCAACGGAGTCTTCCACCTTGAGGAGCAGCCCAAGCGCGTGCTCATCGTAGGCGGCGGCTACATCGCCGTGGAGTTCGCGGGCATCTTCAATGGCATGGGTTCCCAGGTTACCCAGCTCTATCGCGGCGAGCTATTCCTGCGCGGCTTTGACATCGACGTGCGCACCCATCTCCGTGACGAGATGATCAAGAAGGGAGTCGACCTACGCTTCAAGGTCAACGTCGAGAAGATCGAAAAAACCGATGACGGCCTAGCCTGCCTCCTCACCGACGGAACCACGCATACGGCTGATGTTGTCTTCTACGCAACGGGGCGCTCCGCACTCACGCAGAACCTTGGGCTTGAACAAGCGGGCGTAGAGACCAACGAGCGTGGCGTAGTTCTCGTTGATGAATACTCCAAGACTTCAGCCGACAGCGTGTATGCGATTGGCGATGTAACCGATCGCATCAACCTAACACCCGTGGCACTGCACGAGGGCATGGCGCTTGTCGAGACTCTGTTCAAGAACAACCCGACCAAGCCCATGTATGACAACGTGGCTTCCGCGGTATTCAGCCAGCCTTCTTGCGGATCCGTCGGACTCGCCGAGCACGACGCCAAAGAGCAGGGTTTCGAAATCGACATCTACCGCTCCGCGTTCAAGCCCATGAAGCACACGCTCTCAGGGCTGGAAGAGCGCACCATGATGAAGATCATTGTCTGCAAAAAGACCGACAAGGTCTTAGGCATCCACATGGTTGGTCCCGACGCGGGGGAAATCATTCAGGGCTTTGCGGTTGCCATGAAGGTTGGCGTAACCAAGGCGCAACTCGATGCAACCATTGGCATTCACCCGACCTCTGCAGAGGAGCTGGTGACCATGCGGACCCCGGTGCAGGGTTGATAATCGAAACCTGCACCAAGTCGCACAAGCACACAACATTAGTGCTGCACGCAAAGCACAGAGGACATCAACATGACTAACTTAGCTCTCTACTACGGCCCCACCTGCCCGTTCTGTATCAAGGTGATCGACCACATTGAAGCGAACAATCTCGTTGTTGAACTACGCAACAAAGAGAGCCATCCAGAATATGGAAAGGAGCTGATCGCGGCCACGGGGAAGGGCATGGTTCCTTGCCTGCGCATCACCAGCGATAGCGAAGACACCTGGTTGCACGAGTCTTCTGACATCGTTGCCTACCTGAAAGGCAATCACTGACTGTGAAGCAGGGCAACGCTTTCAGCAGTCGAAGATCACCTGATGCGTAGGGTCGCTTTGCCGGACGCAGCCTCGCCTTTGCGTCGCTGAACATCACACGGGCACAAGCCTATGAACTGCCCACTGCCCTAGAGCAATGCCATTCGTTCTTCGCGATTCCATCACCCGAGCCCTTCCGACCTACGACTGCTTAGCGCTCTGTCGCACGTCGCAAGCATACTCGCGATGCTAGGAATTGATCTGACGGGCGCAGCTCACTGCCCCACGACCTTAGAGATCTTCGACCACCACTCCAATGACGACGAAGCCCCGCAGGAGTACGTGACGCCATCCCGCCCAGGGGTCGTCACGACTTGATTGAAAATGCCGACGGCGCGTCCGCTCGAATTGACGACTGGGCTACCGCTCATGCCGCCAGTGGGCACTGACCCAGCGACTGGGCTCATCGCGATCGGTGAGGCGCCGTCGATCACGGCAACCGTGATTAGAGGCTTCAGTGATTCGTTGCTATATGCCTGGCCCGAAACGACCAAGCCGGCTTGGTTAAGCCCGTGCTTGCCGGGATAACCAAGAACGAACACTGTATCGCCTGAGCGGGGTTCCCCGATCTCGAGGCTGGGAAGTTCCTCCTCGGTATCGAGCCGCAGGAGGGCGAGGTCGATGTTCGTGCTCGCGAACTCATCGAAGCTTGACTGGACTACCTTGGCATCGAACGCCCGGCCATCCGCTAGCGTGACTTTGATGCTCACCGGGTTCGAGTTGGTCAGTGAGTGTCCAGAGGTGAGCACGTACCGTCCGCCCGCGATCAGGAAGCCGCTGCCCTGCACTTCGGAGTAGGTGGATCCCTGCTGGGCGACTCGAACTTCGAGCCGGACACACGCGGCCATCGATCGATCGGCGATCTCGCCCAGCTCAGGTCGCATATCGAAGTAGGCCCGGACCGACTGCCGCCCGCTCTCGAGGTAGTGAAGCGGCGTCACGACGACAGAAGACAGGCCAGGCAGCATCTCAACCGTT